>CAZKTO010000008.1:0-1433 GCA_964555685.1 uncultured Dehalococcoidia bacterium
TTGAGGCCGATGAGACAGACTGACACGATCCGGTGATAGTGTTTGTGGTGGACGTGAGGAGAGTCGCACGCTCCTGAATCGCGGTCGTTGGAGCCTTGCACCTCACCGGAAGTACGGCCTTGGGCGGGGCAACGCCTCTTCCGTCGCCTTCCCCTGGTCCCGTCCTTGTCTCTTCACAAGGTCTTCCAGCGTCCCAAGCCGCTCCACGATCACATTGATCGTTGTCCGCCCGGCCTGAAGGCGTGGTGCACTTCTACAACGGGCGGGCGACGGCGGAGCAGTGGATCAAAGAAGGCAAGTATGCCCTGAACTGGACCCGGCTCTCCTGCCACCGCTTCGTGGCCAACCAGGTGCGGCTGGCCCTGTTCGTTCTGGCCTACAACCTGGGGAACTTGTTGCGGCGGCTGGCCCTGCCCAAGGCCATCAAGGACTGGTCCCTGCGCAGCGTCCAAGTCAAGCTCATCAAGACCGGCGGCCGGGTGGTGCGCCACGCTCGGCGGCTCATCTTCCATCTGGCGGATGTGGCGGTGCCCAGAGACCTGTTTGCCGTGATCCTGGAGCGGGTAAGCAAGTTGCGTCTGGCGCCTGGCTGAACGCCCTGAGTGTACGCAGGCGATGGGAGGAAGAGGCGACAAGGGGATCGTAAGGTCTCTTCGCCGGCTGACAAGATGGGAGGCCTGCTCAGGAGGGGGTTGGCGAGCGTTCCGGCGTAGTGGATGGACGCCCGTCGCCGGTTTAGGGGTGCAAAAAGCTCTTGACCGGCGGATTACTCATAGAGTATCTTCGGCCCGAGACGAGGTGGAGGCCGAGTATGCCTGGCTCAGAAGTTGAAATGGGAAATTCCGGGCAAGATGAACGGCGCCGACGGCTCGATCGTGTGCTGGCGATGCTGGGCCAGTTACGAGAGCGAGTTGAGCAACTCTGCGGTGTCGTGGAACAGGCGGACAAGATATTCAGCTTTGGCGAAGACATGCGAGGGTTTCTCGGAGACGCTGATGCACAGGAGTTGTTGCCCTACAGGGCTCGCAAGTCTCTGCTCAGAGCTGCGGATTGGTTAAACAGGGCAAAAAAGAAGGTCGCTCCTGCGAAGGACGCCTGTCACCGGATAAGGAAGGTCCTGGACTACGCTGACAAGGTTGCCTCAGGCGTCGACCCTGAGTCGCTCTCCGAGCCATGGGTCCAGAAGGCCCTGGACAGGACTCTGGAAGTCGCCGACAAGTTGGTGCCCGGCGGCGTCACTCCTGTCAAAGCTGTCATAGCGGTTGCATTGGTCGGGGCTGTCTTTGGGGGTACCTTTTTGGCCGTCATGTCCGATGGACCGCCCGCGGACGGAGAGGGCCCGGGGCTTGGTCCTACGCCAACGGCCCCTTTCATCCCGGTGCAACACACCCTTACCGTGAGCTGTAGCGGGTCGGGCTCGGTGAGCCCGCAGC
>CAZKTO010000008.1:1533-18177 GCA_964555685.1 uncultured Dehalococcoidia bacterium
AGTGCCGGAGCACCGTGCCCTACGCGGCGGGCACCGTCGTCACACTGACGGCCAGCCCGGCCTCGGGCTGGCTCTTCCTGGCCTGGAGCGGCGATTGCACCGGCACGGGCCCCTGCCAGCTCACCATGACCAGCAACAAGAGCGTAACCGCCACCTTCCAGCAGCGGTTCAGCCTGACGGTGGCCTGCGCAGGCTCCGGCACGGTGAGCCCGCAGCAGTGCCGGAGCACCGTGCCCTACGCGGCGGGCACCGTCGTCACACTGACGGCCAGTCCGGCCCCCGGCTCGGACTTCAGTGGCTGGTCAGGCGCCTGCTCCGGCCCCAACCCTTGCGTCGTGACGATGAACTCGGATAAGAGCGTCACGGCACGCTTCTCGGGTATCCCATGAAGGCCAACGATCATCAGGCCGGGGCGAAAGGGACGCCCGTCGTGTTCTGGAAGCAACTGGAGGTAGAGACCGACGATCCCGATTAAAACGTCACGGCGAGAGAATTCCGCGTCTCCAACAGATTCGGAATCTTTTTAAGTAGGTGGAGTCCATCCCTCCCGCGTCTCCACCAAATCCAGGCCCAAGAATCGACAGAGTGCCTCGACCTTCTCACGGCTCCGCGACGGGAGTGTTCTCTCGCTTCTCCCATTTTGGCAATGGTCATCTCATCCACGCCCACAGCCTTTGCCACGTCTACCTGCCTCAACCCTTTCTCCAGCTGAGCCCTCCTGATACACTCTCCGAAGGTGGTCAGGTGGGCCTGGGCTATAGGAGGTGAGCATTTTCCACATTGAATCAACCAGGGGGCTCGTGGGCGGCGGGCGGTGGCCGCGCCCGGGCGAGATCAGCCTGAGCCATCGGGGCGTCCTGTTCCTGGACGAGCTGCCGGAGTTCGGGCAGGCGACGCTGGAGGTGCTGCGCCAGCCCCTGGAGGACCGGAAGGTCACGATCAGCCGGGCCCAGGGGACCGTGACCTTCCCGGCGAACTTCATGCTGGTGGGGGCCATGAACCCCTGTCCCTGCGGCTTCCACGGCGACCCGTTCAGGGAGTGCTCGCGCCCACCCGGGGTTCGACCGGTGCCCGCCGCGGCGCTTCCTGGACTCGTCAGGAGGCGCCCAGGACCCGGGCCGCCCGGCCTGCGTTGCGGGGCTTGACCCACAGGATGGCCCCGTAGCGCCGTCGTCCGGCGGCGACGCCGTTCATGGCCGTGATGTTGATGCGAGCCTTCGCGAGCTTTGTGACCAGGTCAGCCACAACCCCCACGCGATCGTCTCCCTGAACGAGGAAGGCGCTCTTGGGCCCAACGAGCCTGATCTTGGCTCTCCGGGCTGCCGCCAGAAAGGCGCGCTTGTTGGCGGGGACGAAGTCGAGCTGGGCGCGGCCGGCGCTGGCCGGGAAGCCGTTGTACGCCAGGAGATTGACCCGCGCCGCCTTCAGCGCGCCCAGAACCTTTGCGCCTGCTCCGGGGCGATCAGGTACCTCCGTGTAGTAGTACTCGATACGTCTGACAATATCCGCCATGGCGCTGCCTCCTCTCGAAAAATACCGCCGCTCCGCCCGCATGGTACCGCTGGACTTCGGGACCAGTCAATACTGCACCAATCAAGTGGCGCCGCGCAGTTCTGGCCAGAACTTCAGCGCGGTCCCGGCCTCGAACCATTCCCGGTTTCGAGAGCTCAGCCCTGACCGCGAGCGGCGCCCCAGCTCGGCGTGTTGCTGGTAGTTCAGGTGATTGGTCTGCGAGTAGTCCGATCCCCACATGAGCCGATCGGCCCCGAACATTCGGACCATCTGGTCCACCAATCGCCTGGGGTCTCCTCCATCCTGCCTGGCCTGATGCAGGATGATGGACGTGACCTTGAGATGGACCGCGGGCAGGTCCGCGAGAGCCCAAAAGGCCTGCGCCTTCTCGTACGGCGGTCCGCCCGAGATGTCGGGGAACCCGCAGTGGTCCAGCAGGACCGGGGCCGGCGGCAGCCGCTGGAGCGCCGCGCGCAGCCACGGGATGTTCGCCTGCTGAATTTGCACGCATATCGGGATGCCGAGCTCAAGCGCCTGGGCCCATATCGATAGGATGGATGGATCGACCTCTCCCGGTATGAGCTCCCTCCCACGTGGCGGTAACAGGCGAACGCCGCGCACGCCGCGCTCTCTGACCCAGTACGTCAGGCGGGACGCGGGATCATCTTCCGGGTCAACGACGCAGACGCTGGCGAAGTGGTCCGGGTAGAGCCGGGCGGCATCGGCGGCATACCGGTTATCGAACTTGTACGGCCCGAACCCTTGCACGAGGATCGCCCGGGCGACGCCGTTCTCCTTCATCAGCGTCAGGAGCAGCTCGGCCGGGACCGGCGTCTCTCGATACCAAGCGGCGGGATATCCAGGTCCCAGGGGGTATCGCTCCTGGTCATCGGCTACGACGTGGGTATGGGTGTCGATGATCACGAAGACCGGTCCCCTGGGGGCCTCGTCGCAGCAGCGCCCCACGACAGCCGTATCCCGCGGCTGACGGAATATCGAATCGTCCTCGCCTACGGCAGGTTGAAGATCCTGACGGGGTTATCGACCAGCACCTTATGCCGCTCGGCGTCGGTCCACCCCTGGGTAGATTTGGCGATGTACTCCCGGGACTTCGGATACGTGCCGGTGCCGTGAGGGAAGTCTGATTCCCACATCATGTTGTCCACCCCAATCAAGTGGCGGAGCTTTGGCCCCAGGTCCTCGAACCAGAAGTTCACATAGCACTGGCGGTGGAAGTATTCGCTGGGCCTCAGTTTCATCCCGTGGTTCTTCAGGTCCTGCGCCTCCCACTGATGGTCCGCCACCTCCAACAGGTACGGCACCCACCCAATCCCGCTCTCCGAAGACACGATCTTGAGCCTGGGGAACCTGTCCAGGATGCCGGAGAACAGGATCGTGGTCATGACCTCCACGTTGGCGGTGATGGCCCGGGTGGACACCAGCGACACGAAGATCATGGGCGATGACGTCGTCATGGGCTTCTGCCTGGCCAGCCCCATGCTCGCGCCGGAGCCCACGTGGAAGTTGATGGAGAGCTCCGCATCCTGCGCCGCCTCCCACAGAGGGTACCAGTATGGCTCTTCGATGCCGGGGTAGCCCCACTGTTCAGGAAAGGCGAAGGAGACGCCTTTGATGCCTGCCGTGGCCATCCGGCGCAGCTCCGCAACGGCCTTGCCGACATCCCACATCGGGAGGTTGCAGAGCGTGATGAACCGCCCAGGAAATGGGGTCGCCCACTCCTCGATCTGAAAGTCGTTGTAGGCCCTGATCGCATCGAGACGGAACTCCTCTGGGTACTCGGGATTGCTGAACGTATTGCCAGCCACGCCAGCGATATTCCCGAAGAAGGTATGGACATCAACCCCGTCTTCGTCCATAGCCTTGATTCGCTCGGATGGCACGTACGCCTTGGGTGGCACGTCCTCCCATCGCAGCGGAGGCTTACCCACGGGGACGATGCCGCGCACCGACCCGACTCCACCCCCACGGATCTTTTGGCCATAGATGTACCAGTGGTCGGCGCCGTCGGGGTCGCGGCGGATCTGGGGAACCTGGTCCCCCCACTTCGCCCTGGACATCCTGGACGTCCAGCAATGGGGCGCTTCCTGCAAGTGGTCGTCCGTGGAGATCACTCGGTACTGCATGCCATCCCTCCTCGCGGATGTGCCCGCACTATCCTGACGGGCTCACCAGGGCCATGCCGCGGGGCCCTCGCCCCGTGGCAAGCCGTGACGCCTCCAGGGCGCCGAACCGCGGCGCACCGGTCGCCGCGTCCAGCATCGAGACGCTGGACTCATCGAACGACGTGACGTAGAGCGCGTCGCGTTGGCCGTCCGCCAGCAACGCGCGCGCCCCACTGCCCACCCGCACCGAAGACCGCTCGCGGTCGCCAGAGAGATAGCGCCCCGTCTCGCCATCGCGCAGCTCCACCACTTGGGTACCGAAGCAGGAGACGTAGACGATCGGCTTGGAGGGGTGGGCGGCCACGGCGAAGGGCGTGGGCGCCGTCGGCAGCGTGGATGCCTCCCTGCTCCCGAAGAGAGGCTCGCCGGTGCGTGCATCGAAGAGCGCCAGGCCGTCGCGGCCCTCCAGCGCCTCCGGGACGTACAGGATACGCTCGTCGGCGCTGAGCGCGATGCCACGCCCCTTGCCCACGGCGAACGTCGAGGCCTTCAGCGTGCCCCGGAGTGGCCGCATGGTCCGGGCCTCCAGCATCGCGACGGCCCCCTCACGCAGCCGGACGTACAGGACGTCCGCCCTGCGGTGGAGCGCCATCACGCCCGGCTGGCCCGGGAGTGCGAAGGTGGACCCCTCTCGCGACCCGAAAGCGTACGCCCCGGACCGGGGGTCCAGCACGGTCACGGAGCACGATTCGGAGTTGCTCACGTACAGCAGGGGCTCCTCGTGGTGCGCCACCGCATAGAGGGGGAGCTGACCCGTTGCGCGGGTGGAGGCATCCAGGTCTCCCGCCAGGTACGCCCCGTCCCTGGCCGAAAGGAACGTGACGCCGCCGCCCTGGTAGTTGACCACGGCCAGCGTGCCCCACGACGCGCAGGACTCGATGGCGATGGGACGGCCCGCGACCGGGACCGAGCTACTCTCGAGGGTCACGCCCAGGTACCGGCCCGTCCGCGCGTGGAGAAACGTGACGCTATCGCCCAGGAAGCTGGCGATAGCGATGGCTTCCGCCATCGGCGCTCGCGGCCGGAACCGGTGAGGACCGGCCGGCGCGGCGGCCCGCACCGGTTCCGTCAGCAGGCCCGCTCGCCCCAGGCCTGCCAGCAGCAGCGCCCTATCGAAGCCGCGGATGGCCTCGCCGCCGATCAGCGTCAGGGGCGCCGAGCCCGGCCCATACCGGGCCGCCTCCAGGCGATTCGCCTCGTCCGTGAGCATCCTTGTGGTGAACGGCACCCGGTGGCGTGAAAGGAACTCTTTCACCAGCTCGCAGATGCCTCAGCCGGGCATCGCGAAGACAGCGACAGGGGTCTTCGTTTCCATGGCCCAACGGACCTCTTCAAGGCAGGCCTATCTTACCCGCGATTTCTCATATGGATGGCCGGTCGGGCACTTCCCGCCTCCAAGCCTGAGTAGGGCTGATGCTACGCCTGCTCGATGAGGCGGTCAAGCAGCTCCTCTCGGCCCGCCAGGCGAGGCGCCCATACATAGAAGAAGCGCCCCGCCTGGGGCGCCCCGTTTTCCGTCCCGAAAAGATCACCGCTCCGGTTCCCGCTACTTCCGGTCGCTGTGACCGGTGGTGGCGGGCCTCACGAGCACCGGCCTCGGGAGGCGTCCGCCCTTACGCCTGGGAATCCAGAGCGGCTTCCGCGTCCCCGCCGGCGTTCCACACTCCAACTCGCGCCTTCAGAGGCTCGGGCCACGGGGCTTCCAGCGCCGGCGGGAGACCTAAAGAGGGTTGCTCTCGGAGGAGCGTTCTCACGATTCCCACCCCCTCCCCTCCCACCCTCATCATAGCACCAGCCCAACAGGAGTCAAGGCCCGGCGCGAAAGATGGAGCGATCGCCCCAGACGTCTGAGGCGAACGTACTGGATGCGAGCGTTGCCTGCAGGGATCGGTCCTGTGCCTCCGCTCCAATCCAGCCTTGTGGCCGCGGCTCGGCGAAGAGGTCAGGCCCTAAGAGGTGCGCGCGGCCCCTCGCCATGCCGTGCGGCACGTCAGCCGGCGGGCCTAATATGCCCCCTGCGTCTCGAAGATCGTCCGCGGGTTCTCCCGCGTCATCTGGTCGATCTGCGCCTGCGTCACGCCCGCAGCCCCCAGAGCCGGGACGACGTTGCTGTGGATGTGGAAGTAGTTCCAGTTCGGCATGCGGTCGGAGCGGTAGGCCGCTGGCAGCATATCCATGAAACAGTTGGCATCGTGGGAGAGGACCATCTTGTCCGCGTGGCCCCGCTGGCAGAGCTTCGCGATCGTCGCCACGCGCTGGGCGGTCGTCAGGGGCGTCTCGATCCCGAAACGGTCCATACCGATGTAGCTGCCCCGGCGGATGATCGTCTCCAGGTAGTCGATGTCGTCGCTGTCGCCCGAGTGGCCGATGACGACGCGCCGCAGATCGACCCCTTCGCTCTCGAAGACATCCTGTTGCGATAGGCCGGTCCTGTTGCGCGGTAGTGTATGGGTGGAGATCGGGACGCCCGTCCGCCGGTGCGCCCGGGCCGCCCCGCGCAAGATCTTCTCGTTGACCTCATCCATCGCCGGCTCCGTCGCCACCTTGATCGCCCCCGCCCTGATCCCCGTTCCTGCGATGCCCTTCACGATATCGTGCGTGAACATGTCGGCCAGCTTATCGGCGTCCTGACTGCGGATGTACATGGGCGGGTTCATCCAGATGCCCGTGGCCACGATGATGTTGAGGTCCACCCGCTCCGCGATCTGCTTCAACCTTGGGATGTCCCGCCCCAGGTCCACGGTGGTCAGATCGAGGATCGTATCGACGCCGCCGGCCTTGGCCCGCTCCAGCAACTGCACCGCGCGGCCGGCCTCCCCCTGCGGGTCCCATAGGTGAGGCCAGTTCTCGAACACGCCCCACGAGCGAATGAACACGTGCTCGTGCATGAGCGTGAATCCCAGCTTGGAGGTGTCCACAGGCCCCTTCATGGTGTTGACAACTGGCATCGCCTCACCCCGCTCATCGGATCTCGCCGGAAAGCGATCGCCCACAGTATCCACCAACGCCCGGTCGCGTCAAGCAGGTCGCTGCGATGGAGGCCCCAGAATCGTCCGTGCTCGGAAGAGGACCGAGGACCGGCCCCTCCTCCTGCCTCAGTCCACGCTCCGATGGGCATTCCTGATACACTCACCAAAAGCGGCAAACGATGAAGACGCTGAGACCCAAGACCCTTGTCGGCGGCCTTGTCTTCCCTGAAGGGCCGCGGTGGCGCAGCGGGAAGCTCTGGCTCTCCGATATGCTGGCGCACCAGGTGATAGCCGTCGATCGAAACGGTTCGAAAGCGGTGGTGGCGGAGGTCGGCCAGCGACCCTCGGGCCTGGGATTCCTCCCGGACGGCCGGCTGTTGATCGTGTCCATGGGGGACCGCAGACTCCTGCGCCTCGACCCGGACGGCCTGCGGACGGTCGCCGACCTGACACCCATGGTGACGGGAAATCTCAACGACATGGTGGTCGATGGCCAGGGCCGCGCCTACGTGGGAAATGTCGGTGTACGGCGAGGGGAGGACTGGGAGCCGGCCAACCTGGTCTTGGTGAGTGGAGACGGACGGGCGCGGGTAGTGGCGGAGGACCTCCAGTTTCCCAACGGATGCGCCATTACGCCGGACGGGAAGACGCTCATCGTCGCCGAGACGTACCGCCACGTCTTGACCGCATTCACCATCCAGCTGGACGGGTCGCTCACGCAGCGCCGGACCTTCGCGGACCTGGGCGAAGCCGTACCCGACGGCATCTGTCTCGACGCGGAGGGAGCGGTGTGGTTGGGATCGTTCTTGACGGGCGCATTCCTCCGGGTGATGCCCGGCGGTGCGGTGACTCATACGATCTCGGTGCCCGGACGATGGGCCGTCGCCTGCACCCTCGGGGGCCGGGACCGCCGGACGCTTTTCCTGGTAACGGCGACCACCACGTTCGACCAGCTTCGTGCGGGAAAGTCGGCCGGCCAGGTGGAAACGGTCCGGGTAGATGTTCCGGGCGCAGGGTGGCCCTAGGCCCGCCAAGCACAGCGGCTTGGACACCATGGTTTCATAGTGTCTGTTCAGCCCGCCGTTCTGCAGAAGACCAGCCGCCCGCTTGTTCGTCGACTTTTGTTTCAGGGGAGGCCAACACCAGCCCAAACACGAGCGAGAGCCGTCGCGGGCGCTCATGTTGGTCGACGGGAGCAGGCACCACAACTACCTCGAGCCTCGATGTTCCGCGTGGCATGTGCTTGTTTCTCCTTCGCCCTGTGCTCTGCTGGCTTATGCATTGATTCGGCGAGCATCTGCTCTAACCAGGGGTCGTGTACCCCTACTGATGGGGATCGAGACCTCAACTTGACTCGCTCGAGATTGCTCAGTACACTCCCCCCATTCCATGCAACGGTCGCAGAAGGAGTTGTTATGGCACGGGCAGAGCGAAAACACCTGAGCAAGCCGGACGAGACGAGGACCTTCGAAAAAGGCAAGGTAGACTTGGTAAACATAGGTGGCGGGAGCGTCGGGAAACTTGTTCTACAACCAGGCTGGAAGTGGTCTCTTCACGTCAAGCCCATCGCCAAGACAAAACTGTGCGAAGCTTCGCATTTCGGTTATCAAGTATCTGGACGGATTCACGTCGCCATGGCTGACGGCACTGAGTTCGATGTTGGCCCAGGCGAGGTGACTGCGATACCACCAGAGCACGACGCGTGGGTTGTCGGCAATGAGCCGGCGGTCATAATCGACTGGACCGGAGCGAGCAACTACGCGAAGCGGTAGTCAGGGTTGACCCGTTCCCTCTAGTGGTCCCAGCATGCCAGGCCGCGCAACACACGATGCCGTCATCGCGGGCGTCCAGTCACCGCCCACGATACCGGGGCGAGCGAGCGCACCGCAGGCCAAGCAGCGGTAGGAGCCAGGCGTGGCAAGGCGCCGCACGGGCTACTCTCGCAGCGTCAATGTGACGATGGTGTTGTTCGCCGCGTTGTACTCGACGGAGACCCGGGCGCCCGTTCGAACCATAAAAGCGCCGACGGATACCTGAGCCCCGTTCAGGAGGAGCTTGCTCCCGGGCGTCAGGCTCAGCGTCACCTCCGCCCCCGCGTCCGTAGCGATGACGACCGCGTTGGTGATGATGTTGATCGATCGGAGCACGGCCGAGAGGCGCACGACGCCAGAGGCCGTCGCGGGCCTCTGCTCCGCCGCGGAGGGCGCGCCAGCTGCGCCGCCCGAGGCCGCCGGAGCCCTGATCGCACCCTTGCTCACCTTGGACGGTTTCGCGGGCGCCTCGAAGCGGAACCGCACCGTGGCCTGCACCGCGGGAGCGGCCGGCGACCCATCGCCGCTCAGCAGCTCGACGGTCGCCGTATGGTCGCCGGTGGCGAGGCCCGCGATCTTGATCTGCGGCTTTGCCGTGCGGGTGAGGGAGACGCCATCCAGCAGGAAGTGGAGCTGGGCGCCCTTGGGCCGGTTGGTCGTCTTGACCTTAACGGCCACCTCGGACGTCCTCACGGTCCGGCCTTCCCGGGGGCTATCGATCCGAAGGGTCGCCGCCTTTCGTTGCGCCGGGGCCGCGGCGACGCCGAACACGAGGGCCGCGACGATCACGAGGGCGAGTCCGGACCAGGCTGTCCGCCGCTTGAGCCGCATGGGGACCACCTTTCTCCGCAGGCGGCGAGTCCCACGGGGAACGCCGGGATAGCGTAGAGTGTACGCCTTCCTGTCCAGTCGGGGCCCCATCGGCGGGCCCAAGGGCGGGGGTGGGCCGCCCTTCCTGATTGACAGGGGCGCGGCGACGCCCGCCGGGCGCTAGCGAAAGGCGGCCCTGACCTTGTCCAAGCGACGAGCCCTGGTCACCGGCGGCGCCGGATTCATCGGCTCACACCTGGTGGACCGCCTGGTCCGCGAGGGGTACGAGACCAGCGTGGTGGACAGCCTGGCCAGCGGGCGACGCGACCAGGTGAACCGCGCCGCGGCCTTTCATGAGATGGACGTGGCCTCGCCCAGGCTGGCCAAGGTCTTCCGCGACGAGCGGCCGGAGATCGTCTTCCACCTGGCGGCGCAGACCAGCGTCATCCGCTCCATCCAGCGGCCGGACGCGGATGCCAAGGCGAACGTCCTGGGCGCCATCAACGTCTTGCAGCGCTGCATCCAGTCGGGACTGGAGCGGGTCGTGGTCAGCTCGACGGGAGGCGCCCTCTACGGGGAGCCCGAGCGCCTGCCCTGCGGCGAGGCGCACCCGGTGCGGCCCCTCTCGCCCTACGGCGCCTCCAAGTTCGCCGCCGAGGTCTACACCGAGTGCCTCGCCAGGCTGGGAGGGCTGCGGTACACGATCCTCCGGTACGGGAACGTCTACGGCCCGCGGCAGGACCCGCACGGCGAGGCGGGCGTCGTCGCCATCTTCGCCGAGCACATGCTGCGCCGGGCCGAGGTGGTCATCTTCGGCGATGGGCGCCAGGAGCGGGACTTCGTCTACGTGGACGACGTCGTGGAAGCGAACATGCGGGCCCTGGGACAGGCGAAGAGCGACGTGTACAACATCGGAACGGGGGAGGGCGCCAGCGTCAACGCCATCTTCGATCGCCTGGCCCGGCTGACCGGGTACGGGCGCCCGCCCACGTACGCGCCGGCGCGCCAGGGGGAGGTCTACCAGATCTGCCTGGACGCCGCCAAGGCCCGGCGAACGCTCGGCTGGACGCCCCGCGTCGGGCTGGACGAGGGCCTGGCGCGCACGGTGAACTATTTCCGAGAGCGCACGGGCAGGTCCTCATGACGTCCCCAGGGCCATTCGGTTGTCCTGGGAACCCTTTCTTGACAGAAAGGTGTTCCCAGGATAATCGAATGACCCTGATGACGCCCCGCGGGCCGGTTGACGGAGCGCCGGGAGGCGGGTAGTGTACCGCGAGGCGCGGCGAGCCTGCCATCGAGTTTGAGCGAGGAGCCTGGATCGCATGCCCAGCCCTTTGACGAAGGCGACCTATGAGGTCACGGCGGAGGCCATGCCGTTCATGGCGCTGCGCCGCGACCAGCTGCCGCCAGAGCTGCGGCACTTCGAGCCCATGCGCGAAGGGGTGCTGGACAACGAGGCGATGGCGCAGCACGGCTTCTTCGGCAGCACGGGAGAGGAGCTGCGCCGCCTGGGCCGGATCACCGGCTACATCCGGGAGCTGGGGAATCCGGCCCCCGGGTCCGAGTTGCGCCCAGGCACGGACCTGGCGGCGGCCACCGTGGTACACCTCTTCGAAGACGAGCGGGCGGCCTCGCACTGGATCGGGGAGGTGTTCCTGCGGGAGTTCGAGGAGAACGCGGGCAAGAGCATTGCGCCGGGGCAGGAGCTGATGGCCACCAGGCGGATCGAGGTGTCGGGCTTCGCGTACGAGGCGGCGGCGATCAGCGCCCTCCAGCGGTCGCCCATCGGCCTCGTGTCGTCGACGGTCGTCGACTTCCGCGTGGGGCGGCTGCTGGGCGTCGCGTACGTGGTCAGCGCCGGCGACTGCGCGCGCCCGGAGATGGCGGAGCCCATGGCCCGCGAGCTGGAGAAGCAGATGGTGCGGGTCGTGCTGGGCTCCGCCTAGCGCGGGATGGAGACCCAGCGGCCCTCGATGGCGGAGCGGCGCGCCGCGTCGATCACCTGCTGACTGCGCCAGCCGTCCTCGAAGTCGGGCGCGATCTGGCGGCCCGCGCGCACGGCCTCCACGATCCGCCGCGTCCAGACGGTGAACGGGACGTAGTGGGGGTCGGCGATGTCCCGGGGAACGTCGGGCGCGGGAACCGGCGCCTCGGCCAGGGCCTGGCCGGCCTTGGCGGCGAGGAGCCGGTCGCCCTCCAGCACCAGGGTGCCTTCGGAGCCGTAGGCCTCGATGCGCATGGGCGGGCCGCCGGTGGCCGTCGCCGCGCCGGCCAGGTAGGCGCCCATGGCCCCGCTGGCGAAGCGGAAGAGCAGGAAGAACGTATCGTCCACCTCCGACTTCACGGTCCCGCCGCCCAGGATGTGGGGCTCCTTTACGAGCGTGTCGAGCTGGGCGCCGACGCCGGTGATGTCGCCGAAGACGAAGCGCAGCGTGTCGATGGTGTGCGAGCCGGAGGCGCCGAGCCATCCCCCGCCCGATTTCGCCTGGAACCACCAGGGCGAGATGCGCCCGTGGGTGGCCCGGATGAAGTCGCCGAAGGCCGTGACATGGACGTGGCCCAGCACGCCCAGGAAGCCCTCGTGGACGAGGCGCCGCATCTCCGCCCGGGCGGGCACCGTGCGGAACTCGTAGTTGACCAGGTGGATGACGCCGCGCGCCCGGGCCCGGTCCAGCATCTCGCGGCCCTGGGCGGCGTCCATGGCGAAGGGCTTCTCGCAGAGGACGTGCTTGCCCGCCTCGATGGCGGCTATGACGCCGTCGTGGTGCAGGTACGGCGGCGTGACGACGCTGACGAGGTCGACGTCCGGGAGCTGGGCGAGCTGGCGCGGGTCCGTGGTAGCGTGGGGGATGCCGAAGCGCTCGGCGACGGCGTGGGCGCGGGCCGCATCGTGGCTGCAGACGGCGACGACGCGGGCCCCCGGCGTCCTGGCCCAGACGGGGATCTGGACGCGGACGCCGAAGCCGGTGCCGATGACGCCGACGCCGATCGTCTCCTTGCCCATGACGCACCTCGCCGCGGTCGCCGCTCCGGTTCCCACCATCGGGACGCCAGGCGGCCGCCGGGCCATTATACGCGAAGGCCCGCCGGCTCCATTTGCATGGACTCATCCCGAAATACCCTCCCCCTTGACGGGGGAGGGTATAGCTCCATCTTTATGATCGGTCCGGGAACGCCTTTCGCGGTTTGACACCCCTTCTGAGGCGCTGCTAGAATCGGGCCGCCGCTCCCCCAGACCGCCGCCGGCCTCCGTTGCCGCATCCTGTCGATGGAGACGCCGTCGCCGAGCTGCGTCTGTTTGGGTCTCTTCGCGGCGCCCGGAAGAGCGCCATGCACCTGATGTACTTCACCGAGCAGCCGATGAGCGCCTACCCGGAGGACGAGGCCAGGCGGTACGGCTACACGGCCCTGCTCTTTCCCAACCGCTTCTTCGACCCGCAGGCCGCCAGCCAACTCTACAGCGAGCGGCTGGAGGAGTATCTCTACGCGGAGGAGATGGGCGCCGACGGGATCATGCTCAACGAGCACCACAACGCGCCCTTCTGCATGTCCGCCAAGATCAACATGATCGCCGCCATCCTGGCCGCCACGACGAAGCGCGTGAAGATCGTGCTCCTGGGCAACCCGCTGCCGCTGGCGGACAATCCGGTCCGGCTGGCCGAGGAGCTCTCGATGATCGACATGATCTCGAGGGGCCGGCTGGTCTCGGGGTTCGTGCGCGGCGGCGGCGTCGAGACGCTGGCGTCCAACACGAACCCGGCGTACAACCGCGAGCGGTTCCAGGAGGCGCACGATCTGATCGTCAAGGCGTGGACGGTCTCGGGACCCTTCCGCTGGGAGGGGAACCACTATCAGGCGCGGGTGGTGAACCCGTGGGCGGTGCCGCTCCAGAAGCCGCACCCGCGGGTATGGATCCCCGGAGTCCACAGCAAGGAGACGGTCGTCTGGGCGGCGCAGCACCGCTACCCGTACATCGCGCTGAACACGACGACCGAGGACACGCTGGCGATCTGGAAGATCTACGACGAGGCGGCCCGCGAGGCGGGCTACGAGGCAGGGCCGGAGCAGCGGGGGTACCTGATCCGGTGCCACGTGGCGGAGACGGAGGAGCGGGCGCTCCGGAACGCGCGCCAGTTCATGTGGATGCAGGGCGAGTTCACCGGCCTGGCGCACCCCGTCTGGTCGGCGCCGGCGGGGTATCTTGGGCCGTGGGCGAGGCGCGAGATCGCCAAGCGCCGGACGTCGCCGCGCCGAGTGCCCACGTTTGAAGAGCAGCTGGCCCAGGGCCAGATCATCGCCGGGACGCCCCGCCAGGTGGTGAAGCGACTGACCGAGCTCCTCGAGCGGGCCCGGCCGTCGATCCTGGCGTTCTGGGCCAACGACGGCAAGGTGGGCCACGAGGACTCGATGACGTGCATCCGGCTGCTGGGCCAGGAGGTGATGCCGGCGGTCCGCGAGATCGGTGAGCGCATGGGGCTCAAGAGCCCCTTCGAGCTGAACACGCCGGTGAGCCTGGCCTGCACGCCCAAGGGCGAGCTGCGGACGGCGGGGGCGTAGGGGATTGCCCTAGCCTTCATAAGCTGAGCCCTAGTTTGTACTGCCCCTTGGGAGATCGCTTAATTATCTTCTGCCAGAACTCGTTCCCACGGGGGTGCTTGCTGGCGAAGACCATGTGATAGAGCTTCACCTGTTTCGTGTTCGGTATCCAGACCTCATCGTTCGGGTACTCGTACCCGATGTCCTTCAGGCGACTTTCGTAGTAATCGAGCAAGACCCGCGAAGCCTTCCTAGGGTCTTGCTTCATGGCGTCGAAGAAGGGTTCTTTGTACCCGTCCCCGCCGAGGAACTTGTCGAGCCTGTCTAGCTCCTTATTCCAGTTGCGTTTGATGAACCCAATGGGGAAGGTAACGATGATGTCCATTCGCCTTCCCTGGGTCAGGGAGGCCAAAGCATCGAAGCTCATCTCCCATCCCCAGGCGTCAATGACGGCGAGTTCCAAAGATTCGTTGGCTGGGAGGAGGGTCTGGCGCAGGGCAGGAACGACAGTGTTACAGTCCTGCGTGAAGTAGAGGGGCATTGGAGGCGCGGTGAGACTAGCAACGCGGCTGCGGAGGGCTACTATGCTCGCGGGATTGATGTCATTGAAAAGGTAGTGCGTGAATCGGTCACGAATGTCGATAGCCTGCAAAGGGGACCCAGGGAACTCGGTCTGGGTATCTTCAATAACGCACCTTCCAGGCCCAGAGAAGAGGTCTATGAAGCACCGAAACCGGCTACGATTCTTCATGCCTGTGCTGAAAATGCCAGCAAGACGATGGATATAGTCGTGCTTGTCAACCGACCACTGGCCGGTCACGAGGGCAAGCCCTCCGTCTGACGCTATGACAAGTGCCTGTCCGCTCATGTCCCAAGTCCCACCAACAATCTAGGCTCTACGAATTCGTGCCCCAACTCAGGCATTTCCCGCCAAAGCCGACCGTCTAAGAGAGCTTCATCGTGTCCTCTTGGATGGGGATGGCCGCCAAGTTGCTTTAGGAAGAAAGCGACCCCTATCTGTTGGCACTGGTCTCGAAGGTCTCGTATCCAGTCAAGGTGTGCAGGGCGGGCGCGCGGGCCGCTTTCTCCCCCCGCGATAACCCAATGCAGACCTTTCAAGTGTGTACGGAGGTTCACAGGCCCAAGTAACGGTTCACAGGACAGGAACCGCAACTTGGCCGGCACTCGTTTCAGCTCAGGTATTCTCCGTTCTGCCCAGTATTGGTTCTCAATGGACACGCCGATCCAAACGTTGTCAGGGAAGGGCAAAAGGGGCGCCAACGACGCCAGCCGCTCATGACGTTTCGTGAGCACCTGGAACCGATGCTGCGGGGCCTGGCACATCACCTGGAATACGGCCGAGATGAACGAGTCGGGCACGCTCTCGTGGAACAGATCGCTCATGCTGTTGACAAAGATCAGTCGCGGCGCGCGCCAGCGCAACGGCAGGTCCAGCCGGTCGTGGTGCAGCGTGATCGTGGTCTCGCCAGGCAGATAGGGGCCGCCACGCCGGAACCGCAGCGTGAACGCTTCCGCATAACAGTAGGCGCATCCAGGGCTGACCTTGGTGCAACCCGTAACGGGGTTCCAGGTCGCCTGCGTCCACTCGATCCTAGATCTGTCGCCCATGGACGTGTGCCCTGTCGTCTCAGCCGTATCCTGAGCCTGTCGAAGGGGTGACTGAATAGAGTAGCGTGGCCTTGACACCGCTGCAACAAGGGCGTGTCGCGCGCCTCACCGGCCGAGCCCTGAGTCTGTCGAAGGGTACTCCTTCAGCCACGTCCGCATCTCCTCGATCACCCGCTCGGCGGCCTCCTCCTGGATGAAGTGACCGGCGTCCTTGATGAGGACATACTTCATGTTCGTCAGGTAGCGGTGGAGGCCGTCGCCGGTCCAGGGCGGGATGGGCCTGTCGTGCTCGCCCCAGAGGACGAGGGCGGGCATGTCCATGGTGCGGCCCTCGTACCTCTTGTACTGCAGCTCGTACTCGCTGACGCGGCCGCGGTAGTGGCGCAGCGTCGCCTCCAGAGCGCCGGGCTGGTCGTAGGCGCGCGAGTACTCGGCCAGGTCCTCCTCTGTGTAGTGGTTGCGGTGGGACCAGTGGACGAGGAAGTGGCGGACGAGCTCGCTGAACTTCCCGCTCAGGAGCCGCTCCGGCAGGCCGGGGATCTTGAAGAGCTCGGTGTACCAGACCTCCGGGTTGAAGGGCAGGCGCATGCGGGCCAGGTAGAAGCTGGTATCGAGGATGACGAGGCGGTCGGCGAAGGCCGGGTGTTCGAGGGCGATGATGTAGGCGAGGGCGCCGCCCCAGTCCTGGCCGACGACGATAGCCCTCTCGTGCCCGAGGCCGCGCATGAGCTCGACGACGTCCTTGGCGCAGGTGGCGCGCTCGTAGCCCCAGTCGGGCTTCTCGGAGTCGCCGAAGCCGCGCAGGTCGGGGGCGACGACGGTGAAGCGCTCGGCCATGGCGGGGATGATCTTACGCCAGCAGTACCAGGTCTGGGGCCAGCCGTGGAGCATGACCATGGGAGGCCCCTGGCCCGCGATGACGTAGTGGAGCTGGATGCCGTTGGCCTGGGCGTACCGGTGCTGCCAGCCGTGGGCTGCCGTGGGGTGGGTCATGGGACTCTCCTCGGGCGCGCGTCTCGGCGGCCATTGTAGCCCGTCACGCACCAGCGGGTCATCGAGAGAGGAGACCACGAGCTCATCCCGAAATTCCCTCCCCCTTGATGGGGGAGGGGGCGACGCCAGGAGAGGCAGCTAGGGGGCGGCCGGCGCCAGCCGCCGGGCCGCGAGCTGGACGGCGGCCTCGATGGCGCGGAC
>CAZKTO010000008.1:18187-21444 GCA_964555685.1 uncultured Dehalococcoidia bacterium
GCGGGATGCGCACATCGAGCGATTTCAAGTTGTGCTCGCGTGCGCCGCGGATCACGATCTCCTGCGGGCCGTGCGCCAAGTCATCCCCCCTGCGATTGCAAAGCGCTCCGCTCGTTCCAGGACAGAGCGATCGCCAAGTCTATCGCCTCGAGCATCGAGCCGGGGTCGGCCACGCCGCGCCCGGCGATGTCGAAGGCGGTGCCGTGGTCGACGGATGTGCGGACGAAGGGGATGCCCAGGGTGACGGAGACGCTGTCCTCGAAGTTGTGCACCTTTACGGCGATATGACCCTGGTCGTGGTACATGGCGAGGACGGCGTCGAACTCGCCGGCGAGGGCGCGGTAGAAGACCGAGTCGGCCGGGAAGGGGCCGCGGGCGTCGATCCCCTCGGCGCGGGCGGCCTCGACGGCGGGGGCGATCTCTTCGATCTCCTCGCGCCCCAGGAGCCCACCCTCGCCGCCGTGGGGGTTCAGCGCAGCGACGGCGATGCGCGGCCGGGCGAGGCCCCAGCGGGCCAGGCTCTGCGCCGTCAGGCGCAGCTTGGCGAGGACGTTCTCCTCGGTGACGTAGCGGGCCGCCTCGGCCATGGGCTTGTGGGTGCTGAGGTGGGCCACGCGCAGGCCCGGCGTCATGAGCATGGTGGCGGCGAGCTGGGAGCCGGCCAGGCGCGCCAGGATCTCCTGGTGGCCGATATCGCCCGCGAACCCCGCGAGCTGGACGGCCCCCTTGTTGATGGGGCAGGTGACCATGGCGGCGACCTCGCCGCGCAGGGCCAGGCGGGCCGCCATTTCGATGCAGGCGACGGCGGCGCGGCCGCAGGCGGCGGAGAGCCGGCCTGGGGCGGCGTCGCTGCGCTGGAGCTCGCCCGCCTCGAGCACATCGATGACGCCCGGGGAGCCCACGGCGTCCGCCGGGCGGCGCACGGCGCGGACGCGCGCGCTTCCCCTCGTTAGCCGGACCGCGTCCTCGATGGCCCAGGCGGCGCCGACGACCAGCGGCCTGCACTGGCGCAGCACGCTCTCCTCGCCCAGGGCCTTGGCGATGATCTCGGGCCCGATGCCAGCGGCATCGCCCATGGTGACAGCGATGAGCGGACGGGTGTCCATGGGGTCAGTATACAACCCGACGCCCTGGCCCCAAGTGGCAGAGGGCTGCCGTGACCGGTGGCGGTGCAGGGCCTACCGCCGCTGGCGGTGCCACTGAGCGATCTTGGAGACGGAGGCGCGGTCCAGCCCCAGCTCGACGGCGCGGGCGAAGTCGGCATCGGCGCGCTCGTCCTGGCCCATGGCGACACAGGCCATGCCGCGCTGGAAGCGGGCCTCGGCGTGGCCGGGCTGGCGCTCGAGGACGAAGTCCAGGTCCAGGACAGCCTGGGCAAACTGGCGCAGATGGTAGTGGGCCATGGCTCGGGAGAAGCGGTAGAGAGACTCCTCGGGATCGACGCGGACGGCCTCCTGGAAGTCGTCCAGGGCCTGGGCGTGTTCGCCGAGGTTGAGCCGGGCGACGCCGCGGCCGTTGTAGGCGCGGGCCTCGCCGGGCGCCAGGGCGATGGCGCGGTCGAAGTCCTGGATAGCGCGAGCGATCTGGCCCACCTGGTCGAAGGCGCTGCCGCGGGTGATGAAGGGCTCGGGGTCGCGGGGGCGGAGGGCGGTGGCGCGGTCGAGGTCGGGGATGGCCCGGCGTGGACGGCCCCCCATGGCGAGGGCCATGCCTCGGAGGTGATACGCCTGGGCGCACTGGGAATCGGCGCGAAGGGCGCGGCCCAGAATGCGGATGGCGCTCGTCCAGTCGCCGGCGTCCATCGCCTCGCGGGCCTGCGAGCAGAGGGCGCCGGCATCGGGCGTGCCAGACGAGGCGAGGGCGCGGCCGGCGCGCCTGCTTGGGAGGGGGAGGGCCATGGCGAGAGGGGCGCCGCTAGCTCTTCTTGGTCTCTTCGATGATGCCCTGGCGCAGCCCGTCCGGGCAGCGCTCCTGGGGCATGGCGCGCAGGAGTCCCACGGTCTTGCCAAAGCTCGCGAGGAAGGACTGGCAGGGGGGGCAGAAGCGCAGATGCCGCTGGACCTTCGCCAGTACCGGCTCCTGGAGCTCGCGGTCCACATAGTCCGAGGCGAGGCGGTGGACATCGTCGCACTCGATCTCGCCGGACCGCTTTCGGAACAGCCTTGGCAGCCTCAGCATCGTCCGCTCCCGCGCCTCCTTTGGGAAGGGCGCGACGCCAGCATCGTATGAGAGCCCGCCGCGTCCGTCAAGCGACGCCCCCCGGCGTACCGGCGTTGATTGGATGCGGGCCAGCCGGCAGAGGGTGCGGCTGGCCTACCAGCCCAGCGTCCGCTTGACGCCGAACTCCAGGACGCCGTCGGGCAGGAGGCGGTAGGCGAGGGCGCCGACCCAGGCATCGAGGCCGGCGGTGTAGCGGGCCTTGGGGCGCCGCGCCTCGATGACCTTGCGGATGCGGACGGCGACGCGCATGGGGTCGGCGCCCGAGGGGTGCCGGTCCGCTCCGGGATTGCGGTCGCGCCGCACCTTCTCCGCATAGGGCGAGCCGGCCACGCCAGCGCGGCTGGCCCAGACCTGGTTCGCGCCGAAGTCGGTCTTGATCAGCCCCGGCTCGATGAGCACCACCCGCACGCCGAAGGACGCCACCTCGATGCGCATGACCTGGCTCATGGCCCGCAGGCTGGCCTTGGCGGCGGCGTAGGCCCCGTGGTCCGGGCTGCCAATGAGGCCCGAGACCGAGCCGACGTTGACGATGGCGCCGGAGCGCTGCGCCCGCATGTGGGGCAGGACAAGCTGGCTCAGACGCAGGACGGAGAACAGGTCCGTCTCGAACATGCGCCGGACCTCGTCCAGGTCCAGCTCCTCCAGCGGGCCCGAGTAGCTGTAGCCGGCGTTGTTCACCAGCGCGTCGATGCGCCCGTGGCCGGCCACGATCTTGGCGACGACGGCCTCGCAGGCGGCGTGGTCGTTCACGTCGAGGGGCGCGACGGTGATGGGGAGCGTCGCGGCGGCGGCCTCGCGCTCGAGGGAGGCGAGGAGGTCGCGGTCGCGGCCCGTGGCGACGACGCGGTGGCCGCGTCCGGCGAGGTGCGTTGCCGCCGCCCGCCCGATGCCCCGCGTGGCGCCGGTGATGAGGATGGTTTGGGGTCTCTCAGACATGACTGGCCCTCAAGTGAACGCCGGTGGTGCGCTTTCCTAGCCCCGGGATGGGAGAGAGGTCCGGGCGGCCTTTCGGGGGCCGCTCATGCCGCAGGCTGCCG
>CAZKTO010000008.1:21454-66634 GCA_964555685.1 uncultured Dehalococcoidia bacterium
CTGGCCCTCACGTGAACGTCGGTGATGTGCTTCCCCAGCCTCGATGGGAGAGCGGTCCGGGCGGCCTTCCGGGGGCCGCTCATGCCGCAGGCTGCCGCTCTTTGGCGCGGGCCATGGCCAACTGGTACTGCATCTCCAGGTTCAACCAGAAGACGGCGGAGATGCCCAGCGCCTTCTCCAACCCAAGAGCAGTCTCTGCCGTAATGGACTTCTTCCCATTGCAAATGGCGTTGATAACCTGGATCGGCCGGCCCATCTTGTGGGCCAGCTCACGCTGGCTCACGCCTCGCGCCTCTAGCTCCTCAGCCAGGAACTCGCCTGGGTGGGTGCTTACGTCGGCAGCAAACTCTGCATAGGCCGTCCTTGCCCTGCGGGTCTTACTCATAGTGCTTGGGCACCTCCCGTACGAGGACTTCCGTCTGCGACACCGGTACGACGATAAGTCTCCGCCGGTCTCTGATCATCAGGGCGTATGCTCCCGCCCGCTCGCCCTTCAGCGGGTGCAGGCGGATGGCCTTCAACTGGAAGAGTTCGTGGAAACTCCTGGCAGCCACGAGCACCGCCACCCTTTGCACGTACCACCGGCCCCCACTATGGGCCCCCACTCGCGTACGGCCTCGCGCTCATCAGCGACGCACCGCTCAAGGGTCCTGTTCGCAAAGGCAACCCTCATGCTGGGACATATTGTAGATGTTCAATGCACCATTGTCACTATGCTATCGCTGCCGCCGCCTGGCCGATGCCGCGCGTCGCGCCGGTGATGAGGACTACCTGGCTGCGCCTTGTCATGGGTGTCAGAGAATACCGCTAATGGAGGATATCGTGTTGACCCCGCCGAATATACACAAGCCCGCCAAAACGAGATACCTAGCCAGGGTGATGACCGGGTTAGCCAACAGGGGAGGAACATATCGGTCCAGCCGTTCGGCGATGGGGAGACAATCAGCCCATAGAGAACGAAGAGCACAGCAAACAGGGCCACCGCCAGCCCGGCAGGGCCAAATAATGCGAAATCCCTGTTGTCGTCTTCGATGACCACGCCCCCAAACACCATCAGGAGGAACACCCCGAAGGCGAAACCCTTCCACAGTCCGGGCCCGGGAACCCAACGCCTGGCTAGAACGTAGACCTAAATCTGTCCATATCCCCCGTCACCTGCCCGTCGTTGGCCGTTACGAGAAGGGCGTAGTCGCCACGTCTACGGGGAGAACGCGGTCCGTGTCTTTGGGCTCGGGATGACGTGAGCAGAGAATTGGAGCCAAACCTCGGCCTCGGCGAAGGGCCTCAGACGATCTTCGCGATGTTCAACGCCAGGAACACCGCTCCAACGATCGCCACAACGGAGATGACGGCATAGGAAGCAATCTGCCGCACCCCGCCGATCCTGCCGGAGCGCAGGAATCCCACGCGGGGCCGTAGTATCGGCCACCAAATATATGCCGCCATCACTGGCAGCACCACCGCCGGCAGGCCAATACCCACACCAGCAAAGGAAAACAGCACAGGCAGGTTCAGCACCGCAAGGTAGCCTCTGGAGGACCAGCGGCCCATCCGTGGGCTTACGGTTGGGAGGCGCTGGTCCAGCGCGCCTGTTATGGGTGCCACGAGAACCCCGAACAGCACGAAGAGCAGCGCGAACATCGCCACGTTCACCGCTGGAGACCCGAGCTGGGTGAAGTCCCGGTTGCCGTTGTTGATGATGACCACCCCAAGGGCCATCAGGAGGAGCGTGCCGAACAGCAGTCCGTGCCACACCTGTGGGCCCGGCAGCCACCTCCGGACCAGGACGTAGAGCCAGCCTCCCGCGATGCCGGGGAGGGCCCCGGCGAAGATGAGCAGGCCCACAGTACCGTCAACGGTGATGTCACCGACCACGTTGCCGTTCTCCGTGACTAGCCCCGAGATCTCCTCTCCGCCGAGGACTGCAGAGATGCGCATGGCGATGCGGGACCCAACGCCGCCCGCTAGGATGCCGGTGATGATTCCTGCGGCCAGCCCAAGAAGCACTCCTCTCCCCAGACGGCGCAGCCGCTCCAACTCCCAGCCCGCAGGCAAAACACGTGCGTTTCCGGCCTGGCTTTCGGTCTCCATCGCTAGCGCCTCGCCACGCCGCGAGACTCCTTGACCGGGATTCCCCATATGACGTGCCCCCGAACCGGCAGTGGGGCGCGAACGGGGCGGCTGCAGTTTACCACCGGCCGTTGAATGCTCGTCAAAGCGCACTTACCGGCCGGTGGCGCTCCGCCCGCTTTTGCCCCTGCTGCACAGCCATATCCCCTACCTCCAATATTCCCCCCACCGCTTGTCCACCCTCGCCACCACGTCCGGGTCCATGACGAGCGGCGCGGGATAGCCGGGCTTGAACGTCGCGTCGATGCACAGCGGCCCGCGGTAGACGGGCGCGGCGCCCTCCAGGCGCATCTCGGGGAAGAGCACGTCGCGCGCCGGGTCGAAGCGGGTGAAGATGCCCCAGATGAGGCTCACGCGGTCGCGCAGGTCCACGTCCGGGCTGATGGCGGCGACGAGCTTGACGCCGGCGAGGGCGGGATCGCGGGCCAGGCGCAGGAGCGTTTCGCGGGATTGCGGCGGAGCAGTGGGCAGCTTGACGGCCAGGAGGCAGTCCTCCCAGACATGCCACTCGGTTGCTTCAGGCGCGAGGCGCTTTATGTCAACGCCGTTTCGCCACTGTGGTTCGACAAGCTCACCACGAACGGAAGAACCGCTCCCTTCTCCCCCCTTCCCTCGCGGGGAAGGGGGCCAGGGGGTTAGGTCCTTCGGCGTGGCGTCCAGGGCCATCTTGCTCCCCAGGTGCATCGTGAAGCTCGTGAAGTCGAGGGTATCGAAGGGCACCCTCGGCAGCAGGAGAAGGTCCGACTCGGCGCGGAAGTTTCGCCGTACCTCGCGGAGGACGGCGCCAAAGTCGCGCGGGTCGACGCCGGGGCCGACGAGGATGACGCACTTGGTGAGGGAGAGCTGCCCGTTGCCGAAGAGGCCCAGGGCCGTCTTCAGGGGCTCCTTGGCGTAGCGGCTGCGGACCGAGGCGACAACCAGGTTGACGAAGCCTGCCTCGTAGTAGGCCCACAGGTCCTCGATCTCCGGCTGGACGAGCTTGAGGAACGGGTTCAGGAACTCCTGGGCGGCGTCGCCCAGGTAGCGGTCCTCGTGGTACGGCATGCCGACGACGGCGGCGGGATAGATGGGGCGGCGGCGGCGGGTGAGAGCCTGGACGCGGAAGACCGGAAAGGGGGCCGCGTTGGAGTAGTGGCCGAAGTGGTCGCCAAAGGGGCCCTCGGGGGCGCGCTCGCCGGGGAGGACGCGGCCCTCGAGGACGATCTCGGCGCTGGCGGGGACGCGCATGGCGAGGGTCCTGGCCGGGACCATGGGTGTGGGCCCGCCGCGCAGGATGCCGGCGAAGAGCAGCTCCTCCAGACCCTCCGGCAGCGGGAGCACGGCGGCGATCATGAGGGCCGGGTCGCCGCCGAGGACGGCGGCCACCTCCAGCGCCTGTCCCCGAGACTCGGCCTCGTGGTAGTGGAAGCCGCCGCCCTTCTGGAGCTGCCAGTGCATCCCCGTGGAGCGCTCGTCGAAGAGATGCATGCGGTAGATTCCCAGGTTGCTGCGGCCCGTCAGGGGCGAGCGGGTGAGGACGAGGGGGAAGGTGATGAAGCGGCCGCCATCGCCGGGCCAGCACTTGAGGGCGGGGAGCGCGCCGAGATCGGGCGCCTCGACCACCTCCTGACAGGGCGCGCGCCGGACGGGCCGCAGCCGCCCGGCCAGGAGGCGCCGGGCCGCGCCGCGGGACGTCCAGAGCCCCTTGAGCGACGGTGGATTCAGGCGCTCGACGAGGCCGATGAGCTCGCGGCCGATGGCGCCCGGCTCCCGGCCCAGAGCCAGCTCGATGCGCCGCCGGTTGCCGAAGATGTTGATCAGGAGCGGGTACGGCGAGCCCTTCACTCGCTCGAAGAGGAGCGCGGGACCCTCCTCCTTGATCACGCGGGTGGCGATCTCGGTGATCTCGAGCTCGGGGTCGACCTCGATGCGGACGCGCTTCAGCTCGCCCGCGCGCTCGAGGGCCGCCGCGAAGGACTGGATGTCGGCGAAGGGCATGGGCTCGGCTACTCGTCCAGGCGGGCCAGCTGCGCCAGGGGATCGCCCTGCCAGCGTTTGTAGAGGGCGTTCTCGATGCCCAGGCGGTCCAGGACGCGCCCGGCGATCATCTCCACTAGGTCGTCGATACTCCGTGGCTGATGGTAGAAGCCGGGCATGGCGGGCAGGAGCTCGGCGCCGGCCTCGTGCACGGCCAGCATGTTCTTGAGGTGGATGCGGTTCAGGGGCGTCTCGCGCGGGACGAGGACCAGGGGCCGCCGCTCCTTGAGGGCGACGTCGGCCGCGCGCTCGATGAGGTTGGTCGAGGCGCCGCTGGCGATGCGGGCCAGCGTGCCCATGGAGCAGGGGACGACGGCCATGCCCTGGAAAGGGTAGGAGCCGCTCGCGACGGAGGCGGCGAGGTCGCGGTGGGCCAGGAGCTCGAGCGTCCCCGGGTGCGCGCCCAGGAGCTCGGCCCATTGCTCCTGGCGGGCGCGCCGGGAGCCGGAGAGGCGCAGGCCCAGCTCGATGTCCAGCACGCGCTCCCCGGCGGGGGAGACGATGAGCTTGACGTGGTGGCCGAGCTCCAGGAGCGCCTGGAGGACGCGCCGGGCGTAGGGCGCGCCGCTGGCGCCGGTGACGCCGACAACATAGGTGGCCATGGCGAACTCCCTCACCTCGTCAGCACGTCCGCGACGACGAAGCAGCAGAAGACGACGGAGATGATGCCGTTCATGTTGAAGAAGGCGACGCTGGCGCGCGAGGTGTCGGCGGGCGAGACGAGGCGGTGCTCGTAGACGAGCAGGGCGAAGAAGGCGGCGACGCCGCCGTAGTAGAGCGCCCCCGCGTCGAGGGCCGGGCCGGCGCCGGCGAGGAGCCCGACGGTGGCCACATGGAAGAGCTTCGCGGCGGCGAGGCCGCGGGCCAGCCCGAAGCGCGCGGGGATCGAGTGGACGCCCTCGCGCCGGTCGAAATCGATGTCCTGGGTGGCGTAGATGGTATCGAACCCGGCGGCCCAGAAGCCGGCGCCCAGGCCCAGGAGGACCGAGCCCAGGCTCAGCTCGTTGGCGACGGCGATCCAGACGCCGTTGGGCACCATGACGTAGACCATCGCCAGAGCGAGGTGGCAGGCCCAGGTGTAGCGTTTGATATACGGGTAGAGGACCACGAGGGCAAGGGCGGCGGGCCAGAGCCGCTGGGCCCACGGGCTGAGCTGGTAGACGGCGCCGAGGAAGAGGCCGGCGGCGAGGGCCATGAAGACGAGGACGTCGCGCCGGCGCAGAAGCCCGGCGGGTATGGCGCGGGCGGCGGTGCGGACGTTGCGGGCGTCGGCGGCGGCGTCGATGAGGCGGTTGGCGGCCATGCCCAGGCTCCGGGCGCCGAGCATGGCCAGGGTGATCCAGGCGAAGTGGGAGCCGCTGGGAGTGCCGTCCTCGGCCAGGAAGAGCGTGAGGTAGGCGAAGGGCAGAGCGAAGAGGGTCTGCTCGACGCGGACCTCGCGGATGAGGAGGCTGGCCCTGCGCCCGAGGCTGGCGCTGGGCGACGGCGCGGCGACGGGCGTGAGGGTCTGGTTGCTCGTGGTGGTCGGGTGAGCCATCGGGATGATCGCCGCGCCGGGTGGCGTACAGGCGAGTGTAGGGGGTGCCGAATCTGGGTGTCAACGAGGGGTGCCCTCACCCCACCCACCTGCGGTGGGTACCCGCCCCCACCTTCGGGTGTGGTTCTCTGTTGGCATTGCCCCGCCCCAGATTCTTCGCCCGCCTGCGGCGGGGGGCCGCTTTCCGCCCGTCCCGACGCGTCGGGACGGGTATCCAGCGGCCTCTCTTATGACATTTAGGGCAAGGCCCCTCGCAGGGGAAAGGGCCAGGCGCCGAGGGTCAGGTCCCATCCCTGCGCGCCGCCGTCGTATACTACACGCGCCGCATCACGCCAAGGAGCACCCATGCTGTACCAACACGAGACCATCGAGGTGGTGCCCGGAAAGCTCGAGGAGTACGTGGCCGCCCTGGAGCGCCTGTGGCTGCCCGTCGCCAGGAAGCGCAACATGGGCCTGCTGGGGTTCTGGCAGACCATTGGCTCAACGGGGCGCTGGCCTGAAGCCATCGCGATCTGGGAGCTCGCCGACTGGGCGCACTTCGGCCGCCTGCGCGAAAGCCAGTACGAGGAGGCCCGCAAGGACCAGGGCCTGGCCGAGTGGATCGCCAAGGCCTGGCAGTGGCGCACCGGCGGCTTCGACCGTATGCTGCTCCCCGGCCCCGGCTGCCCAACACTGAAGGACCTGCTGGCCAGCGGCGTCAAGGGCAAGGTGTTTCTCCACGAGATCGTCAAGTGCGTGCCGGGCAAGGTCCCGGAGTACGTCGCCTCGGTGATCAAGGACTACTATCCGATCGCCGAGCGGCGGGGGCTCCAGCCGGTGGGCACGTACCGGGTCGCGATGCGCAACGCGGAGGCGGTCAACATCTGGGCCGTGAAGGACTGGCAGACGTGGGCGCGCCTGCAGGAGAGCCAGCCGCGCGACGCCGAGTTCCAGCGCTGGATGCGGGAGCAAATGAGCCTGCGGACGGACTGGGAGTCCAAGCTCATGACGCCCGTGTCATGGTGTCCGCTGGCGGGGTGAGACCGCCTTGACACCCCCTTCGCGCTCCTGTTAGACTCCCCCCAACCGAAGGAGTAGGCGGCGTGACGCTCAAGGCGACCCAACTGACGTCCCGCGACTACGACGAGGCCGTCGAGACGTACTACGAGCGCGGCTGGACCGACGGCATGCCCATCGTGCCGCCGACGCCGGAGAAGGTCCAGCGCTTCCTGGACTACGCGGGGCTCCAGCCCGGCGAGGTCCTGGGCGCCGTCCCGACCCGCGAGGTCACCGTCACCGCCGAGCACGCGGCCATCAACGCCGTCATGGCCGGCTGCAAGGCGGAGTACATGCCCGTGGTGGTGGCCGCCGTGCGCGCCCACCTCGAAGAGAAGGGGAACTGCCACAGCACCACCGGCACCCTCTCGGGCGCGGCCCAGGCGGTCATCGTCAACGGGCCCATCCGCAAAGAGCTCGATATCAACTGCAAGGCCGGCTGCTTCGGGCCGGGCTGGCGCGCCAACGCCACCATCGGCCGGGCGCTACGGCTGGTCGTCCGCAACGTCTGCCGGGCCATCCCCGGCTTCCTGGACCGCGCCACCTACTCGACGCCCGCCCGCTACTCGTTCTGCTTCGGCGAGAACGAGGAGGAGAGCCCCTGGCTGCCGCTCCACGCCGAGCGGGGCCTCCCGGCCACCTCCAGCGCCGTCACCGTCGCCTCCGTCATGTACATGGGACCGGCGCGCGACTCGTCCAGCCGGACGCCCCAGGGCGTGCTGGACAGCATCGCGCGAGGCGTCCGGACGATCGGCGTGACGACCGACCGCTGGCTGGGCGACAAGAACAGCGTGGTGCTGGTGGTGGGGCTGGAGCACATGCGCTACTTCGCCGAGGCGCGCTGGTCCAAGGCGCAGATGCGCGAGTACCTCTTCCCCAAGCTCGTGGCCCCGCCGGCCCAGGGCGAGGCGCCGGTCAAGCTGGGACGCCCGGACGGCATCCTCATCGTGGCCGCCGGCGGTCACGGCATGGCCGAGACGTGGGTCCTGGCCCCCCATCTCGCGTGGGCCATCACCAAGCCCATCGAACCCGCAAAGAGGTAGGCGCCCCAAGGAGGTCTCTTATGAAAGCCAACGGCAAGCAACTCGTGACGCTGGACCCGACCAGCGGGCCCCTCGATCGAAAGGACCCGCGCACATTCCCCGAGCGCCCCGCGACGCTCAACGGCGCCGTGGTGGGCCTGGTGGTCAACGGCATCGGGGCGACGGAGAAGCTCTTCGACGCCCTCTACCAGGAGCTGACGAAAGAGGCCGAGCTGGTGGGCGCCGTCAAGGTGGTGAAGAGCAGCGTGGCCGTGCCGCCGGAGCGGCCCGACTGGGCGCGCCTCACCGCGGAGGCCACCGTCGCCATCACCGGATTCGGCGGCTGAGGGTCGTGCAGCGCCCGCAGTATGCGGGACGCCATCGAGCTCGAGTGGGCCGGGGTCCCCAGCGTGGCCATTATCCACACGGCCATGGCCGGTTCGGCTAACTCCATGAAGCGCCTGAGCGGTGTGCCCGGCTACGACTTCGTGACGGTGGACTATCCGCACATCCCGACGGCGTTCTGGACCGACGACGAGGTGAAGGAGATCGCCCGGAAGGTGGCGCCGAAGGTCATCAAGGCGCTGACGAAGAACGGGGGGTAGGCCCCACCCAGGCCCTCTCCATGCGGTATGGGGGCTCCGGGATTGGCCTCGATCATCTGTGGAGCAGCGGAGGCACATGCCTCCGCTGCTCCGTTTCTATCCCAGGGACGCGGTCAGCTCGAGGGGGCCGCCTGCCGCCGCAGGTCGCGCCCATCGTTGACGACGGACGTGAGGTTGCGCAGCGCCGCCGTCCACAGCGCCATGTGCCCCTCGTAGGCGCGCTGCCAGGCGTCGCCCTGGCTGTGGCCGGTGTGCGTGAGCGTCACGAGGGTGTAGTCGGGGCTCAGGCCCTCCCACGACCAGCGGACGACGGTGACGCCGAAGGCCCGCCGCACGCCATCGTGATCGAAGCTATAGGCGACGCCGCAGGCCGGGTCGTACCCCTGCACGAAGCCCTCCGCCCGCTGCCCGCCGGGCAGCGTGAGGCGATAGGGCGCGCCGGCCTTCGCGGTGAACTCCGCGTCCGTCGCGAGCCACGAGGTCAGGCCGCCGGGCGTGGTCAGGAGGTCCCTGACCCTGGATGCCGGACAGGCGACGGTGACGGCGAGATGAAGCGCGTCCGGCACGTCTTTGTACATCGGTTCGGCCCGCGGCCGGGGGGCGCATCCGGCCGGCGCGAGCAGCCCTCATCCTAGCGCAAACGGCGCCGCGCGGCCACTGGGACGTCAGCGTACGGACTGGTGCTCAGCCCGGCAAGTGTTGCAACAATATGAGGATGCATCCCTGCTCATGGTAGAAACTATCGAAAGAGGCGTTTGGGAGGAGGAGATAGGTCGGGTGCTGACCCTCGCCCCCGGCCCGCACCCCGACAGGTGGGCATACCCGGCGGGCCACCCCCTCTCCGAGTCGGAGAGGGGGAAGGGGGAGAGGGCCAAAGCAAACGGCGCCGCGCGGCCACTGGGACGTCAGCGTACGGACTGGGAGGGCGGATGCGGGCTTGTCTCGAAGAGGAACCCCTTGATGGCGCCGCCGTAGCGCTGGTAGAGGAAGCCGCCAGCCAGGAGTATGACGCCCAGGACCAGGAAGGCAGCCACGCGATAGCCCGTCTCCAGCTCGAAAGAGTCGTAAAGAAAGAGCTTCAGCACAGGCACCGCCAGGAGCCCCAGGCCGCCCTGGCGCAGAGGCCGCGAGCCGCGCACGATGCCCGCCGTGAGCGCCACGATGCCATAGGTGCCCCAGAGCAGGCTCAGGCCCAGGCTCTTGGCGTTACGGGCGGCGTCCCCGTCGATGTCGACCCGTCCGCTATCGACGGTGGCGATGATCTCGGCGCTCAGCACGTAGATGGTGAGGAAGTTCGCGGCCACCACCAGCGCCGCGACGGCGGACACCGCCTCGGGGACATCCCCGCGCCGCTTCCAGAGGAGGAAGGCCGCGGCGTACATGCTGGCCACCGCCGAGGCGAAGCCCAGCATGCGCAGGTTGAGGATGGGCCGGTAGTCCTCCAGGTCCACGGGCGTGTCCAGCGCCACCAGGCGCAGCAGGGCCGCGCCGAAGACGGCCAGCGACAGCCAGCGCAGCGGCTCGATGCCCAGCCACAGGGCCACCACCAGCAGCGCCGCCGCTTGCAGCACCCACGCGAAGGGGATCCACGGCCCGTGCGTCTGGACGGGCATGAGCACCATCATGAGCACGCTGCCCGCTGCCGCCAGCACCGGGTACAGGCGCCACTCCCATGCGTCCAGCCGGGACCCGGCGGCGCGCACCAGGCCCGCTGCCGCGTAGACCCCGCCGATGACCGCCCCGTACGCTACCGTGAACTCGTTCCAGAACGGATCGAACGTCCGGTCCAGAGCGTCCGGGGTGTCCACGAAGAGCAGCCGGCCGGTGGCCACCACGAAGACTCCCAGGCTGCACCAGCGCAGCTCCCGCACGCCAAGGAACACCCCGGCAGTCATCAGCGCCAGCGCCTCGATAGCCCACGCCACCGTCATCCACACGCCCTCCGCCTGCACCGGCAGCGCCACCGTCAGCAGCACGCTGCCGCCAACGATGAGCACGGAGAACACCACGCCTTCCCAAAGCTCCAGGCGCGCCCGGAAGCGGTGCAGGAGCCAGGCTGCCAGGTACGTGACGCCGGTGGCGATGCCAAAGGGCCACATGAACTCGTTCCAGAAGGGGGCGAGGTCGGAGTCGAAGGCGTCCACTGTGTCCACGAACAGCAGGCGCCCCGCCATGACTGCGAACACCCCGAGGCTGCACCAGCGCAGCTCCCGCACGCGGAGCAACAGCCCGCCGGTCATCAGCGCCAGCGCCTCGATAGCCCACGCCACCGTTATCCACACGCCATCGATCTGCACCGGCATCGCCAGCGTCAGCACAACGCTCCCGCCGATGACCAGCGCCGGGAAGACGGCCTGGCGTTCCCATCGCTCCAGTGCGTCCTGGTACCGGTGGATGAGCCACGCCGCCGCGAAGAACCCCGCCGAGACCAGTAGGAACTCCGGGAGATACTGGTTGGCAAAAGGCGTGAGGTCGCGGTCGAGCGCCTCGGGGGTGTCGACGGCGGCCAGCCAGCCGACGGCGACGCCAAGGGCGCCCAGGCCCAGCACGCGGAGGCTGGGCATGCGGAGGTGGAAGGAGAGCCAGACCGCCACGGCGCCCTCGGCCGCCCAGGCGACGCTGAGCCACGGGCCGCCGAACTGGACGGGGAAGAAAATGGTGAGCAGCACGACGGCGATGCTGAGGTTCATGGCGGCCAAGGGGGAGGGCGCCTTCTCCTCGATCAGCGACGCGGACCCAAGAACGGCGTAGAACGCGGCGAGGGCGAGGGTGAACCCGCCCATCGCATCGCGCAGCTCGCCCCACATCTGCCCGTAGCTGATGCCGAAGTAGGCCCCCACGTTGAGCACCATCAGGGCGTAGTCGGAAGCGCTGGGCGCCCGGCGCCGGAGCAGGGACGGGAGGTTGGTCGCGCCCAGGAAGAGGAGGTAGATGCAGGTGATGCCAACCTGCGCCAGGGTGAGGTGGTCGCGCGGGTCGAACTCAGCGGCCCAGAGGCCGTAATCGGCCAGCGAGCCCAGCAGGCCCAGGAGCGTGAGCCACCGCCAGCCGCGCAGGGAGGCTAACGCCAGGATGCCCACGTCGAGCACCAGGACGTAGGCGAGGAGAAGCTTGGCGCTGGGAAGGTCATCGTGGAGCATCAATGGCGTCGCGAAGCCGCCCACGATACCGAGGATGGCGGTGCCCATCGAGTTGTACCGGAGCGAGGCCGCGCCGGCGGCGACCGTCACCACGGAGAAGAGGACCAGGGCGGGCACGCTCTCGATCAGCTCGTAGCGAGCGAAGGCGGCGAAGAGGGCGAGGTACATGATCGCGAAGCCCGCGCCGGAGACCGCCTGGGACCAGGGCTTGTAGCGGCGGTGGAAGAGCTCGCCGGCCGCAACGAAGGCGACGCCGACCAGCCCGCCGAGAACGACGCGGGCCGCCTCGCTGATCCAGCCCTTGTCCACCGCGAGCCTGAAGAAGAAGCCGGCGCCGATGACGAAGGCCACCGCGCCGATGACCGCGAGCCAGTTGACGCCCACCAGGAACTCCCAGTTGACGAGCGGGGGGCGCGGGGGCTCGGGCGGCCCAACGCGGGCCGGCGGGACGGCCACACCGGCTCCGGCGCCAGCGGCCGCGGCAGGGGCTGGGGCAAGCTGGGCGGCGGCTACCGTGGCGCGCGACGGCACGGGGGCGGCGGGCGGGCCGGGCGTTACACCAGAAAGGGCAGTACCTCGTGGCCGCGAAGGCGCCGCCTCCGCCGAGGCCCCAGGAGCCATAGGCGCGGCGGCTGTGGGCGCGGGCTGCCGCGCGGGAGACCGGACGACGATGCCGTAGGACGCCAGCGTCTCCCGGATAGCGCGGACCTCCTCGCGAAGGGCCTGGACCTCTCGCTGCGGCGGTCCGGGCGCCCCGGCCGCCGCAGGCTCCGGCGCGATGTCCTGGGCAGCGTCCTCCACCAGGAGGCCCCCACAGACGTCACAGAAGCCCCAGCCTGGCGGTTTCGGAGCGTGGCAGCGCTGGCAGTACATGGCTTGCATCCATCGCCGAGGACGGTCCGCCCGCGCCATCCTCGGTGTCGCGAGGAGTATACCAGGCCGATGCGAGAAGCAAGCCCCGGACGCCCTCGCAACGGCGTTGCCTCAAAACCCCCTCCCCCTCGATGGGGGAGGGTGAGGATGGGGTGAAACCTGACCTGATGACCCGCATTTCGGGATGGCTTCATTGGTACAAGCTGGCGGCGCCGCAGTTGACGGCGCAGGGTGCGGAGCGTATAAGGATGGCAACCTCGCACCCAGGAGCCATCCCGTGACCACCCAGTCCGTCATCACTCCAGAGGCGCAGGCCTGCATCGGCCGCACCGGGCCCAAACGCACCTTCCAGGTCACCCAGCGCGACATCCTCCGGTTCGCCATCGCCATCGGAGACAAGAACCCCCTCTGGCGCGACGCCGAGTACGCCAAACAGACGCCCTGCGGGGGCGCCGTCGCGCCGCCGTTCTTCATGACGGTGGTCAGCCTCAACGAGATGGACCTGGACGACATGGTGGAGAGCGGGCTGGGTAAGGAGCAGGACCTGCGAATGTCCGTGCCGACCCCCGGCTTCCCGGGCGCCATGGCCACCGGGCGGGAGATCGAGTTTGGGGAACCGATCCGCCCAGGCGATACCATCGCCTTCCAAGAGAAGCTGGTGGATATCTACGAGAAGCAGGGGCGCCGCGGGCCCATGATCTTCGTCATCGCCGAGCGTACCTACACGAACCAGCGCGGCCAGATGGTCGTCCGCGAGCGCGCCGGTCTCATCCGGCACAAGTGAGGGACCCTATGCCAGCGCAAACCCTGCGGCCCTCCCCCTATTACGAGGATGTGACGGTGGGCATGGAGCTGCCGTCGCTCACCAAGCACGCCAACGAGCTCCAGCTCTTCCTCTTCAGCGCCGTCACCTGGGACACCCATCGGACCCACTGGGACATCCCCTACTCGGTGAATACCGAGAAGCTGCCGGGCATCCTGGTCCACGGGCACCTGCAGGGCTCCTTCCTGGGCCAGCTCCTCACCGACTGGATCGGGCCCCTGGGACGCCTCAAGCGCATCAGCTACCAGAACCGGGGGATGGCCATCCAGACGGACACGCTCGCCATCAAGGGGAAGGTCACGGGGAAGAAGGATGAGAACGGCGCCGGCCTGGTGACCTGCGAGGTGTGGGTCGAAAAGCAGACCGGCGATATCACCACGAACGGCGAGGCCACCGTCGAGCTGCCGCGCAGAGGGCGCTGACACCGAGCACCTTCCCCCTCGACGGGGGAAGGTGCAGGATGGGGGTGAAACCATGGGCAAGTACACCTGCATCTCGGCGGACTCCCACGTCATCGAGCCGGGGGACCTGTGGCTCAAGTACATCGACCCGAAGTACCGGGACCGGGCCCCGCGCCTCGTCCGCGGGGAGACCCACGATAGCTACGTCTGCGGGGACATGGAGCTCCTGCCCATCGGCTCCGTCGCCGCCGCCGGCGTCCCCGGCGAGAAGATCCAGCGCCACGGCCGGTTCGAGACCCACGTCCCCCGCGGCGGATGGGACCCCCACGCCCGCCTGGCCGACATGGCGCGCGACGGCGTCGAGGCCGAGGTCCTCTACCCCACCATGGCCATGCGCCTCTTCGCCCTCAAGGAGCCGGACCTCCAGCTCGCCTGCTTCCAGGCCTACAACCGCTGGGTGGCCGACTACTGCAAGGCCTACCCCGACCGCCTCAAGGCCGTGGGCGTCATCCCCATCGACGATATCGAGATCGCGGTGGCCGAGCTCGAGCGCTGCCGCCAGCTCGGGCTCGCGGGCGGGAGCATCGCCATCTACCAGAGCCCCGAGCGCCACTACGGCGACCGCTCCTTCGACCCCCTCTGGGCCGCCGCCGAGTCGATGGACCTCCCCATCAGCCTCCACATCCTCACCGAGCGCAACCCCAAGCTCAAGCGCGACATCTCCGACGGCATCGTCGAGTCCTCGTGGGTCCAGCGGTCGCTAGGGCTCATGGTCTTCAACGGCGTGCTGGAGCGCTTCCCCAGGCTCAAGCTCGTCTCGGCGGAGAACGACATCGGCTGGGCGCCCTACTTCCTCGAGCGCATCGACTACATCTTCGACCGGCGCCGGAACATCTATCCGATGAACCTCTCGAGGCGGGAGCTCCCCAGCGCCATGGTGAAACGCAGCCTGTACTTGACGTTCATGCGCGACCGGATCGGCGTCCTCAACCGGCGCCACATCGGCCTCGAGCACATCCTCTGGTCCAGCGACTACCCGCATAACGACAGCACCTGGCCCAACTCGCAGAAGGTGATCGACTATCTGATGGAGGGGGTGCCGGCGGCGGAGCGGCGCAAGATCGTCTGCGACAACGCCGTGGCGCTGTATGGGTTTGCGTAGAGCGGCAGGCCGAAGCCCAGATTGCCACGGTCCCCGATGGAATCGGGGTACCTCGCAATGACGGTAGGGGGTCGCCGTGGCGCTGTACGGGTTTGCGTAACGGATGAGGGCGGGCAGGCACTCTTCGGCTTCCCCTTTCGCTGACCGCCACGCTTCGCTCGCGGCTACGGCTCAGGGCTTCGGCTAAGAATAGGGCAGGCTCGGGCCTGCCCCTACGCGGGCCGACACGGGGGTTGGCCCCTACGCCGGCCTAAATTTCAGCAGCGTGATTTCGGGCGTCACGTCCTCGAAGACCGGCTGGACCAGCATCCCCGCGCGCACGTCCGCCGGGGCGCAGCCCACGATGTTGGTGACCAGGCGAAGGCCCTGCTCTTCCTCCAGCTCGACCAGGCCCACCACGTACGGCGCGTCCTGCTCGAAGCCCGGCACCACCACGTGGTGCGTCACGATGAAGCTATAGAGCCTGCCCCGGCCGGAGACCTTGACGTTGCCGATGTCCATCGAGTGGCAGTGGCGGCAGACGGGCGCAGGGTAGTGGACGAAGCGCCCGCAGGCGTTGCAGCGCTTGAGGACGATCTCGTGGCGGCGCAGGCCATCCCAGAAGTCGCGCGACTCCAGGCTCGGCTGCGGCAGCGGCTTGGCGGACTCGTGTGTCACCATCTCGGCCTCTTGTCCGGCCCTAACCCCGGCCTTCGGCCACCCCTTCCCTTCAGGGAAGGAGACGGGGGATAGGGCTCTCTCCCCTCGTTCCTTGTTCCTCGACCCTTCTCCTACATGTGGGGTAGACGATGCCGCCGCCCATGGGCCCCGCGCCCCCGGTCACGAGGCAGATGCTCAGGTCCGGCATCAGCCGGGACCGGCTCGCCACGAAGCAGCTCCATCGCGCCCTCCGTGGTATCCTTGAACGTCCGGCTGCGTCGTCTCTCCAGCCGGCATACCACTCCACAAGGCCATCCTCCCATGAAAGTCTTCTGGCGCGAAAGCAAGTCCGGCGAGCACCTCATCCTCGAACTCGACAACGGCGACCTCACCCGGGCCGGCTTTATCCTCCGCACACCCCGCGGCTTCGACGCCGTCGCCCAGACCCACAGCTACGCCCCGGAACGCTCCAAGAACGGCCTCCCAACCATCGAAGAGGCCCGCCGCTTCGTCGAGTCCTTCAGCCCCTGGGAGGAGTTCGGCGGCGTCGCCGGCCTCCGCGTCGAGCCCGGCGTCCGCCCCCGAGGCTAACCCCTCCAGAGGCCCCCGCTCATCTGCCTCGCCTACTTCGTGTGGTAGACGATGCCGCCGCCCATGGGCCCCGCGCCCCCGGTCACGAGGCAGATGCTCGCGTCTTTGACCTGGCGCGGGCCCGCATCGCCCCGGAGCTGGGAGACGGCCTCGCAGGTGTGATTCAGGCCGTGGATGTAGCCCTCCGAGATGAGGCCGCCGTGGGTGTTCACCGGGACCTTCCCCTCGAGGGCGATGGCGCCGCTGGCGACGAAGGGCCCGCCCTCGCCCTTCTTGCAGAAGCCGAAGTCCTCCAACTGGCACATCATCGAATAGGTGAAGCAGTCGTAGATCTCGGCGAAGTCCATGTCCTCCGGGCCCACGCCGGTGCGCTCCCACAGCACCTTGCCCACGTGCGCCCCGTACATCACGGTCATGTCCTCCCAGAGCTCCCAGTTCGGCCGGCCGAAGCTCCCAGAGGCATGCCCCTTGATGTAGACCGGCTTGCGCCGGAGGGCGCGCGCCCGCTCCGCCGTGGTCACCACCACCGCGCAGGCGCCGTCCACCTCGGAGGTGCAATCGAAGATGCGCAAGGGCTCGTTGATCCACCGGGCCGCGAGGTAGTCCTCCATGGTGATCGGCTGCCGGTAGATGGCCCGCGGGTTGAGCGTCGCGTTCCGCCGCTGATTGATGGCGATGGCCCCCAGGTGCTCGTGCTTGGTGCCGTACTTCTCCATGTGCGTCCGGCACCACATGGCGAACCACTGGGGCGGGACCATGTAGCCATAGGGGAGCGTGAACTGCTCCCGCAGGCCCTGGGTGGACGGCCTGCCGTGACCGAAGCGATGGCCCGAGCGGCCGTTCAGCGCCCGGTAGACCACGCACACCTCGGCGACGCCCGAGGCGACGGCGTTGGCCGCCTCCCCCACCACGCCCACGGCATAGTTGCCGCCGCCGTGAATATCGATGTTCCAGTTCAGCCGCTCGATGCCCAGCACGTCGGCCACGTCGAGGGTATGGACCGAGTCGTTGGCGGCGAAGGTCACGAGGCTATCGACGTCCTTGGGGCTGAGGCCCGCGTCGCGGATGGCGTTGAGGCAGGCCTCGGCGGCCAGGGCCATGACGCTCTTGCCCGAGGCTCGCGTGATGGGCGTCCAGCCGATGCCGGCGATGGCCGTCTTGTCTTCGATGGGGTTGTGGGTCATGGCGAAACGGCCTCCCAGTTGACCACGCCGCGCTGCTTCAGATCGTCGATCTGGGCGTCCGAGTAGCCCAGCCAGCGCATGATCTCGCGGGTGTGCTGGCCCAGGGCCGGCGGAGCGCCCTGAATCTTGCCCGGCGTCTTGGACAGGTTGAACGGCAGCCCCGTCTGCCACATCTCGCCAAGCGTCGCGTGGCGGTAGCGCACCGACCAGCCGTGCGCCTTGACCTCCGGATGATCGGGGAAGCGCTCGCCCTCGTGCCCGTAGTGGAGCTTCGAGACCTCGCAGGGCACGCCGGCCGCATCGAGGGCCGCGAACCACTGGCCGGCCGTCCTTGTCCTGAACCGCTCCTCGAGCGCGGCGGCCAGCGCCTTGGCGTTCCTCGTCCGCGCCTCGCGCGTCGCGAAGCGCGCGTCGCTCGCCAGCTCCGGCGCGCCCACCGCCTTGCACAGGCCCTTCCAGTGCGCGTCCTTGACGGCGACGATGCAGACCCAGCCCTCCTTCGTCTCGTAGAGCCGGTAGAGGGGGCCGAAGCCCGTCGCCTGCGAGTCCAGGTTGGGCCGCTGGGGCACACGCTCGGAGCCGAGCCCCGATTCGTAATCGGGGCGAATCCTGAGCGACTGAGCGTGACGCGAGGGAGTCGAAGGACCTGCACTGAGCACCACGTCCGAGTGGAGGAAGAGGCCGGCGTCGATCATGCGCGAGCCGACGAACTGCCCCTCGCCGGTGCGGACCCGGTGGTAGAGGGCCAGCAGCATGCTCAGGCCGCCCATCATGGCCTGCGTGTAGTCGCAGATGCCGGTCTTGAGCCAGGTGGTGGGCGGGTTCCCCTCGCCGGCCAGGCGCTCGAGCGTGCCGCAGTAGGCCTGCATGATCTGATCGAGGCCGCCCCGATGCGATCGGGGACCATCGAACCCAAAGGGCACGTTGTGGCAGTAGACCAGGTCCGAGTTGTACTTGCGCAGCGTCTCGTAGTCGACCTTCAGCCGCTCGGCGACGCCGGGCCTCCAGTTCTGGTGGACGATGTCCATCCGCCCGGCCAGCTTGTAGCAGATCTCCTGGCCCTCGGGCTGGTAGAGGTCCACGGCGATGGCGCGCTTGCCGCGCTGGCAGCCGAAGAAGGCCCAGTTGGTGCGCATGGGGTCGCCCGTGGCGCGCTCGAGCTTGATAACGTCGGCGCCCAGGTCAGCGAGGAGCTGGGGGCCCAGGGGGCCCGCCAGGAAGTCGCCCATGTCCAGGACCTTGACGTTCTCCAGGGCGTGCATAGGGCTCACCCGGTTTGGTCTAACCGTCTCTGTACTCTGTGCACCGACCTCTCCCTTGATCCCTCTCCCACAAGGAGAGGGACACTCCGTGATCCTTGCTATCGCCCCTTCCCCGCTGGGGAAGGGGCCGGGGGTTAGGTTTACACCGCCTTCGCCGCGCGGAGCGCCTCGATCTCGTCCCGCGAGAGGCCGGCCCCAAGGAGCACCTCGTCGGTGTGCTGGCCGGGCCGGGCGCGCCCGCCGCGCACCTTGGGCGGCGTCTTGCGCATGGTGTAGGGCACGCCGCCCTGCCGCACGCGGCCGAACTCGGGGTCGTCCACCTCGACGATGTAGCCGTTGTGCCGGATCTGCGGGTCCTCGAAGGCGGCCGAGGCGTGCTGTACCGGCAGCACGATGCAGTCGAGCTCGGCGAACTTCTTGTCCAGCTCGGCCCAGGTGCGCTCCTTGAACCGCCCGGCCATGTGGTTGTACACGCGGTACTGCTCCTCCTCCGGCACGTTGACCGGGATCGCCTGCAGGTCCATCGGAAGCCCCAGCCAGTCCGAGTACTCCTTGCGGAACCGGCGGGTCCCCATGGTGTAGAACCAGACGCCGTCCTTGGACTCGAAGATCGTCGGGAGCCAGGGGACCAGCTTGCCGTTGACCATGGCGTTGGGCCCTGCGGCGCCGCCCTTCTCCGTGCGCCAGTAGCGCATCGTCATATTGGCGATGAGCCCCTGGGCCAACGATGTCTCCACGTGCTGGCCCTGGCCCGTGGCCTCTCGCACGATGAGGGCGGCCAGGGTGGCGTAGGCGGCCATGAAGAACGCCCCGATGGCCGGGACCGGCACGCCGATCATGATGGGGCCGGAGCGGCTGATGGCCGGCTGGGCCGAGTGCAGCGGCTGCTCGGCCTGGATTCCGAGCCGCGCCTGGACCAGGGCGTCGTAGCCGGGGCGGTTCGCCAGCGGGCCCGTCGAACCGTAGCCCGTGATGGTGGTGTAGACCAGGCGCGGGTTCAGCCGGCTCAGCGTCTCGTAGCCGGCGCCGAGCCTGGCGGCGACGCCGGGGGCGTAGCTCTCGATGAGCACGTCGGCGCGCTGGACGAGCCGGTGCAGGGCCTGCTGGGCGGGGCGTTTGGTCAGATCGAGGGTGAGGCTCTTCTTGCCCCGGTCCCATACCAGCTCGCCGGGGTAGGGACGATCGGCGCCGCGGCTCGGAGGGTCGATCTTGATGACCTGGGCGCCGTTATCGGCCAGCGTCATGCCGACGAGCTGCCCCGGCATCGTCTGGCTCAGGTCCAGCGCCGTGATCCCGTCGAGTGCCCCGCTCATGGTGAGCCGGACGATAGCACCGGCCCCAACCCATGTCAACGCGGGCCGGGCTTCATCCCGGGTCGTTTAGAGAGACTTGCATAACTTCCTAAAGTACCTGGCGTTCTGGCCCTCTCCCTCCTGTCCCTCTCCTGAATGGAGAGGGACGATACCCCCTTCCTCTTTAGGGAAGGGGGCCAGGGGGTTAGGGCACGAGGGGCGTGAGCGAAGACCGAGATTTAGCAATCAATGCTCGGCTCCGTAGTTGTTCTGGGAAAACCCGGGCTTGCACAAAAACCCCTTCCCCTGTATCCATACTCCTCCCGTGGGGTAGAATAGGCTCGGCCAAGGGGCGGGCAGAGGCGAGCGTCTGCTCGTTCTTGCCTGCCCCTCAAGAGACGCCACGGCCACAAACAGGCGTATGGGAGCACCCACCATGAAGAGCAGCAGCGGGCCCATCGTCTCGGCCGACTCCCACGTCAACGAGCCCCCCGAGCTCTGGCGGGAGCGGCTCCCCCAGGAGTTCCGCCATCGCGCCCCCCACACGGAGACCCGCGACGGCGTCGACTACATGATCGTGGAGGGGACGCGGCCACGGAAGATGGCCGGCGGGCGCATCCAGCTCGAGGGCGAGGACCTGGAGCGCTCCCACGCCGGCGGCTGGAACCCCGCCGCCCGCGTCAAGGACCAGGACCGCGACGGCGTCACCGCCGAGGTCATCTACCCCTCCAACGGCCTCGGCATCTTCGTCTCGCCGGACCCGGCCTACCAGACGGCCATGGCCCGCACCTATAACGACTGGGCCCGCGAAATCTTCGGCGCCTACCGCGACCGCTTCGCCCCGGCCGCCCTCGTGCCCACCGCGGATATCGAGATGGCCATCGACGAGGCCCAGCGCGTGGCCAGGATGGGCTTCCGCGCCCTCTTCATGCCGGCCCAGGTCCCGGCCCGCCCCTACAACGACGCCCGCTACGACCCCCTCTGGGCCGCCGTCCAGGACACGGGCCTGCCCGTCAACTTCCACTGCGGCACCGGCCACGAGCCTCGCGGCGAGCGGGGCCCCGGCGGCGCCGTCATCAACTACCTCCTGCATGCCCAGGGCGATGGCCCCTACGTCATCTCCTACTTCGCCGCCTCCGGCATCCTCGACCGCTTCCCCAAGCTCCACATCGTCACCGTCGAGACGGGGAGCGCTTGGCTCGCCTGGGTCGTCCAGAGCATGGACCAGATCTACCGCCAGCACCACATGTGGACCTACCCCAAGCTCAGCCTGCTCCCCAGCGAGCTGGTGCGGCGCCAGGCCCATGTCACCTTCCAGAACGACCCGGTGGGCGTCCGCAACCGGGACGTCACCGGCGTGGAGCCGCTGCTATGGGGCAGCGACTACCCCCACCACGAGGGGACCTGGCCCCACTCGCAGAAGGCCATCGCCGCCATGTTCGCCGGCGTGCCCGAGGCCGAGCGGCGCCAGATCGTGGGCGGCACCGCCGCGGCGCTCTACGCGTTCTGAAGGTTCATGGACTGTGGTGAAAGAGAGCCCGTAAGCCCTGGAGATATAGCAGTGGACCAAGAAATCAAAGACTTGTTGACCCGTATCGCATCGTCATTAGAACGGATTGCTGAACTGTTGCAAGCAACAGTCACCTCTACGCCTGAACAAGGAGAGGCAAGTCAGTTCGAGGGAGAGGAAGACCTAAAACTCTCATATCCCGCGCGCCGCACCTCTAAGATTCCAGATGCCCTGAAATCTTCTACAGTAGAAGAGTTAGGCGAGAAACTCGTTGTTTTCGTGCGGAAGGAATTACCGGACGAAGAGCGCGGTTGGATGGGCCTTAGATATATTGAAGCAGCCGGCATTTTCTGGGACGAATTAGGAGTCAACAAGTACGCTCTTCCACCGGATGCAGCCCTGAAAGTTCACAAAGTTGAGATCTTCGCCCGGAAAATGGTGCAGAAAGACTTGGAGAAAAGGGAACAAGAACGAATTGAGCAAGAGAGGGCCATATTACCTCAGCTTCAGGATGCTCTGGTCGTATGGGCGCGATCAATAGGACTCAGGAAGGTCGCCATGGGCGACATCGACGCTTTCTTGGTGGAATCGTCCAAATCACTCACGCCTCATAGCAAGAGGGCGCTGCAATCGCTTGCGAATCTGACCCTAAAAATTAGCTAGTTGGGGAGCAGAGTTCAGGAGGTTCGGCCATGCCTGAAAGCGGTCTGGAGCTCTTGGCGGGGGACATCGTGCTCTTCCGGTCGAAGGGGCTCTTCGCCCGGCTCATCCGCCAGTTCACCCGCACCGCCGGCGAGAGGCGGACCAAGGTCAATCACTGCGGGGTGATGGCGGACGGCTCCCTCGTGGTCGAGGCGCTCTCCAAGGTCCTCAAGCACGACCTGCGCCGCCGTATCGGCCCGAGCGCCCGGGCCCAGATCGCCATCTACCGCTGGAAGGGGCTCACCCCCGATGACCGGGCAAAGGTGGCGCTCAAGGCCGAGAGCTATGTGGGCCGCACATACGGCTGGCCCAAGATCGTCGCCCACACCCTCGACCGGATCATCGGCGGGCGATACCTCTTCCGCCGCCTGGCCCGCAACGGCCAGTACCCCATCTGCAGTTGGCTCGTCGCCCACGCCTATACGGTCATCGGCAAAGGTTTCGGCGTGCCGCCCAACGCCGCCGACCCCGATCACATCTGGGACTACTGCGCCGAGGAGGAGACCCGCTCCCAGTTCGAGGAGGTCCTCCCGCTCGGACCGCTGCCGTGACGGCGATCGGACGCCGCATCACCAAGAGCCAGCAGGGCCGTCCCGGCCAGGCTGGAAGGAGCATCCTCCGTTGAGCATCAAGGACAAGACCTGCATCGCCGGCGCGGGCCTGACCGAGTACGGCCTGCGAGGCCAGTTCGCCCACAAGAGCCAGCACGTCCAGATCGCCGAGGCCCTCGAGGTGGCGCTGGAGGAGTCGGGTCTGAAGCGCGAGGAGATCGACGGCTTCTGCTCCTACTCCATGGACAAGAACGACCCGAGCCTGCTGGCGCCGGCCCTGGGCATCCCCAACGTCAACTACTCAGGCATGGTCTTCGGCGGGGGCGGCGGCGGCACCTGCGCCGCCGTGGCGCAGGCGGCGGCCGCCATCGTGGCCGGCTACGCCAGCGTCGTCATGTGCTACAAGATCATCACCCAGCCTCCCCACGCGCGCTTCGGCGCCTCCTACGGCCGCGCCGCCTTCCCCGACCCCCGGAGCGACTTCCACCGCCCCTTCGGCCTCCTGGCGCCGGGCCAGTTCTTCTCCATGATCTTCCGCCGCCACATGCACAAGTACGGCACCAAGACAACGCACCTGGCCGAGGTGGCCGTGGCCCAGCGCTACCACGCCAGCCGCAACCCCAAGGCCCTCATGCGCGCCCCCCTCACCATCGAGGACCACCAGAACTCGCGCCTCATCGCCGACCCCTTCCGCCTCTACGACTACTGCCAGGAGAACGATGGCGGCGGCGTCGTCCTCGTCACCTCGGCCGAGCGGGCCAAGTCCCTCAAGCAGAAGCCCGTGTACATCATGGCGGCGGCCCACGGCGGCTCCTCCGCCTGGGGCCAGGCGCTCACGGGCCAGAACGCCCCGGACGACATCTACGCCACCGCCGGGCACACCCACCTCGCCGAGCGGCTCTACCGCATGGCCGGCATCGGCCCCAGGGACGTCGACGTCTGCGAGCTCTACGACCACTTCTCCGGCATGGTCATCCTCCAGCTCGAGGACTACGGCATCTGCGAGCGCGGCGAGGGCGGCCCCTTCGTCGAGAATGGCGGCATCCAGTGGCCCAACGCCCGCGTGCCGGTCAACACCCACGGCGGCAACCTCTCGGAGGTCTACCTCCTGGGCATGACGCACATCGTCGAGGCGGTGCGGCAGCTCCGCGGCACCTCCACCTCCCAGGTGAAGGACGCCGAGATCGCCCTGGTGACCGCCGGGCCCGCCAACCTGCCCACCAGCTCCATGATCCTCCGGAGGTAGCCCATGACGTCCCAAGCCTCACCCGCGGCGCGAGCATCCGGGAAGCCCTACCTGCCCGCCGATCTCGCGCAGCTCGCCCCGGACATGGACACCCAGGAGTTCTGGAGCTATTGCAACAAGGGCGAGCTGCGCATCCAGCGCTGCCGCGCTTGCGGCAAGTTCCGCCAGCCGCCCCTCTCGGGCTGCCGCCACTGCGGCTCCCGAGACGTCGAGTGGGTGCGCTCCAGCGGCCGGGGCCAGGTCTTCACCTTCAGCCTCGTCTACCACCCCGTCCTGCCCGCGGTGGCGGAGTACGTCCCCTATAACGTCATCCTCGTCGAGCTGCCGGACTGCGGGAACGTGCGCATCGTCAGCAACCTGCTGGACACGCCCTTCGAGCAGATCAAGATCGGGATGCCGGTGGATCTGGTCTGGGAGCGGATGGGCCCGGAGGTGAACCTGCCCCGGTTCCGGCCGGCCAAGCCCGCCCGGTAGAAGGCGGTGGCAATAACCGTAGGGGCAGGCCGGAGCCTGCCCTGTTCTTAGCCGAAGCCCTGAGCCGTAGCCGCGAGCGAAGCGTGGCGGTCAGCGACAGGGGAAGCCGAAGGGTGCCTGCCCGCCATTCTGAACGGTGGCAACATATGGCGAACGAGACAAAGAAAGGCGTGTGGCCGCCTCAACGGCGATCGATCCGCCTCCAAGGCTATGACTATGCCTCTCCAGGCGCGTACTTTGTGACCATCTGCACCCAGGACCGCGCGTGCCTGTTCGGGAATATCGTAGACGGGCAGTTGAGAATGAACGAGGCGGGCCGGATAATTCAAACGCTTTGGGAGCAGTTGCCACAGCATTATCAAAACATTGACGTAGACGCGTTCGTCGTCATGCCAAACCACATTCACGGTATCGTGATGTTGGGCGATGTAGGGGCAGGCCCCCGTGCCTGCCCAACCCCAGGGCAACCACAGGGGGTTGCCCCTACGATATCTCTCCCTGACGTCGTTCATCGATTCAAATCGCTGACAACAGCCAGATACCGCCAACACATCTGCCAGAATCGATGGCGACCATTTTCTGGCCGCCTATGGCAACGCAATTATTTCGAGCATGTCATGCGAGACGAGGATGAACTGGACCGTATACGCGAGTACATCGTCGGTAATCCTCTCATGTGGGATTCGGACCAAGAGCATCCTGAGCAGACTCACACCACACTGCGAAGCAGGGAACCGTGGCAGGTATAACGGGACCAACCGTGTCCCCGCCCAGCGCGTTAGGCGGCCTGCGGGTCATCGACCTGACATCGGGCTTCGCCGGCGCCCTCGTCTCCGTGGTCCTGGCCGACTACGGGGCCGACGTCGTCAAGGTCGAGCCGCCGGAGGGCGACCCGGTCCGTCGGCACCCGGCCTTCCCCATGTGGCACCGGGGCAAGAGGAGCGTCGTCCTGGACCTCCGGAAGGACGGCGGCCGGCGCCAGGCCAGGCGGCTGGCCGCCCGGGCCGATATCGTTGTCCAGAGCTACCGCCCCGGCGTCGCCGAGCGCCTGGGCCTCGGCTACGACGCCCTGGCCTCCGAGAACCCCGGCCTCATCTACGCCGCCATCACGGCCATGGGCTCCAAGGGCCCCTGCGCCTGGGTCAAGGGCTACGATGGCATCGCCGCCGCCAAGATGGGCGCCATGGGCCACGCGAGCGACCTGGCGCCGCAGAAGGGCCGTCCCGCCTACCCCGCCGTCCCGTGGGCCAGCTTCAGCGCCTCCCAGACGGCCCTCCAGGGCATCCTCGCCGCCCTCTACGTCCGCCAGCGCACCGGGCAGGGCCAGCGCGTTGAGACGACCCTCGTCCAGGGCCTCGCCGCCCAGGACCCGTGGAACCAGTTCCTCCTCTGGCTCACCGAGACCTACCCCCAGGCCTACCGCTTCACGTCGCCCGTCCCCGTCAAGGACGCCCCCTTCACCGACTATATCTACCGGCTCCTCGTGGCCATGACCAAGGACGGCCGCTGGCTCCAGTTCTCCCAGACCTCGCCGCACCTCTGGGACGCCATGGTCAAGGCCCTGGACATGCAGCACATCTACGAGGACCCGGGCTTCAAGACGGCGCCGGTGATGGAGACCTACGAGGACTCGGTGCGCCTCTGGGACTTGATGCTCGAAAAGGTCCGCGGCCGCACCTACGCCGAGTGGGAGGCCCACTTCAAGAGCTTCCCGGACGTGGGCGCCGAGCTCTTCCGCACGGCCCGGGAGGCCATGGACCACCCGCAGATGCTCCACAACCGGCACGTGATGGAGTACACGGACCCGCGAGTGGGCAAGACGCGCCAGCTGGCCCCCATCGTCCGCATGTTCGCCACGCCGGGCGAGATTCAGCGCCCGGCCCCCGAGCTCGGCGAGCACACGCAAGCCGTCCTCGCCTCCCTCGACGGCGCCCGTGCCAGGCAGCGGCCCCGACAGGTCGGGGCGGCCCCCTTGCCCAAGCACGCCCTCGACGGCGTCACCGTCGTCGAGCTGGGCCTCTTCTACGCCTCGCCCTTCGGCCTGACGCTCCTCGCCGACCTGGGGGCCCGGGTCATCAAGCTCGAGCCGCTGCGGGGCGACGACATCCGCCGCGCCATGCCCATCCCGGAGACCGGCGCCGTCAAGGTGCTCCAAGGCAAGGAGAGCGTGGCCGTCGACATCGAAAAGCCCGAGGGCCAGGCCATCGCCCACAGGATCATCGCCAAGGCCGACCTGGTGATGATGGGCTTCCGCGGCGGCGTCGCCCAGCGCCTGCGAGTGGACTACCCGGCGCTGCGCGCCGTCAACCCGCGCCTCGTCTATCTCAACGCGCCGGGCTACGGCGTCGACGGGCCCTACGCCCGCAAGCCGGCCTACGCCCCCACCATCGGCGCCGGCATCGGCTCGGCCATGAGCCAGGCAGGGCCCGGCGTCTTTCCCGACGACCCCGCCCGGCTGACGCTGGACCAGATCAAGGCCATCTCTCTGCGGCTCCGGAGCGCCGCCTCCGGGCCCGGCAACGCCGATGGCGTCTCATCCCTGGCCGTCGGCACGGCGCTCCTGCTGGGCCTGGTCGCCCGCGAGCGCACCGGCATCGCCCAGGAGATGCTGACCTCCATGCTCTCCTCGACGGCCTGGGCCAACTCGGCCGATATGATCGAGTACGAGGGCAAGCCGCCCGCCCCGGCGCCGGACCCGGAGCTCTGGGGCCTCGGCCCCCTCTATCGCCTGTACCCAGCGGCCGGCGGCTGGGTCTTCCTGGCCGCCATCCAGGAGGACGAATGGCTCTCCCTGGCGGACGCCGTGGCGAAGCTTGGCGGCCCCAGCCTGGCCCGCGACTCGCGCTTCTCCTCCGCCGCCCTGCGGCGAACGAACGGCGCCGCCCTCGCCGAGGCCCTGGGCCGGTTCTTCAAGACCAGGCCCAGCAAGGACTGGGAGGCCGCGCTGCGCCCCTTCGACGTCGGCTGTGTGGACGTGGCCCCGGGCCCCATGCACCGCTTCGCCCTCCGCGACCCCATCATGCTGGAGAATGGCTTCGTCGACGAGGTCGAGCACCCCGTCTTCGGCAGGCACCCGCGCCTCGGGCCCCTCGTCGCGCTCTCCAAGACGCCCGGCCTCTCGCGCCCGGCCGTGACCGTCGGCCAGCACACGGAGCGGGTCCTCAAGGAGTTCGGCTACGGCGAGGCCGAGATCGCCCGCCTGGAGGGGGCCAGCGTCATTCACTGCGCGCGCTAGCGCCTGAGGCTTGCCCTCTCCCTCCCGCTCCCTCTCCGTGCCGGAGAGGGAGCGACCTCCCTTCCCTCGCAGGGAAGAGCCTGCCCTGAGCCGAAGCCCCGAGCCCGGCGTGGGGGTCTTGCCGAAGGGGGCCGAGGGTCAGGGCCGCCGCGCCGCTCCCTTGGTGGCATCGACGCAAGGGGCTATAATCGCCGCTATGCAAGGCTCCTCTCCCCTCTCCGGACACCGCGTCATCTCCGTGGGGCACACGCTGCCCAGCCTCTACACCATCGCCATCCTGCGCGACCTGGGGGCCGAGATCACGCGCATCGAGCGGGCACCGAGCGCACCGGGCGGCCTCCGCTACGAGGGCGTCGCGGGGAGCTTCCCCAACCGCTCCCTCGTCGCCGGCACCGGCCTCTGCGCCCTCAACCTCAAGATGCCCGCCGGGCGCGACGCCTTCCTCCGCATGGCCCGCCAATCGGACGTGGTGCTGGAGGCCTTCCGGCCCGGCGTCGCCGCCCGCCTCGGCATCGGCTACGAGACGCTCGCCCAGGAGAACCCCGGCCTCGTCTACGCCGCCATCTCCGGCTACGGCCAGGACGGCCCCTGCCGCGACCGCGTGGGGCACGACATCAACTACCTCGCCACCTCCGGCGTGCTGCATCTCACCGGCCAGCCCGGGGGCCCGCCCGGCGTCCCCGGCGGCACCGCCGGCGACAACATGGCGGGGGTGAACGCCGCCCTCAACGTCCTGGCCGCCCTCTACGCCCGCAAGGCCACCGGCCGGGGCCAGCTCCTGGACGTCGCCATCGTCGACGGGCCCCTCTTCCTCATGTCCGCCGAGCTCGAGCACTTCTGGCAGACGGGCCGCTCCCGGAGCAAGGGCGATACGCACCTGAGCGGCCGCTACCCCTGGTATCATCTCTTCGAGACGAAGGACGGCGGGTGGCTCTCCATCGGCGCCGTGGAGCCGGCCTTCTACGCCCGGCTCTGCCAGCTCATGGGCCGGCCCGATCTGGCGTCCCGGCAGTTCGCCTCGGACGGCGAGCTCGCGGAGCTCTTCCGGTTCTTCCGCGAGCAGTTCCGGACCAGGACGCGCGACGAGTGGGCCGCCCTCCTCGCCGCCGAGGAGACGTGCGTGGCGCCGGTGCTGACGCCGGGCGAGGCGGCCCGGGCGCCCCAGAACGAGCGCATGTTCCGCCGCGAGCCAGGCCAGCCGGCGCCCCTGGTCCGCTCGCCCGTCCGCATGCCGCCCGCGGCCATCGGGCCGGAGCGCGACACGGCCGCCACCCTCGCCAGCTTCGGCCTCTCACGCAGCGCGATCGCGGAGCTCCGCCGGCAGGGGGCCATCGGGTGAACCGGCGAAGGGAGACAAGAGAGGGTTCGGGAGACCCGGGGCAGCCTCTTCTGTCATAAGAGAGGCCGCTGGATACCCGCCCCGACAAGTCGGGGCGGGCGGAAAGCCCCGACACGTCGGGGCAGGCGGGGGCGCTGGATGCGTTTGCCTCGGAAGCACGTTACACGACACATCGGAGGTTACTCAACCGTTGAGCTCTTGGCTTCCTGGAGTTGGCAACGCCCTAACCCCCTGGCCCCCTTCCCTAAAGAGGAAGGGGGTATCGTCCCTCTCCTTGCAGGAGAGGGACAGGAGGGAGAGGGCCATACTGTTCCTGCTGCGATCACGATTGTTCAGACACCAGAAGCCCCGCCCGCCACAGGCGGGCTGCGGGGAGCTTCACTGATGGGGAAGGGCAGAACGCAATGACAGGCCCCCTTGCAGGCTATCGCGTCCTCGACTGCACCGGCGAGATCGGCCAGTACTGCGGCCGGCTCCTGGCCGAGATGGGCGCCGACGTGATCAAGATCGAGCCGCCGGAGGGCGACCCGGTCCGCCGCCTGGGCCCCTTCTATCAGGACCGCCCGGACCCCAGCGCCAGCCTCCGCTGGTTCACGCTCAACGCCGGCAAGCGAGGCGTGACCCTGGCCCCAGGCCGGCCCGGGGGGCGCGACCTCCTCCATCGCCTGCTCCCCACGGCCCAGGTGCTCCTCACCTCCTGGACCAGGAAGGAGGCCGGGGCCCTGGGCGTGGACGAGGGCGAGCTGCGCCGCCGCTACCCCGGGCTCGTCTGCACGTCCATCACCGGCTACGGCCTGGACGGCCCCTACGCCGGCTACCAGTGGTGCGACCTCACGGGCATGGCCCTGGGCGGCTTCATGTACCTCATCGGCGACTCCGACCGGCCGCCCGTCGTCTTCCGCGCGCCCCAGGCCTACTTCATGGCCAGCACCCAGGCGGCCACCGGCACGGCCCTGGCCCTCTTCCACCGCACGCGCACAGGCCGCGGCCAACTCGTCGACGTCTCGATGCAGGAGGCGGTGACCTTCGCGCTGAACGGGCCCGGCGGCATCACCAGCTGGTGGAGCGGCCACAAGACCAATATCGGCCGGGAGGGCGGCTCCCTCAACTGGCGCTACATCCGCTGGCGCGTGATGCTTCCGTGCAAGGACGGCTACACCGCCAACTCGGGCATCCTGGGCGGCGCCGGCCGGTTCCCCAAGCTCGTCGAGGTGATGAAGGCGGACAACGCCGCCGGAGACCTGGAGGACCCCAAGTGGCTCAACGCCACGTCCTTCCCGCCGCCGCCCGGCTGGTGGCAGTGCAACCAGGAGCAGCTGGACCACGCCTACGACCTCTTCACCCGCTGGCAGATGAAGCACACCAAGGCCGAGATCATGGCCCTGGCCATCGAGCACGGCCTCCTCGTCTACCCGGTGAACACGGCCGCCGACCTGCTGGCCAGCCCGCAGCTCCAGGCCCGGGCAGCCTTCGTCGATATCCCGCACCCGGAGCTGGGCCGCTCGCTGCGCTACGCCGGGCCGCCCTACCGCCTCTCGCTGACGCCGGCGCGCATCGCGTCGCGGGCGCCGCTCCTGGGCGAGCAGAACGCCGACATCTGGACGAATGAGCTGGGCGTGGACCGTCACCAGTTCGCCACCCTTGCCGCCGCGGGGGTGGTCTAAATGCTTCGTCTCATGAGCTCATCCCGAAATCCCCTCCCCCTTGGCCGTCAATGGCCATCGGGGGCCGGCGGGCCCTCGAAAGCATAGGGCCGGGGAGGACCCGTGGACTATCGAGACGCGCTCCAAGGCATCAAGGTCGTGGACTTTAGCTGGATCGGCGCCGGGCCGCTGACGGGCTGGTGGCTGGCCGCCTACGGGGCCACCGTGGTCAAGGTCGAGCACCCCGTCCGGTACGACCAGCTGCGCGGCTCGCCGCCCCACGCCAAGCTGAAGTTCGATATCAATGGGAGCCTCTACTTCGCCGCCGCCAACAACAACAAGCTGGGCATCACCCTGGACCTGAACAAGCCCCAGGGATTGGCGCTGGGCAAGCGCCTCGTCGCCTGGGCCGACGTGGTGGTGGAGAACTTCATGCCCGGCACCATGGCCCGCTGGGGCCTCGACTACGAGAGCCTCCGCGCCATCGACCCGCGCATCGTCATGGTCAGCCTCAGCATGCAGGGGCAGACGGGTCCCCACGCCGGAGCCAGCGGCTACGGGCCCATGCTCATGGGCCTCGCCGGCATCGGCCACCTGGGCGGCTGGCCGGACCGGCCGCCGGGCTGCGCCAGCATCCCCTACCCGGACTGGGTCGCGCCCCACTTCGCCGCCTTCGCCGTCGTCTCCGCCCTCGACTATCGCCAGCGCACCGGAGCGGGCCAGTACATCGATCTCTCCCAGTACGAGGCCACCATCCAGTGGCTCGGCCCAGCCATCCTGGACTACACGGCCAACGGCCGCGTCTGGGAGCGCGCCGGCAACAAGCTCATCGACTCCTCGCTCCCCCGCGCCGCGCCCCACGGCGCCTACCCCGCCAAGGGGTCGGACCGCTGGTGCGCCATCGCCGTCTTCACCGATGAGCAGTGGGAGGCCCTCGCCGGCCTCATGGGCCGCCCCGCGTGGACCGCCGAGCCCCGGTTCTCGACGCACCTCGCCCGCTGCCAGCACACCGAGGAGCTGGACGAGCTCGTGGGCCAGTGGACCGTCCAGTTCGAGGCGGCGGCCCTCATGCGCATGCTCCAGGAGCGGGGCATCCCCGCCGGCGTCGTCCACGACCAGCAGGGGCTCCTCGAGGACCCGCAGCTCATCGACCGCGGGCACTACGGCTCCCTCGATCACCCGGTCATGGGGCGATACCACACCGAGCTGCCCGCGCCCCACCTCTCCGAGACGCCGCCCCGGATGCGGCGCCACGCCCCCACCATCGGCGGCGACAACGACCACGTCTACCGCCAGGTCCTGGGGCTCTCCCAGAGCGACTACGACCGGCTCATCGCCGAGGAGGTCATCGGCTACTTCGAAGCGGAGTGAGGAGGAGCGCCGCCCCTTGAGGGGCGCCGCCGCCTCGCCTCCCCGGCGCCGATAGCTCGATGCACCGCACTCTGGCCGGCGCCATCGCCCGGGCGCCGTCGCGGCTCTTCTACGGCTGGTGGATCGCCATCTCCTTCATGGTCGCCAGCATGTACTCCAGCGGCGTCTTCGTCCACGGCGCCAGCGCCCTCTTCAAGCCCCTCCGCGAGGAGTTCGGATGGAGCGCCGCCACCATCTCGACGGCCCTGGCCCTCCAGCGCCTCGAAGGCGGCCTGGCCGCGCCCATCGTCGGCAACCTCTTCGACCGGCTGGGCCCCCGCAAGCTCTTCCTCTTCGGCATCGTCGTCATGAGCCTGGGGTTCGTCCTCCTGAGCCGAACCTCGTCCCTATGGATGTTCTACCTGGCGTTCATCATCGCGGCCATGGGACACAGCTCCCAGGCCCCCACGCTCGGCCTGGCCACCGTCACCCACTGGTTCAACCGCAACCGGGGCAAGGCCATCGCCATCGTGGTGGCCGGGGGCGGCGCGGCGGGCGTCTTCGTCCCCCTCCTCGTCTACCTCATTGACGAGATCGAGTGGCGGAACGCCATGCTCATCGCCGCCGGCGGGTTCTGGATCTTCGGCCTGCCGTTCGTCCTCATCGCCCGGCACCGGCCCGAGTCCATGGGCCTCCTGCCCGATGGCGACCCGCCGGCCGCCGTCGCGCCCAGCGGCTCCGCAACGTTCGCGGCCCGCGCCCGCGGCGGCCCCGAGGACGACTTCACCTTCCGCGAGGCGGCGCGCACCCGCTCGTTCTGGATGCTCGGCATCGGCTTCGCCCTGGTCCAGCTCACCATCAGTTCCATGCTGGTCCACATCATCCCGGCCCTGGAGGACGCGGGCATCTCGCGCCAGACGGCCGCATTCGCCGTGACCGGCGTCACCCTCGTCAGCCTGGTTGGGCGCGTGGGGTTCGGGTGGGCGTCGGACGCCTTCGACAAGCGGTGGCTGCTCGTGATCGCGCTCGTCATGCAGGTCGGCGGCGTGCTCCTCTTTCTCGCCGTGCACAGCGTGGCCACGCTCATCCCGTTCATCCTCCTCTATGGCGTCGGCTTCGGCGGCGGGCTCCCCGTGCGCCCGGCGCTCCAGGCCGACTACTTCGGGCTCAAGAGCTTCGGGACGATCCAGGGGGCGTTCATCAGCCTCACCAGCGTCACCGCCATGGCCTCGCCCGTCATCGCCGGGGCCATCAAGGACGCCACCGACGAGTACGAGCTCGCCTTCCTTATCCTGGCCATCGGATCGGCCCTGGCGGCGCCGCTGATCCTCATGGCGGGCCGGCCGGTCCGCGGCGTCCGCGCGCCCCGCCGGGTCGCGCCATAGGCCCCGTGCCGCCTGCCCGCACGCCGGCTCCGCTATAATCCGGCGGGGCGGGACGCCACCCGCACGATGTCGGGCGGCGCGGCGCTCTCCAGCGGCGGGCCGGTCCTTCGGTCCCAGACGGCGCCCGGAAGGGAGTCCCCTTGGGCGCTGGAACAGCATCCCCGATGGAACAGCGGAGGAGAACCATGAAGACCAAGGCCGCGGTGATCTACCAGAAGGAGACCCCCCTCAAGATCGAGGAGGTGGAGCTGGGGCCCGTCAAGGACGAGGACGTGCTGGTGCGCATCGTCGCCAGCGGCGTCTGCCACAGCGATCTCCACGTCTACCACGGGCAGGAGGGCTGGCCCATGCCCATGGTCCTGGGCCACGAGGGCGCCGGGATCGTCGAGCAGACGGGCGCGGGGGTCGCGGGCGTGCGCAAGGGAGACCACGTGGTCATCAACCTGGCCCCTTACTGCGGCCGCTGCCTCGACTGCGCCACCGGCCACATCTACCGGTGCCTCCAGCGCCGCGGGCCCCCCGGCACGCTCTACGACGGCGGCACACGCCTCTCCAAGAACGGCAAGCCGCTCCACCACTTCGCCAACTCGGCCACCTACGCCCACCACGCCATCGTCCACGCCTCCAGCGCCATCCCCATCGATCCAGCGATCCCGCTGGACCGGGCGTGCCTGGTGGGGTGCGCACTGCCCACGGGCCTGGGCGCCGCCCTCAACACCGCCCAGGTCGAGGCGGGGAGCACCGTCGTCGTCATCGGCTGCGGCGGCGTCGGCCTCAACGTCGTCCAGGGAGCCCGGCTGGCCGGCGCCTCCCGCGTCATCGCCGTCGACATCCTGGAGAGCAAGCTGGCCACGGCCCGCCAGTTCGGCGCCACCGATACCATCGACGCCTCCATGGAGGGCGTCGTCCGGCGCGTCCAGGAGATGACCGAGGGCCGCGGCGCCGACTACGCCTTCGAGGTCATCGGCAAGGTCGAGACGATCATGGACGCCTACGAGTGCATCGGCAGGGGCGGCAAGGCGGTGGTGGTGGGCGTCGCGCCCGATGGGACGCACCTGCCCATCGTGCCCCGCTCGCTCCTCTCCGAGAAGACGCTGACGGGCACCCAGTACGGCTCGACGCGCGCCCCCCGCGACTTCCCCCTCTATCTGGAGCTCTACCGGCAGGGGCGCATCAAGATCGACGAGCTGATCACGCGCTTCCGGAAGCTGGAGGAGATCAACCAGGCCTTCGAGGACCTGGAACAGGGACGCGCTATCCGGACGGTGCTGCTCATGGAGTAGGGGCGGGTTTGAAACCCGCCCCTACGGTTGTTTGCTCACCCCCGCAGCGAGGCGGGCCATCCGGCTATGGCCAGCCCGCGCCGGCTACCTCCGCCCGCGCGGTATAGATGCTGCCCGCTGACTTGCCGTGCCGGACCAGGTCCTCGGTGGTCGTGACGGACGCGCACAGGAACAGCGTCTTCCTGTCCCGCCCGCCGAGCATGGGGGCCACGGTCCACGAGCCCGGCACCGGAATGCGGTGGGTGACCTCGCCCCCTTCGCGCACCCGGATGAACCTGGCCTCCTCGTACTGCCCCACCCACACGGCGCCCTCGGCGTCCAGGCAGATGCCGTCCGGCTTCCCGTCCAGCTTGGCGAACGCCCTGCGGTCCGAGAGCGAGCCATCGGATTGGACCGTGAACGCGGTGAGCTCGTTGGCGCCCATCTGAGCGACGATCAGCGTCTTGCCATCGGGAGTGATCGCCAGCCCGTTGGGAGCGGCCAGACCGGCGGCGGCCTCCCGGGCGGTCCCGTCGGGCGTCACCAGCACCACGGAGCCCCTGGGGAGTCCGTCCCCAGGGTTGTAGGCGTCCACGTAGGCCCGTCCCTTGCCATCGACGACCATGTCGTTCAACCCCTGCTGGGCGAACGGTTTGAGGTCGGCGACGCGCTTCAGCCCATCGGGGTCCAGGCGCAAGAGCTCGCGGCCTCCCATCGTCGCGATGAGCAGCCTGCCATCGGGCAGGAAGCCGAGGCCCGAGGGCCGCTCCAGCTCGGCGACGACGTGCGCATGCCCGCCCTCGTCGACCGTCATGACCTTGTTGCCCCAGATGTCGGAGAACCAGAGCTTCCCATCCCGCCAGCGCGGCCCTTCCGGGAAGACGATGCCCTTCAGGAGCGGTGCGGCGGTGAGCGTTCGCATGGGGCCTCCTTGTGCAGCGGTCTCTCTGACGCCAGGAGTGGTCGCGGGACCGGCCTGGCGCGTGCCACCATAGCACACCCACGGGACGCGAGCCCACCGGCGCGCAGGAGCACTCCTTGAACGGGTCGCCGTGGAAGCCGCAGGGGCAGGGGTGAGGGTTCGTTGCCCCTACCGCGTTTTGAAGTCCCCGATGACGGGTGGGCACCGCCCTACGTAACCTTTTAGGCACTCTTAGCCAGGGCAACGGCTGTCGTAAGCACCTGAACGAAGACGCTAGGTACCTGGTCCTTGGTGAGGCGGCTGGCTAGCTCGCCCGCAACCCGTGGCTTTGATGTGCCCACCTCCATCTCGACTTCACGTCTCAAGGCTAAGAAGCCTTGCCCATCCATGAAAGCTTCGAACCCAGGCGAATCCAGTGCAAAGTAACGATCTGGGGGGTAGTCTGGATGCTGCCCCCACGACCGGTCTCGTTGGCACACGTATGGTATCCCAAGACCATCCAAAAGCGTCCGGTAGGGTTTGAAACCGGCATCACCGCCGACGCTGATCACAGACACTCCATCAGCGTCCAGGTTCATTTCGTGCGTCGGAGCAACTCCCAACAGGAATTGCTGGGTTGTCTCCTCTTCCGTCAAAACAACCGCTCTGGAGAACACCATCTCCCTGTCGCCCACCGAACGAAGCGCCCGCCGCATTCGCCCGTAATCCGGGTCGGCGACGCTGGTACGGTCGATCCACCGACAGCTGGACCCTTGGCTGCCCCACCAGAACCGGCGCAGACTCTCGGGAAACAATGGATCAATCGCGTACGGGGTATGTGTAGTAAGGATTATCTGGTTGTCCGCCGAGTTGTCGCTCAGGAGCTTCCGGAGGAACCGGATGCTGTGGGGATGAAGATGTTCTTCCGGATGTTCCACAAAGACCACAAGGTCGCGACGCCCGACCAAGCTACTCACCCACGCCAAGATTTGGTGAAGACCGGCGCTAACAGCTTCCAAGGATATCGGCTCTGCTTGGCCCTTTTCATAGAAGAGAATCTCTGGCACCGGTGATCCAGGCTGGCTTTCCACCGCCTCGACCTTATATCTCGGAACCAGAAGTGAAAAAAGCTGTACGATCTGATCGTACCTTAGACGCTCAGTTCGTTCTCGATGATTCCTGAGATTGAGCAGGGTGCTCGCCACGTCGCTGCCGGACCAGGCTTCCATCGCACCGCTGCGACTCCCTGGATTTCCTCGGCCTCGGAACTCGGGGACTAACTTGAAGTGGCCACGAAGGAAATCTCCCATGATTCCCATGAGGTTATTTCCAGGGGAATGACCGAGTAGCGCCTGAGTCTTCCAGAAATTCGCTAACGTCTGCCCGGACAACGCGGTATGAGCAGTGCTCAACGCTATGGAGTACCATTCTTGCCCCCCGTCTTGGATATCGATCGGATAGGCTGCAAGCCTGTTAGCCTTGATGTGAAGGCCTCCCCATTTCATGGACGTCACCGTCTGGGTAGAGGCAGCGGTAGCTTGCAGGCTGAGTTCGATATCGTCGCCAAATGAACGTAGCCATGTGGCGACCTCGTTGGCCTCATCAGGCTTTGCAGCTGGGGGGACTAAGGGGCGGACAAGGTAGGTCTCGATTTCAGATTGAGACAGCGACAGCCGAGCTGTGATGGCTAAAGGTCCAGCCCTTCCATACGGCCAATCTTCTCGTACAAGGACGTTACTTAGTCCAGAATTTGTGCCCGAGAGGAGCCTCGATATGGCGGTGCCGACCGTGCTCTTGCCGGTGCCGTTCTCGCCAACCAAGACTGTGACCCCCGACTCAAACGGTACGGTCAGGCTCTGGATACCCCTAAAGCCGGATACTTGTACCGCGGATATTCTCATGAAGGCTTTCTTCATTGCCGGACAGAGGCTGGCCTGAACCTACACGAGACTGCTAAGCATTTCAAGTGTTCGATGTCACATAGGCTTCAGCAACGGGTAGGAGAACGGTCACAGCGCTGCAGCCGGGGAAGACTCGCCCAGATAGCCGTCGAAGGCCCGTTTGGCTCTATCGTTTCTAGGGAATCAGGCGTCTCGGCATCAACGCCGACCTGCCACGCTCGACTCGGGCCCTGTGTAAGTGAGGTGCTCATCTTTTTCAATTACGTTCCGCACGCACAGGGGTTCACGGCCCCCCACCAGCATGAAGTTCGCCGGGAAGGTCACGGTCCCCTGGGTCCGGCTGATGGTGACCACCCGGTCCCCCAGGGGCTGGCGCAGCACCGCTAGCGTCGCCTGCCCGAACTCCGGCAGCTCGTCCAGGAACAGGACGCCCCGATGGCTCAGGCCGATCTCGCCCGGCCGCTACCTCTTCGCCCGCGGCCCTTTCGGATCGAGGTTGAACACCTTGACGGCGTTCTCCACCAGGATCTTCTGCCGCTCGGCGGGCGAGAGCCTGGCCATGGACCGCTCGATGTAGTGCTGGGACTTCGGCCACGTGCACGTCGGGTGCGGGAAGTCGCTCTCCCACATGATGTTATCGACGCCGATGTGTTCGCGCATCTCCAGCCCCACCACCTCGAACCAGAAGTTCACGTAGCACTGGCGGCGGAAGTACTCGCTGGGCTTGATCGCCATGCCCTCGCGGGCCAGCGCCTGCCGGTCCCACTGATGGTCGGCCACCTCAAGGAGATAGGGCACCCACCCCAGGCCGCTCTCGGCGGAGACGATCTTCAGTCGTGGGAAGCGCTCCATGATCCCGGAGAAGAGCATGATGCTCATGACCTGGACATTGGCCGAGATGGTGCGCGTCGATCCCTCGGCCAGGCGGAGCATCGCGCTCTGCCCCGCGAAGGCCGGCGCGAGCGTGATGCCCATGCTGCCGCCGGAGCCGATGTGCAGGTTGATGGAGAGGTTCGCCTCTTGGGCATAGGCCCACAGCGGGTCCCAGTACCTCTCCGCGATGTGCGGGTAGCCGAACTGCTGCGGAAAGGCGAAGCTGATGCCGTGGATGCCCAGGGCGGCCGTGCGCTTCGCCTCGGCCACGGCCTTCGTCGCGTCCCACATCGGCAGGATCGCCAGCGTGATGAACCGGCCGGGGTACGGCCCCGACCACTCCTCGATCTGGTAGTCGTTGTAGGCGCGGATGCACTCCAGCCGGTACTCCTCGTCGAACTTCGGGTCGCTGAAGGCGTGGCCGGCGATCCCGGCGATGTTGGCGAAGAACGTATGGATGTCCACGCCGTCCTGGTCCATGGCCTTGATGCGCTCGGCGGGGACGTAGGTGTTCTTGGGGACCTCCGCCCACCGCACGGGAGGCTTGGTCCGGTCGGGCATGGCGCCGTGGACGATGGCGATGCTAGGCGGCGTGCGCTTCTGACCGTAGATCATCCACGTATCGGCGCCGTCCCCCGTCTCGACGACCTGGGGGATCTTGTCGCCCCACTTGGCCTTGGACATGCGCGCCGTCCAGGTGTGCGGGGCCTCCTGAAGGTGGTCGTCGGTGGAGATGACGCGGTACTGCATCGTGCGCTCCTCGGCCGCTGGCGCCTGCGGCACAATCGGTCCCATACCCGGTAACGATTGAGACGATTGTAGTGGCGCCCCGAGGCCGGGTCAACGGCGCGAGCCCAACCGCTCCTCGTGCCCTTCCCCAGGACCGCCGCCCCCACTCCGGCTCGGAGAGGGAGCCCGCAGGGGTGAGGGTCATGGCCCCTCGCCTTGCTTCGTGGCGAGCCTAGCTGGTATAGTCCAGAATCGCGGCAGATCGTTCCGAGCGCTATCGTGAACGATGGCCGCGGGCCCGCCCGCCCCAAGGAGCCACCATGGACCTGCGCTTCACGCCAGAGGAAGAGGCCTTTCGCAAGGAGGTCCGCGACTTCATCCAGCGAGAGATGTCGCCGGCCCTCGGCATCTCCGTATCCCAGGGCGAAGGCTACGAGCCCGAGCTCTGGGAGGAGACCCGCACCCTGCGCAAGAAGCTCGCCACCAAGAACTGGATCGCCATCTCCTGGCCCAAGGAGTACGGCGGCGAGGGCAGGCCCCAGACCTACCAGGCCATCTTCAAAGAGGAGATGGCCTACTGGCGCTGCCCCGGCATCGACCCGCAGGCCTACCAGCTGGGCCCGGCCCTCATCGTCCACGGCAACGAGCATCTCAAGAAGCGCTACCTCGGCGGCATCGCCCGGGCCGAGGTCACCTGGTGCCAGGGCTTCTCGGAGCCCAACGCTGGCTCCGACCTGGCCTCGCTCCAGACCCGCGCCACCATCGACGGCGACGACTTCGTTCTCAACGGCCAGAAGATCTGGACCTCCGGCGCCCACGTGGCCGACTATATCCACCTCCTCGCCCGGACGGACCCCAGCGCCCCCAAGCACAAGGGCATCTCCTACTTCCTCTTCTCCATGAAGACGCCCGGCGTCACCGTCAAACCCATCCGCCAGATGGACAACGGCCAGGGCTTCAACGAGGTCTACTTCGATACCGTGCGCATCCCCAAGGACTCGCTCTTCGGCGAGCTGAACCGAGGGTGGTACGTGGCCACCACGACCCTGGACTTCGAGCGCTCCAACGTGGCCAACTCGGCCGCGGCCCGCCGCTCCCTGGACGACCTCCTCCTCTACTGCCAGGCGAGCCCCGTGGGCCGGCGATGGCTCCAGCAAGAGAAGGTCCGCCACCGCCTCGCCGACGCCTTCATCCAGATCGAGGTCTCCAAGATGCTCTCCTACCGCGTCATCTCGATGCAGGGCAAGGGCCTCGTCCCGAACATGGAGGCGTCGCTCGCCAAGGTCTTCTCGTCCGACGCCAACGCCAGCGTCGCGTGGCTCGCCGTGGACATCCTGGGGCTCTACAGCCAGCTGGAGCCCCAGGCGAGCCCCTACGTGCCCATGAACGGCCACTTCGAGCGCATCTACCTGCGCACGGGATGTCGCGTCGGCGGCGGCTCGCCCGAGATCCAGCGCAACATCATCGCCCAGCGCGGCCTCGGCCTGCCCCGCTAGTCCCCTCTCCGATTTGGTTCGTTGTGGGAACCCTTTCTTGACAGAAAGGTGTTCCCAGACCCTCCCAAAGAACCTTAGGCGTGGAGTGGCGAGGGGGGTGGGCTCCGGGGAGCCCACCCCCCTCGCCACTCCACCTCTAAAGTTTTCTAGAAGGGGCCTGGGGAAAGCCTCTTTGTCAAAAGAGGTTTCCCCAGCAGACCAAACTGGAGGGGCCTAGCGGGGGGCGGGGGGAAGGCGGAGGGAGACGCCGGCGCGCTCCTCCTGGATGAGGCGGAAGATCGCCGCCTTCTTCTTCCCCCAGCCGCGGTTCATCGCCTCCATGAGCCGCTGCTCCACGAGGCTGCCGAGATCGAGGGGGACCCCGTGCTCCCGGCCCACCTCGCAGGCCAGGCCCACATCCTTCCGCGCCAGCTCGAGGGCGAACCCGTACGGATCGGGCTCGAAGTCCATGACGGCGGCCCCCTTGCGCCATGGGTCGAAGGGAGGCGCCTTGCCCATGCCGCTCTTCGAGATCCCCTCCACCAGCGTCGGCAGCTTGACCCCGGCCTTCACCCCCAGCGTCAGCACCTCGGCGATCCCCCACTGGAGGATGTAGGCGAAGAGGTTGTGGCAGAGCTTGGTGACGGCGCCGTTCCCGCTGGGGCCGCAATAGACCGGCTTGTCGCCCAGGAGATCGAGCAGTGGCTTGATGCGCTGGTAGACCGCCTCATCGCCGCCGGCCAGGAGCGACATATCGCGCGACGCCGCCCCCCGCGGGCCGCCGCTGACGCCGATATCCATGAACTCGACGCCCTTGCGCTCCCTCAAGATTCGATTGAGCTCGCGCACCACGGCCACGGAGTTGGTGGAGAGGTCCGCCACGACGGCGCCCCGGCCGATCCCCTCGATGATGCCGCCCGGGCCCAGGCAGACGGCCTGCACGTCCTTGGGCATGGGCAGGGACATGAAGACGACATCGGCGTTCTTCGCCACCTCGGCGGGGCTGCCGGCCCAGCGCGCGCCTTTTTGCAGAATGTTCTGGGCGGCCGCCTCGTTGATGTCGTGGACGGTGAGCTGATGCCCGCCCTCCACGATGTGCAGCGCCATGGGGTTGCCCATCTTGCCCAGGCCGATGAAGCCGACGCGCATGGGTCACCTCCGGTGCGAGCCTGCGCCGATCCGCAGCGACGGCGCTAAGGATACACGCCCGCCGCAGCGCTTGGCCTGTGCGGTGCGCACCCCGCTCCGCCGCCCTGTCACGCCGCCCCGTCCAGCTTATAGAGCCGGGCGCAGTTGTCCCACAGGACCTTGCGCTTGGAAGCGTCGGGGATCGGCAGTTCCATGAAGGTCCGAACGGAGCGGGGGAACTTGGAGTCGCCGTGGGGGTAGTCGGTCGAGAAGACGAGATTGTCGTCGCCGAACCGGTCGATGAAATACTTGGCGGGCGCCTCATCGGCCTCCACGGAGAGGTAGCAGTTGGACTTGAGGTACTCCGAGGGCAGCCTGGTCAGCTCGGCGGCCTCCGCGCCGCCGACCCACTCGTAATGCTCGTCCAGGCGGTGCATAAGCCAGGGCGCCCACGAGCAGTTCCCCTCCAGGAAGGCCACGCGCAGCCTGGGGAAGCGCTCGAGCACGCCGCCGCCGGTAAAGCTCACCATGGCCGTCATGAGGCCCAGCGGGTGCGTGAAGGTGTGATACATCATCATCTTGTCGAAGACCTCCAGGCCGAAGTCGGGCGTGAGGAAGTTCCGCCCGCCGCCGTGGAAGCCGATGGCGAGGTCGAGGCGCTGACACTCGGCCCACAGGGGATCGTAGGCGGGATCGTGCCAGGCGCGGCGGTTGACGGTCCCGGGCAGCAGAAAGATGGCCTTGAACCCCAGCTCCTGGCCGCAGCGGCGCGCCTCGGCCACCGCCCCCTCGATATCGTGGACCGCCACCATCCCCGCGCCGTACAGGCGCCTGGGGTTTTGTCGCACGAAGTCAGAGAGCCAGCTATTGTAGGCGTGGGCGATGGCCGTGGCCAGCGGCGGCTCCAGCCCGTCCGGGCCGATGGCCACGGTGCTGTCCATCCCCAGGACGAAGAGTCCCCGGCTCGGGTACATCACGCCGGCGTCCACGCCCTCCTGGTCCATGGCCGCGACCTGCGACTCCGGGTCCCAGCCGCGCTCCTCGCCCAGGGCGTAGAGGACATCCTGCTCCTTCTTCCACCCCAGGTTCGTCCCGGCGGCGCCCTTGCGCGGCCAGGTGCGCGAGATGACGCGGGCCTTGACCATGACGCGCATATCGCGGCGCCACTGGGTCATCCCCACCGGCGCCACCAGCTTGAACGCCGGATCGATGTACCGCTGCCAGAGGTCCACCGGCTCGATGATGTGCATGTCCGAGTCGGCAACGCGGAACCCGTTGTAGCCCATGATCCCTCCTGGCCCCTTCAGCCGGCGCGCATCGCACCGTGACGGGGGCTGCCCGCCCGCCGTTCCCTGAAAGCACCCCAGGATACCGCCCAGGAGCGGCGCGCGGCAAGCGCGGCGCTCGCGTTGCCCCGGTACACTGGCAGAGCTATACTGAGCTTGCCCCCGCTTCCTGCGGGCCCAATATCCCCATGGTTGCCACCCTGGCCACGCTGGTGGAGAAGACTCGAACCTACCTCCCCGCCGACAAGACCGCCGTTGTCGAGGAGGCCTATCGCTTCGCCAACGACGCCCACCGCGGCCAGGTCCGCAAGTCGGGCGAGCCCTACATCCTCCACCCCCTGGAGGTCGCCCTCCTCCTCGCCGACCTTCGCCTCGACGCCAGCACCATCGTCGGCGCCTTGCTCCATGACGTCCTCGAGGACTGCGCCGTCACTCAGGACGAGCTGGAGCAGCGCTTCGGCCCGGACGTCCGCAGGCTCGTCGATGGCGTCACCAAGCTCTCCAAGATCGAGGACCACACCATCGGCTCCGCTGGCGGCGGAGCCGGCGCCCCCAAGCTTCAGGCCGAAAGCCTCCGCAAGATGCTCGTGGCCATGGCCGAGGACCTGCGCGTCATCCTTATCAAGCTGGCCGACCGCCTCCACAACATGAAGACGATCCAGGCGCTCCCGCCCGACAAGCGCCAGCGCATCGCCCGCGAGACCCTGGAGGTCTACGCCCCTCTGGCCCACCGCCTGGGCATCGCCAGCTTCCAGTGGCAGCTGGAGGACCTGGCCTTCCGCTCCCTGCACCCGGACCGGTACAAGGAGGTCTCCACGCTGCTCGCCACCAACCGCGACCAGCGGGAGGCCTTCATCAAGCGCGTCGTCCAGGGGATCCAGGCCGAGCTCGAGCGGGCCAGCATCAAGGCCGAGGTCTCTGGCCGCCCCAAGAACATCTACAGCATCTACCAGAAGACGCAGCGCTACGCCGCCCAGGGCCGCACCTTCGACCAGATCTATGACCTCTTCGCCGCCCGCGTCCTGGTGGAGGACATCCCCACCTGCTACGCCGCCATGGGCGTCGTCCACAGCCTGTGGCACCCCGTCCCCGGCGAGATCGACGACTACATCGCCAACCCGCGCGAGAACCTGTACCAGTCGCTCCATACGGCGGTCATGGGCCCCAACTCGCAGCCGTTCGAGGTCCAGATCCGCACCTACCGCATGCACGAGGTGGCCGAGTACGGCGTCGCGGCCCACTTCCGCTACAAGGAGGGCGCCCGCCACCGGGAGGCGGCTCACCCGGAGGACCGGTTCGACAAGCAGATGACCTGGCTCCGCCAGCTCCTCGAGTGGCACCAGGATGAACCCGGGACCGACAAGTTCATCGAGTCGGTCCGCACGGACATCTTCCAGGACCAGGTCTTCGTCTACACGCCCAAGGGCGACGTGCGGGAGCTGCCCGTCGGCTCGACGCCTATCGACTTCGCGTACCGGATCCATACGGAGCTGGGCCACCGCTGCATGGGCGCCAAGGCGAACGGCAAGCTCGTGGCGCTCTCTACGCCCCTGCGCAACGGCGATACGGTGGAGATCGTCGCCTCCAAGACGGAGAAGGGGCCCAGCCTGGACTGGCTGAATGCGGACCTGGGCTACGTCAAGACGGCCAACGCCCGCGATAAGATCCGGGCGTGGTTCCGGAAGCGGGCGCGGGCCGAGAGCATCGCCCAGGGGCGCGACCTCCTGGACAGGGAGCTGCGACGCCTCCAGACCGGCATGTCGCAGGAAGAGGTGGCCTCGCTGCTCGGCTACGGCTCGGCCGAGGACCTCCTGGCGGCCATCGGGTCCAGCGCCCTGAGCGTCCAACAGGTGGCCCTCAAGCTCCTGGGCGGCGCCGAGACGCCCCAGGCCGCCGCGACCGAGGCGCCCGTCGATGGAGCCCCGGCCCTGGAGGAGCGCGCCCCCTCCGGCGTGATGGTCATGGGCAACGCCAATATGCTGACGCGCCTGGCCCACTGCTGTCACCCCCTGGCCGGCGACCGGATCATCGGCTTCATCACCCGCGGCAGCGGCGTCACGGTCCACCGCGAAGGGTGTCGCAATATGCAGAGCCTTTTGGAGCCCGAGCGCCGGATCCCCGTCTCCTGGGGCGTGCCTGGCCGCCTCTACCAAGCCAACATCGCCATCGAGGCGTGGGACCGGGTGGGCCTCCTGCGGGACGTGACGACCCTGCTCTCCGAGGAGAAGGTCAACATCGCCGGCGTGCGCAGCGCCCACCACAAGCGCGGCACCGTCACCGAGTCGCTCACCATCGAGACCACCGGCGCCACCCAGCTCAGCCGCATCCTCTCCCAGATCGAGCAGCTCAAGGGCGTTATCCGCGTCACGCGCGTCGGCTAACGGCCAGCCGCCTCGGGGCCAGAGCCCTTTGATCATTCTGGAGAAACCTCTTTTGACAAAGAGGCTTTCCCCAGGCCCCTTCCAGAAAACTTTAGAG
>CAZKTO010000009.1:0-31706 GCA_964555685.1 uncultured Dehalococcoidia bacterium
CTGCTGGACGCCGAGACCCGTAAGCAGGAGGAGCAGATCCGCCAGACGCGCCGGTCCCAGGTCGGCACCGCCGAGCGATCGGAGAAGATCCGGACCTATAACTTCCCCCAGAACCGCCTGACCGACCACCGCCTGGACCTGAGCCTCCACAGCCTCGATAGGGTCATGGAAGGCAAGGAGGGCGAGCTGGACGAGCTCATCGACGCCCTGGTCGCCCACGAGCAGGCCCAGCGCCTGCAAGAGGCCGTGGCGTGACCACCGGCGAAGCGCGACCAGATTCGCCCCTTACATCGTCTCTGCGATCGTATCGGCACGGCCCCGGACCAACAGTCTGCGAAGCGCTGGCCAGCGTGCGTATGCGACTAGAAGCCGCTGGCATCCCGGACGCCTCGCTGGAGGCCCAGGTGCTGCTGATGCACGTGACAGGGCGCACGCGAGCTGATCTCTTCGCGTCGCTGGACGAGCGGCTGGGTGGCTCGGTCGTGTGGCGTCTTGATGAAGAGACCCGCTGGCGGCGGTCTCGCCGTCCACTGGCATACATCACGCGCCACCGCGAGTTCTTTGGCCTCGATCTCTTCGTGGACGAGCGGGTGCTCATCCCACGCCAGGAGACGGAGACGCTGGTCGAGGAGACGCTGGCCATTGCGCGGCGGGAGTTCCCGGACGGGCGCTGCGCCATCGCGGACGTTGGCACGGGCAGCGGCTGCATCGCCGTGAGCCTGGCGGTCAACCTGCCCGGGGCCAGGGTGTACGCCGCAGACGCGTACCAGACGCCACTGAACGTAGCGAAGGAGAACGCGCGCCGCCATGATGTCATGGGCAGGATGCTCTTTCTGCGGGGCGACCTCCTGGAGCCGGTGCGCGACCCGGTGGACATCGTGGTGGCGAACTTGCCGTACGTGCCGGAGGGCGAGTGGCCCACGCTGGCCCCGGAGGTGCGCCACGAGCCGAGGAGCGCGATCCTTGCAGGCCCCGACGGCCTGGAGCTGATGGAGCGGCTGGTGCGGCAGGCGGTCGACCGGGTTGCGCCGCCCCGATGGCTCGTGCTGGAGATGGGCGACGCCATAGCATCCAAGACCCCGCAGCACATCGGTGGCCTGGTCCGCCAGCGCTTCCCCCATGCGAGCATGCGCACCGTCAAGGACCTGGGCGGCCTTGAGCGCGTTCTCGCCATCGACCTCACGGCCTGCGACGCCTCCCCTTCAGTTGTAGCCGCGTCCGCCCTGCGCCGCTAGCCCCCCTTCCGTGCCGACCCTCTACCTCGTCGCCACGCCCATCGGCAACCTGGAGGACATCACCCTCCGCGCCCTGCGCGTGCTCAAAGAAGTTCCCCTCGTGGCCGCCGAGGACACCCGCCGGGCCCGCGTGCTCTTCGCCCGGCACGGCATCGCGACGCCCCTCACGAGCTATCACGAGCAGGGCGCCCCCAAGAGGGCCGAGGCGCTGCTGCGTCACCTGGAGACCGGCGACCTGGCCCTCATCACCGAGGCGGGCATGCCCACCATCAGCGACCCCGGCTTCGGCCTGGTGCGCGAGGCTCTGGCCCGGGGCGTCCGCGTGGAGGCGGTCCCGGGGCCATCGGCCGTGACCTCGGCCCTCGCCCTCTCCGGCCTGCCGCCCGCCCAGTTCCTCTTCGTGGGCTTCCTCCCCCGGACGCCGGGCGAGCGCCGCCGCTTCCTCGCCGCGCTGGCCCGCGAGCCCAGGACCGTCGTCGCCTTCGAGGCCCCGCACCGCCTGCGCGCGGCCCTGGGCGATATCGCGGCGGCCTTCGGCGGCCGGCGCCTGGCCGTCTGCCGCGAGCTGACCAAGCTCTACGAGGAGGTCTTTCGTGGGACGGCCGCCGAGGCCCTGGAGCACTTCCAGCGACCGCGCGGCGAGATCACCCTCGTCCTCGCCGGGTGCGAGGAGAGCCCCTCCGCAACCGCGGACGACCGGGCCGTCCGGAAGCGGCTGCGCGCGCTGCGGGCCGCCGGGCAGAGCGCCCGCGAGGCCGTCGCCGCGGCGGCGCGGGAGACCGGCAGGCCCCGGCGGGAGGTCTACCGCCTGTGGCTGGAGACGAGAAACGACGCCCGCCGGTAGGCGTCACTCCTCCCAGATCATCGCCACCATCGTCCGCACCGCCGCCGATGCATCCCGCTTCACCGTGACCACGCTCACGCCCAGCTCCCTTGCCACCCGTGCCTGGTGCAGGCGCCGCGGCCCCAGCCAGAGCTCGAGGACGCGCTGCTGGCGCGGCGTACACCGCCCCAGGGCGCACGCGAGCTCCCCGGCGTCCACGGCCTCGTCGGTGTAGGCCCGGCCGGTCCCGGACGTCTCGCGGGAGTTGAGCCGATAGGTGCGGCTCCTGTACCGAAAGGACAGCCGCAGGCGCTCCTTGACGAGGGCGGCCCGCTCCCGCTCGCTCAGGTCCGTCTGCGTGCCGATGATCTCGACGCCCACGGCCTATCCGTCGGCTCCCGTTCCATCGGCCCTGCGCTGCTGGTCCCAGGGCGTCTCGGCCAAGAACGGCTCGGTGGGCAGCTCGCCGCGGTAGCGGCGCCGGGCCCGGGCCAGCACCGTCTCCTCGGGGTCCCGCAGGTCCCACTCGAAGCAGCACTGGTAGCAGTGGCAGGTCCAGCCGTCGCGCCGGTACTGGCCGTGGCACTTGGGGCAGTCGTCGTACCGGGCCAAGAGGCGCGTCGCCACCAGGGCGATCAACTCCGAGTCTCGCGGTCCCCGTCTCGCCTGGTGAGGTCGCATCGTGCCCGGTCTTTTCGGTCCGGGATGGCTCATAGGCCCAGTGTATGTAATGATCACTTACACTCACAAGGGCCGGGTGGCGCATCGCGCTAGCTGCTAGCCAGGCGGGGTATACTCCAGGCGCCATGGGGTGGATGCTGGGAGAGGAGCTGAAGCGGCTGCGCCGGGCCAAGGGACTGAGCCTGCGCGAGGTGGCTCACGCCCTCGGCATCTCCCACATGAGCTACAACAACTACGAGCGCGGCCTGGCCGTCCCGCCGCCCGTCCGGTGCGCCGCCCTCGCCGCGGCCCTGGGCGTCACGCGGGAGGCCGTCGACGACCTCATCGAGGATGACCAGTACGAGGTCTTTCTCCGGGCGCGGCCCCTGAGCGAAGAGGGGAAGCGGGCCGCCCGTGATTTCTTACGCCTCGTGCGGCAGCGGGAGCGTCCGGCGGGCGAGCGTCGGCAAGGGTCCCAGCAGGGCCGGTAAGTGGCGCTTCGCCAGCGAGCACAAAAGAAGGGGGTGGCATGCCACCCCCTTCTTTGCGGACGGACGTTATGTTGGGTCTAGCGGTTGATCCAGACGGTCTCCCGCTTGTGGCCCGCGTTCACGCTGAACGTGCCGGGCAGATAGCCTTCGATGTAGCCCTGGGTGCCCACGGTGTACGCCAAGGGGAGCCAGTCAGTCCTGTATCACCCTTCAAGCCAGACTCGGTCCCACCGCTGGCCCGAATGAACGTTCATGACCCCGCCAGTCCAGCCTCTCACATGTTCGTGAGCGCCCACGGCGGCGGGAATGCTGACCAGAGGCACAAAAGCGGCGAAGTCATAGAGCTCTTTTTGCAATTCGGCGAGCAACTGGCGACGTTTGGCCGTATCCAGTTCCCTCTCCTGCGCCTCGGCCAGGCTATCGACCTTGGGATTGGACCACTTGCCCCAGTTTTGGGGCCCGTTGGTGACGATGCGGTCCAAGATCTGGTCGGCGGGATCATCGATGACGTAGCCGCCACCCGTGTACGAGACATCGAAGTCGCCGCGAAGGAGGGCGGGTGTGCTATCGGCCGGACCGAGGATCTTGAGCTCCGGCTTGAAACCCAGACCAACCATTTCACCGTTCAATGCCTCGGAAAAGGTCGGGTATTGGGTGATGCCGTTGAGCCGCATCCTCACCCTGGCGGGGTCCACCTGTGCCTCGGCCAGAAGCTTCTTGGCCAGAGCTATGTCCGCGGCTCTGTCCTCTCGGTAGCCAGGGAGTTTCACGATCTCCGCGTCAGGCAACGTCCACGCCCCACGGTACTGTTGGCTGAGGAAGTAGTAGGACGGGAAATGGCCGCTGAAGGGGCCGAAGACAAACTGGGCAAGCTTCCGCCGGTCAAGGCCGTAGCCGATGGCCTGGCGGACCCGTTGATCGGTGAATGGGGGCGTCTGGTTGAAAAACAGCTCGATGCGGTCGGGGCTCCGCAGGGCATAGGTGGCCTTGGGGAACTCCTTCTTGAGCTGGTCAAGGGCGGAGATGAAAGCGAGGTTGCCGTAGAGAGCATCGACGTCCGTCTGTCTGGCCCTCCACGCAACCGTAGCCGCGTTGGGTTCGCCAATGAAGAAGATCTTCATGCCGTCCAGGAACGGCAGCTGGCGCCCGGCCTCGTCCTTCTTGTAGTATCGCTCGTTCTTCACCAGGTCGGCGGATATGTCTCGCTGGTCACTCTTGTACGCAAAAGGCCCCGTTCCCACAGGAGCCTTTCTCCACTGGTTGGAGACGTCCGGCAGGTGAGCCGGATACATGAGCATGGGGGGAACCGATAGTCCCAGGAGAAATGAAGCGCTGGGCTGTTTGAGGGTGATGGCCACCGTCGACTCGTCCGTAGCCTGGATGTCCTTCACAAACCGCATATAGAGCAGATTGCTGACGATGGCGGGCGCAGGGGGTTTCCATGCCCGGGTGAGGTTGAAAAGCACGTCCGCAGAGGTGAAGGGCTTCCCATCGTGCCATTGGGCCCCCCGGCGCAGGTGCAAGGTAACGATCTCGCCCGACTGGCTCACGGTCCATCGCTCTGCCAGGTCTGGGACTATCTTGTTGATGTCGAGGGGGTCCAGGTACATCAGATTGCTCAGCATGTTCTGGAGCCAGCCGACGCCGAACTTGCCGATACGGTCATAGGTGTCCCACGGCTCGAACGAGCGGAGGATACTGGTCTTGATGATGCCGCCGGGCTTGGGCTGGACCGCTGTCGGCGTGGGCGCGGGCACCGGCGTCGCCGTGGGCTGAGGTGTAGCAGTGGCGCCGGGCGCTGGCGGCTTCGTCGCCGCCGGCGGGGCCTCCTCCTCGTCGTCGCCGCCGCACGCCGCCGCCACGAGCCCAATGGCGACGACGACGGCCAGCGCACTCAACAGCCTGCGCGCCAAGAGCGATCGCCTCATCGTGGTCCCCCTTTATCGTGGGTGTCAGGCCCCCAAGGGCCTCGGTCTGTCTGACGTCAAATGGCCGAACATGGCCCAGGGCGCGGCGACTGTAACAAAGCGCCCGCCTCACGTCAAGGGTATGTACGTTCATGCATAGCGGGAGCCGAAATCCGTCGGCGGTTGGCGCCATCATGTCCACGCCTGGCGCGGCGGCGCCCAGACCTATGGTACTACCACGGAGAGACGAATCTGCCTGCGCCGGACGGCAGGCGCTGGTATCCGTCGTCGCATGCTGGCAACGGGACGAGGCTCGTCGCCGGTCGTCGGTCGCCGGCGGAGGTTGACACGCCCGACGCCGCGCGTATCATAGCCTCGTCGCAGCCTGTCCAACGCGCCCAGTCGAAGCGATAAGGAGCCCCATGAAGTACCAGGTTATCTCGGCCGACTCCCACATCATCGAGCCGCCCGATCTCTGGGTGAAGTACATGGATAGCGCATTCAAGGCGCGGGCGCCCCATGTCGAGCGCAAGGACGGCAACGACTACTACGTCTGCGAGGGACGCCAGCCGGCCTCCATGATGGCCTTGGCCAACGCCGGCCAGCGCCCCGAGGACCTGCGCGCCGCCTCCCGCTACGACGAGATCCGGCCCGGCGGCTGGGACCCGGCCGCGCGCCTCCAGGACATGGCCCAGGACGGCATCGACGCCGAGGTCGTCTACCCCAGCCTCGGCATGCAGTTCTTCAAGATCACCGACGCGCCCTTCCTCCAGGCCATCCAGCGGGCCTACAACGACTGGGTGGCCGACTTCAGCGCCGCGCGCCCCAAGCAGCTCAAGGGCGTCGCCATGATCGCCGTGGACGATATCGCCTGGGCCGTCGCCGAGCTCCGCCGCGCAAAGAAGAAGGGCCTCTGCGGCGCCATGATCCCCGGCACGCCCTCGCCGGACCAGGGCTTCCACACGCCCTACTACGATACCTTCTGGGCCGCCGCCGAGGAGCTGGGGATGCCCATCAGCCTCCACGTCACCACCGGCCGCGTCACCGAGTTCGACGTCAGCCGCTACTACACCTCCTACGGCACCCTGCCCCACTTCATCGCCGAGGGCATCACCGACATGATCTTCTCCTGCGTCTTCGAGCGCTTCCCCAAGCTGCGCATCGTCTCGGCCGAGAACGACATCGGCTGGATCGGCAACCTGCTCGAGCGCCTGGACCACTTCTACAAGCGCTATCACTTCAAGCGCAACGAGCAACTGGCCGGCGGCCTGCTCCCCAGCGACGTCTTTCGCCAGCACGTCTCGGCCACCTTTATCCGCGACCGCTCCGGCGTCAAGATCCGCCACGAGATCGGCCTCGGGAACATCATGTGGTCCTCGGACTACCCCCACAGCGACAGCACCTGGCCCAACTCGGCCAAGACCCTCGAGGAGCACTTCGAGGGCGTCCCGGAGAGAGACCGGCGGGCCATCGTCTGCGACAACGCCGCTCGGCTCTACGGGTTCAACTAGCGCTTCGTCCCATGTTTGGCGTCAAGCAATGCTGTTCATGGCTCGTCCTTCGACAGGCTCAGGACGAACGGGAACGAGGAACTGTCGCTCTCGGAGCCTGACCATGGGCGCCGGACTGGCGCGCCAGCAGCGTGAGGAGGGACCGGCATGATTACCCGCGCACGACTCTTCTCAGCCCTCGTGGTGACCGTCGTCATCGCCCTCGTGGCCGCGGCATGCGGTGGCGGTGAGGAGGAGCCAGCGGCCACGCAGGCGCCGCAGCCCACAGCCACAAAGGCGCCTCCGACTACCGCTGTGCCGCCGACTACTTCTCCGCCGGCCGCCACAGCGGCCCCTATCCGGACCCCCACGCCCACACCCACGCCGCTCCCGCCGACGGCGGCTCCCCTAACGCCCCCCAGCGGGCCGCAGGCCAAGTTTGGCGGTACGCTCCGCTGGCCGTGGATCGGCCCCCTTCCCAACTTGGACGCCCATGGGCTGGGAGGCGTCGGCGCCTCGGCCGTTATGGCCCCCTTGATGAACTGGCTGGTCCAGAATGGCGGGGGCTACTACAGGGGTGGAGAGTCCGGCGTCGCCCCGGATCTGGCGTTGGAATGGCAGGTGGGCCCCGATAGCCAGACCTACACCTTCCGCCTGGCCCCGAACGCCAAGTGGCACGACGGCAAGCCCATTACCGCGGCCGACGTCGTCTTCAGCCTCAACCGAATCGCCTTTGACCCGAGCATTCCCTTCGCCCGCTACCGCAGCACCCTCGCCCCCATGGACAAGGCGGAGGCGGTGGACGACTCCACCGTCCGTATCACAACCAAGACCGTTTCTGCTTCGTTCTTGGCGCGGCTGGGAGCCCTGGGGAATTTCGTTTACCCCCAGCACGGCCTCCAGCAGCTCTTGGACAACAAGCCCATCGGCGGCGGGCCCTTCCGGTTTGTTTCCTATGAGCGCGACGTGAGACTGCTGGTGGAACGGAATCCCAGCTACTTCAAGAAGGACGCCCAGGGGAGGGCCCTGCCCTACCTGGACAGGATGGAGATCTTCATCATCATCGACCCCCCTTCCAGACTCGCCGCATTCCGGACGGGTCGACTGGACATCATGGACAACGTGACGCAGGTCAAGGAGTCGGACTTCAAGAACATTAAGGGCAGCCTGCCAGACCTCACCGGCGTCGCCCTTCGGACTGGGTGGATCTACTGGCTCTTCCGCAATAAACCTCCCTGGAGCGACGTCCGGGTCCGGAAGGCCTTCCACCTGGTCATGGACCGCCAGGAGTGGAACCTCATCAATAACGAAGGCCAGGGAGACCCCTACGTCCTCTACACCAACACGGGCGGGCAGTGGGTGGTCCCGCCCGACGAGGTAGCCACGTTGCCGGGCTACCGGCAACCCAAGGACGCCGACATCGCCGAGGCCAAGCGGCTCCTCCAGGAAGCCGGCTATGACCTGAAGCGGGTGGTTCCCATTACCATTGGCACCACCTACCCCAACCAGGCCGCGACGGGCTCGGGCATCCTTCGGAGGAGTTTGGGGATCGACTCAACCCTCATCGTGCGAGAGGGGGTGGCCTTCACCCAGGACCAGCGCGCCGGGAACTTCGAAATCCTCTACGACTCCAACTCGGCCTCCGTCGACGATCCCTCCCTCACCCTCCCTCCCTGGTACAGGAGCAACGGGAACAACAACTGGACCGGCTTCGGCGACCCAGAGCTGGACAAGCAGCTCGACGCTCTGGAGACCACCCTCGATTTCAAGGCCCGGCTCAAGATAGCCCAGGACGTCCAGCGGAGGATCACCAACGAGCTGTTCTGGACTGCGGTGCACGGAGGGTTGGCCCGCAAGTACATATGGCGAGGCTTCATCCAGGGCTGGGTCCCGCACCAGGGCACCCAGGACGGCCCGCCCTACCGGCATGAGACGACCTGGGTGGAGAAGAGCTGAGCCGCCTGCCTCACTCGCCCTTGAACTTCGGCGGGCGCTTTTCGACGAAGGCGCGATCGGCCTCCAGGAAGTCCTGGCTCTCCACGAGATAGCCGTGGAGGGCCGAGTGGTAGTCGTCCTCCAGGTGGTAGGCGCCCATCCTGGCCCGCGAGAGGGCCCGCTTGGTCATGGCGACGCCCAGGGCCGGCTTGGCCGCGATCCGCTGAGCCAGCTCCATGGCCGCCGGCATGAGCCGCTCATGGGGCACCACCCGGTTCACCAGACCCATCGCCCTGGCCGTGGCGGCGTCCACCAGCTCGCCGCTCAGGAGCAGCTCGCAGGCCGAGGCGTAGCCCACCAGCCGCGGCAGGAGGAAGAGGCCGCCCAGATCGGGCACCAGGCCCCGGTCGATGTACATCTCGGCGAAGGTGGCCCGCTCGGAGGCGATGCGGATATCGCACCAGAGGGCGATGTCGAGCCCGCCGCCCACCGCTGGCCCATTGACGGCGGCGATGGTCGGCTTCTCCAGCGTCAGGAAGAGCTCCGCCGCCCGGGCGAAGGGGCGCTGGAAGAAGACGCCCGTCCGGGACCGGCGCTCCTTCGCGAAGCGCTCCGCCGCCATCTTCCGGTCGCCGCCGGAGCAGAAACCCCGCCCCGCCCCGGTGACGATGGCCACGCGCACCGCTGGATCGTCCCGCACCCGCACCAGCGCCTCGCCGATCTCCTCCATCGTCTGCCCCGCGAGGGCGTTCAGCCGGTCCGGCCGGTTGAGGGTGATGACGGCGATGCCGTCCTTGGCCTCGAAGAGCAGGTGTTCGAGCTGCATGCGTCTCCTTTCGGGCAGCGCCATCCCGTCCGGCGGCGCTAGTACCCCAGGCAGCGCTGGACCACTCCCCGGTGGTAGACCGAGTCGCCCAGGTAGAGCTCCGAGGCCTTGGCGTTGCGGAAGTAGAACTGGAGGTTGTGGTCCTGAATATAGGCCGCGCCGCCGTGGACCTGGTGGGCGCTTCGGACGACCCGCTTGTAGGCATTGGAGAGCCACGCCTTGGCCATGGAAATCTCCAGCGCGCAGGGCAGGCCCTCGCTCAGCTTCCAGGCCGCGTAGTAGGTCATGAGCCGCGAGGTGTCCACGTCCGTGAGCATATCGGCGCACCGGTGTTGGACCGCCTGGAAGCTCCCGATGGGCACGCCGAACTGCACCCGCTGCTTGGCGTACTCGACGGTCATCTCGAGGGCCCGCTGGGCCCCGCCTACCATCTGCGCGCACAGGGCCACCGTCCCCCGCTCCAGCGCCCGCGCGACGACGGGCCAGCCCCCGTGCAGCTCGCCCACGACCCTGGAGGCGGGCGCCCGCAAGTCCGCGAAGGCCACCTCGGCCATCCGGTCCGTGCCGATACCCCTGAGCTGCGTTATGGTGACGCCCGGGGCCTTGGCCTCGACCAGGAAGAGCGTGACGCCCTGCTCTTGGGCGGAGCTGGTCCTCGTCCGGGCGGCGACGAGCAGCTCGTCGGCGATCTGGGCGTCCCGGACGAAGAGCTTGACCCCCTCGAGGGCGTACCCGCCCACGCGCCGGACCGCCCGCATCTGCACGCCCTGGGCGTCGAACCGGGCGCTCGGCTCGGTCAGGGCAAAGGCGGCGATGCGCTCCCCCCGCGCGATGGCGGGCAGCAGCTCCGCCTTCTGCTCCTCCGACCCCGCATCGAGAATGGCGAGGCCGGCCAGGACCACGCTGCTGAGATAGGGCCCGGGGAAGACGGCCCGGCCCAGCTCCTCCATCACCAGCGCCACGTCGATGAACGAGCCCTCGGACCCGCCGTACCGCTCCGGAAACGGGATGCCCAGCCAGCCGAGGCCGGCGACCTTCCGCCAGAGGCCGGGCGAGAAGCCCGTTGCGTCCCGTTCCAGCTCCCGGACGAGGTCGATGGGGCACTCCTTGGAGAGGAAGTCCCGCGCGCTCTTGCGCAACATCTCTTGCTGTTCGTTGAAGTCCAGGTCCAAGGCGTTCCCTCACCCACCCCGGCACGCCGGGGCGCCCGCTCTCCCGCCGGGACAGGGAGTGACGTTCCCGGCTAGCCGCGCGGCAGGCCCAGCCCTTGGAGCGCCATCAGGTTCCGGTTGACCTCGTTGGCGCCCGCGCCGAACGTCATCATGACCGCCACGCGATGGAGCTGCTCCATGCGCCCGTCCATGGGCGCGTGCCTGGAGCCGGCCTGGACCTGGCCGTACATGCCCAAGAGCTGCGTCGCCACGTCCGCCATGCGCTGGAGCAGCTCCGTGCTGTAGACCTTGAGCATGGAGGCCTCGTAGTACGGGACCTTGCCCCGGTGGAGCATCCACGCCGTCCGGTGGCTCAGCATCACGGCCGCGTGGACCTCCACGTGCAGGTCCGCCAGGGCGTTGCGCACCGCCTCCCGCTCGATGAGGGGCCGGCCGTCGATCGCGGTCTCCTTGCAGTAGGCCTCCAGTCGCTCGAGGGTCGTCACCAGCCCGGGCACGCCAGCCACGGAGAGCCGCTCCAGGTCCAGGGAGGTGGTGATGTAGTACCAGCCGCGGTCCTGCTCGCCCACCATGTTCTCCCGCGGCACGACGACGTTGTCCCAGAACGTGGCGTTGGTCCGCTCGCCGCCGAGGCCCATGAGAGGCTGGATGGTGATACCCGGTGTCTTGAGGTCCACCATGAAGGCGGAGATGCCCTTGTGCTTGGGGACGCTGGGGTTCGTGCGAGCGGCGAGCCAGACGTACTCGGCCTTGTGGGCCAGGCTTGTGAAGATCTTCTGCCCGTTGATCACGTAGACGTCGCCCTTGGCCTCGGCGCGCGTCTGGAGGGAGGCCAGGTCGCTGCCGGCGTTGGGCTCCGTGAGGCCCAGGGCGAAGTCGATCTCGCCGCTGCCGATGAGTCCCAGGAACTTCTTCTTCTGCTCGTCGTTGCCGTAGCGCATGAGCGTGGGCGCCACCCAGCTCACGGCGCTGGAGTTCATGGGCGCGCCGTGGACGGCCATCTCCCAGGCGAAGACGTAGCGCTCCATCATGGTGGCGGGCGTGCCGCCGTACTCGGCGGGCCAGCCCAGGCGGAGCCACCCCTTGCGGCCCAGCTTGCGCCGCCACTCCTTCTCGATATCCAGATGCTCGATGGAGTAGGCCGCGGCGTGCCCCTCGCGGCGCAGCTCCTGCGGCATCTCGGTGCGGATAAAGTCGCGCACCTCCTGCCGGAATCGCTCCTCGGCTTCAGTGAACCGGAAGTCCATGAGAGCACCCTTGCCTTCGGTCCGTGCGCCCGGGAGGAATCCGGGCGCCCCAAATCTGCGCCCTCTGCATCATCTGCGGATGCCTCAGCTCCTCTTCGGCAGCAGCGCCGCCAGCTGCGGCGGCACCGGGTACTTTTCGGGCGGCGTCAGCTCGATGACCTGCATCTCCGTGTACCGCTTGATCTCGGCCTGGGACAGGCCCAGAAGCTTCCCGAAGACGTAGTCGTTATGCTGGCCCATGTAGGGCGCGGGGCCGGTGATGGCCCCCGGAGTCTCGCTCAGGCGCACCTGGGTCCCGCCGATGGAGACCTTGCCGAGCCAGTGGTCGGGCACGTCTCGGTGCAGGAAACCGCGGGCGGCCAGGTGCCGGTCCTCGATCAGCTCCGGGATGTCCTGGACCATGCCGGCGGTTACGCCCCGCGCCTGGAGCGTCATCATCACGTCGTAGGAGGTGCGGGCCGAGGTCCACGCCCCGATGGTCCGGTCCAGCTCGTCTCGGTTCTTCAGCCGCAGCGCCAGCGTCGCGAATCGCGGGTCGCCGGCGAGGCCCGGCTGGCCCATGGCCGCGCACAGCGCCACCCACTCCTCGTCTGTGGAGACGGCGATGGCGATCCACTTGTCCTGGCCCCGGCACGGATAGCAGTTGTACGGCGCCTGCCAGGGGCTGCGGTTGGCGTCCCGGACGGTCTCCTCGCCGTTGACCAGGTACGTCAGCAGCTCCGGCCCCATGAGCGACACCAGCGACTCGAACTGCGAGAGATCGATCCACTGGCCCTTGTCCGTCCGGTCGCGGTACTCCAGGGCTGCGAGGATGGCGACGATGGCGTGCCCCGGCGCAGCGTAGTCGGCGTAGGCGATGCCGATGCCCCCGGGGACGGTGTCCGGGTAGCCCGTGAGATGATCGAGGCCGGCCAGGGCGTGCAGATTCGGGCCGAAGGTCACGTCGTCCTTGTGCGGGCCGGAGGAGCCCATCGCCGGCATGGTGACCTGGATGATCCGAGGGTTGACGGCGCTCAGGGCCTGGTAGGTGAGGCCCAGCTTCTCCATGACGCCCGCGGCGTAGTTATCCGTGACGAGGTCGCTGACCTTCACCAGCCGCTCGAAGAGCTTGCGCCCCTCGGGGTGCGAGACGTCGAGGCCGGCGCTCAGCTTGCCCGCGTGGGTCTCGGCGCTGACGGCGAAGAATGGCATGACGGGGTCCAGGCGCTTGGTGGTCTCCATGCGAATGACCTCGGCGCCATGGTAGGCCAGGGCCCGGTTCATGATGGGTCCGGCCAGGACCCAGGTGAAGTCCAGGACCCGGACCCCTTCCAGCGCTCGAAGGCTCATGGACACGCTCCTTCTTCCAACCGGCCTGCCGCGCCTAGACGACGCCCGCCGTCCGCATGGCCGCGATCTCCGGTGGCGCCAGCCCCAGCTCCTTGCCATAGACCTCGGCGTTGTGCTCGCCGACGAGGGGCGGGCGCCGCCCGATGCGCCAGGGGCTCGCGCTGAGCTGGTATGGGGCGCCTGGGTAGCGGACCGTCGCGCCCAACTCCTTGTGCCGGACCTCGGCGAAGTAGCCGCGGGCGGCAAGCTGCGCGTGCGCCGCTACCTCGGCGATGGTGTTGACCGGCACAAAGGTCAGGTGGCGCCGCTGCCCCTCGGCGTAGAGCGCCGCTTTGGTGAAGCGCTTGGCGAAATCGATGAAGATGGGGCGCAAGGCCGCCACATGGGGGCGGCGGTCCCCCTCGTACTTCTCGTCCAGGATCTCCGTGTTCCCCGTCACCTCCGCGCACCACTGGATGAACGTCGTCCAGTGGGCGGGCCGGGTGATGATCAGGCTCACGTAGCCGTCCTTGCACGGGTAGTTGCCGAAGGGGACCGTTCCCGTGCGGTCGTGACCGTACCAGCGGGTGATGGAGAACTTCATGGGCCCGGTGTAGGAGTTGACGCCGAACTCGCAGAGGGTGGTGGCCGCGCTCTCCTGCATCGAGATATCGACGTGCTGGCCCCGGGCGGTGCGCCGGCGCGCCCGCAGGGCCATCAGGACGCCCTGGGCCGCGTGCATGGACGCCAGATAGCCGATGGCCGGGATCCGCGACCGGACCGGTGGCCGCTCCGGCGGACCGCTGGAGTGCATGACGCCGCCCATGGCCATGGCGATCATCTCGTCGGCCCTGAAGTCCCGGTACGGCCCCGACTGCCCGAACCCAGTGACCGAGGCGAAGACCAGGCGGGGGTTGACGGCGCGCAGGGCCTCGAACCCGATGCCCAGGCCGTCCATCCAGCCCGGCGGCGCCGACTCCACGACCACGTCCGCCGATCTCGCCAGGCGCCGGAAGAGCTCCTGGCCGTCGCGCTTCGTCACGTCCAACGTGATCCCGCGCTTGCTCGTGTTCATGTACCAGAAGAAGAGGCTCCGATCCGGATGCGGCGCGCCCCGCCAGAAGGGGCCCATGCCTCGGGTGCGGTCCCCGCCCGGGGGCTCCACCTTGATCACGTCGGCGCCCAGGTCGGCCAGGAGCTTCCCGCAGTAGACGGCCTTCTCGTCCGCGAGGTCGAGGACGCGATACCCTTCCAGCGCCTGTGGGGTAGCCATGGTGCAGCCCTGCCCTCTTGGGAGCGGCGCCCCGCCCCCGATGCCGCCACGCGGCTCGGTCGCGCCGGGGCCAGGCCGCGACGGGCCGGACGCATTCTAGCACTCAGTCAACATAGTTTTCATGGGGGTTTGTTCTCTGCTGCTCGCCACGTGGCCTCACCCCCTGCCCCCTCTCCAAGTCCTTGGAGAGGGGGTGGCCCCGCCACTCCACCAGATTGCCGCGCCCCGATATCATCGGGGCTCGCAATGACGAGGCGGCAGCCATGCCCTCTGGTGGCTTGAAAGAATTAACTTGACTGAGTACTAGCCTTCCTTGAGCTCGCCGGAGCGCGAGCGGCGCCGGTCCTCGCTATCCAGCAGGATGGTCACCGGGCCATCGTTGTGGATCTCGACCAGCATATGCTCTCGGAACCTGCCGGTCTGGACGCGCGGGATGGCCGCCCGTGCCAGCTCCACGAAGCGCTGGAAGAGCGACTCCGCATCCTGAGGTGACGCCGCCGCGACGAAGCTGGGCCGCCGCCCCTTGCGCGTCTCGGCGAGGAGGGTGAACTGGCTGACCAGGAGGAGCTCGGCGCCCGCATCCAGCGCGGAGCGGTCCAAGCGGCCCGTCGCATCGGGGAAGATGCGCAGGTGGACGACCTTGTCGATGAGGTAGCGGGCGTCCTCCTCCGTATCGCCCTGAGCGATGCCGACGAGGAGCACGAGCCCTGGCCCGATCCGGGCGACCTCCACGCCGCCCGCGGATACGGAGGCCCGGGCGACGCGCTGGAGCAGGACGCGCACGCGAGGGGCGCCCGGGGGCTAGGAGCCGCTCTTGGCGCCGTCGCCCGCCGTGTCCTTGGCCGAGGCCTTGGCCCCGTCCCTGGTCTCACTCTTAGCGCCGTCGCCCGTCGTGTCCTTGGTCGAGGCCTTGGTCCCGTCCTTGGTCTCGCCCTTGGCGGAGCCGTCGCCGGACTCCTCCTTCGGGGCCTTGCCGCGGCCGTAATCGGTGGTGTAGAAGCCGCTCCCCTTGTAGTGGACGGGCACCAGCAGGATCACCCGGCGGGACGCGCCGTTGCAGGTGGGGCAGCTGGCCCGCGGCTCCGCGTGGAACTCCTGCCGGAGCTCGAAGCGGTGCCGGTTGGCGCATTCATACTCGTAGATCGGCATACGGCCTCCATGAAACAAAAACGTTAGCACCCCAGACCAGCGAGTGCTAACCAACTCAATCTAGCAAAGGGCCGCACAACTGTCAATCAGGGCGCGGCCCGCCAGGGAGCGCCCCTAGGCCCCACTCCCCGGCGGCAGGACGAGCCCGCTCGATCGCAAGGTGGCGCCCCGGCCCGCGATGCGCTCGGCGCGCTGGAGGTAGTCGGCGAACCACACGAAAAACTCCGCCATGTCCACGTGGACGTGGCACAGGCCGAACTTGTTCGGGTTGCGCACCACGCGCTCGCACTTGGGGTACTGGCACCGCTGCATGGCGAGGCGCCTCCTTCATCAGATGGGTGGCCACGGGTAGGGCCGCCACGAGTCGGCGAGGCGGGCCATGGGGATGGTGGACGAGGCCAGCAGGCACGCGGCTCGTTCGCTCAGCGCCGCGACCTCCCTGGAGGTCAGGTGCGCCTGCAGATCGCCGTGCAGCCCATCGTCCTTGAGCGCCGCGGCGATGCTCGCCTTCAGCTCGCGGGAGACCGGCTCGTCGCTCAGGTCCCACATGACCGTGCGCAGCTTGGGCTCGGCGAGGAACGAGAGGCCGTGGTCGATTCCCCAGATGCGGCCGTCGGCGTCGCGCAGCACGTGGCCGCCCTTCCGGTCGGCGTTGTTGATCAGGCAGTCGAAGAGGGCGATGCGCACCATGGCGTCCTTGTGCCGCTCGACCAGATTGAAGAAGTGGACCCCGGCCTCGGCGCGGACGTAGAGCTGGACCGAGCCGATGCCGTGGGGCCCCTGGCGGATCACGGTGGGCGGCACGATGGCCCAGCCCAGCGCCTGGCTCACCCGATAGGCCAGGTACTCGCGCTGGTAGAGGGTGCCCGTGGGAAAGTCCCACAGGTGCGACTCGCCGCGCTGGGGCTTGTAGACCGCCGGGCAGACCGTGGACTTCCCTGCCTCGATCTCGACCAGGAAGGTGGCGTTGTACCCGGCGAGGGAGCCGCGCTGCCCGCAGACCTTCCCCTCCTGGAGGATGGCGCAGACCTGGTCGGGCGATAGCCGGTAGACGTCCACCAACCTGACCCCCCTGAAGGCTGAAGCCATTGTAGCAAAGGGCCCAGGCCCAGGCCACGCGCGCCGCCGTTACCGCAGGGCCCTTCGATTATTCCGGGAACACCTTTCTGTCAAGAAAGGGTTCCCAGGACAACCGAACGACCCTGGCCGTTACGGGCGGGGGCCGCCGGAGCGGATGGCGCTCCGCCGCCGCATGGTGGCCCAGGCCAGGAGCGCGATGCCGGCGACCACGCCCACCGCCACGAGCCACGTGACGGTGCCCGTCCATCCCGCGCGGTCGGGGGTCCGCGCCACGATGGCGCCATCGACGCTGCCCGCGCCCAGAGCGCCCGTCGCCGTGACCGTGAAGCCCCAGCGTCCCGAGTCGTCCATCGAGATAAGGACGCCGTAGAACCCCTGGCTCGTGGGCTGTCGCAGGAACTCCACAGGCCCCAGGAGCTCCCCATCGGGCTTGGTCATCGTGAGCTGCACGGTGGCGTCCGGCACTGGCCTCCCGTCGGCCGCGGCCAGCAGGTGCACGGTCAGGCGCGTGCCCAGGCCGGCCACCGGCTCCGGCGGCTGAGCGAAGAGCGTGATCTGATATGGCCCGCTGACTCGCCGAGCCAGCTCGATCTCCCGCTCCTGAGCGTCGACCGTCGTTGCCGCCGCACCCACCAGGGCAACCGCCATCGCCCCCAGTGCCACCACGCGTATGAACAAGACGGATCCCTTTCGTCAGCGGCCCCGAGCGCCGGCCCCTCTATCCTCCTCTGCCGCCCCGCCAAGGTCAACGCCACACCCCGGCTCATTGCTGTGCTGGGGAGACCTCTTTTACAAAAGAGGGTTCCCGGGACAACCGAACGGCCCTGGCCTACCCCCGCCGGAAGACGGCGGCGCCGGCGAGGGGGCCGCCGCCGTTGGAGGCGACGCCCACGCGGGCGTCCTTCACCTGGCGTTCGCCGCACCGGCCCTGCAACTGGAGGATCACCTCGTTGATCAGGCCGATGCCGTGGATGCGCCCCTCGGAGAGCTGCCCGCCGCTGGTGTTGAGCGGGAACTTGCCCTTGTAGCTCAGGTTGTCGCCCTCAAGGAAGCCGCCCAGCTCGTCCAGCTTGCAGAAGCCCAGGTCCGCGATCCAGAGGGCCGTCAGGTACGTGAAGCCATCGTAGAGGCCGGCCACGTCCACGTCCTTGGGCGAGAGCCCGCTCATCCTCCACAGCCGGTCGGCCACGTACCAGGACGACTGGTGGCGCATATCGTCCCACTGCTCCCAGTTCGGCCGCGGCCCCACGCCGAAGTTGGCGGCCGAGACGTAGACCGGCGGGTGCGGAAAGTCGCGGGCGCGCCCGGCCGGGACGAGCACGATGGCGCCAGCGCCGTCCACCGGCAGGTCGCAGTCCAGCAGACGCATGGGCTCGCTGATGTAGCGCGAGGCCAGGTAGTCCTCGATGGTGATGGGCGTGCGCATGACAGCCCGCGGGTTCATGGACGCGTGCCGCCGAAGGGTGACGGAGATGTTCCCGAGCTGGCGCTCGGTGACGCCCGTCTCGTGCATGAAGCGCCGCATCCAGAGGGGCGCCCAGGCGAGGATGTTGTTGGAGCCGTAGGGGGCGCGGAAGGCCGCCTCGGGCCACATGGTGGAGTAGCTGGCCAGCACCGCCCGCGCCTCGGGCGGGAAGGGCTGGGGCCGCGGCTTGACGATGCTCCGGTAAGCGATGGCCACGTCGCACATGCCGCTGGCCACGGCGGCCACCGCTTCGACAACGCCGGTGATGGCGGCCGGCCCGTAGGAGAAGTTGCAGTACCAGGTCAGGCTGGGGATGCCGACGCCCTCGGCCACATCCATGGCGTTGGGCGGGCTGGCGCCGCCCAGGCCGTTCACATCGATAGGCTTCAGGCCGGCGTCCTTGAGGGCGTTGATACAGGCCTCGATGGCCAGGCCGGTGACGCTCATGCCCGTCTGCCGGGCGATGCGGCTGTAGCCGACGCCGGCGACGGCGACCTTGTCCCGGTGGTAGCTCAATCACGTAACCCCGCCGCGGGCTTGAAGTACGGCACCGAAAGGTCCGCTGCCACATCCTGGAAGGTGACCTCGACGGGCATGCCGATGCGCACCTCCTCCGGCGCGCAGCCCACGATGTTGGTGGTGAGGCGCACGCCGGGCTGCTCCTCGAGCTCGACGAGGGCGACGACGTAGGGCGGCGGCATCCCCGGCTGGAACTGCTGCCGGACGATGCAGAAGGTGAAGACCTTGCCCCGGCCGCTCACCTTCTGGGGCTTGACGTTCTCCGACCAGCACTTGGGGCAGAAGGGCTTGGGGTAGTGAATATAGAAGCCGCAGTCGCCGCAGCGCTTGATGAGGAGCTCGTGACGCCGGGCGCCCTCCCAGAAGTCGCGGTTGTCCTCGTCGAGGACGGGGAAGGGCTTGGTGTAGTCCGGCATGGCGCGGCCATGATACGGGAGCGAGGGGAGAGCGTCAACGGCGCCCAGCCTCTTTGCCAGGGTGTTTTACAGATGAATGCATAAGTTCCTAAACGACCTGGCGTTCTGGCCCTCTCCCTCCTGTCCCCCTCGAAGGACTCGGGGCAAGCTCTCTCCTGAAGGGAGAGGGACGATACCCCCCTTCCTCTTTAGGGAAGAGCCTGCCCTGAGTCTTCCGAAGGGGGGCCAGGGGGTTAGGTCACGAGTGGCGTGAGCGAGGACCGAGGTTGAGCAATCAATGCTCGGCTCCGTAAAACGCCCCGGCGCTTTCCTTGACGGCCCCTGGGGCGCATACTATCCTTACGGGCGCCTGGCCGCCTGGGGGCATCCGGGCCGGGTCTCTGCCATCCGCATGATCCAGATTGAGAAGCTCGCCCACGTCACCCACGCCGTGCTGGACCGAGCCGCCGCCAAGGCGCTCTACCAGCGCATCCTGGGCGCCACCGTCTTCTATGAGGGCCGGCTGCCGGCCCAGGGGCGCGAGTCCTCGCTCCTCCTCGTCCACGACCTCTGCGTCGAGCTCATCGACGTGGCGCCCAAGCAACGCTCGGAGGCCTACACGGCCAAGCACGGCGGGCGCTTCCACTCGATAACGCTGCGGGTCCGGGACATGGCGCAAGCCGCCGAGTGGCTCCAGGGCCACGGGGTCCGGATCGTCGAGCGGCACGCCGGGCACTTCGCCATCGACCCGGCGTCCGCCCATGGCGTTCGCATGGAGTTCACCGACGCCGCCCCGCCCGGCGACCCCCGCGGCCGCCCCGGCTGGCGCGCTCATGGAGACCCAGGCCCCATCGTCTTCGATGGTCTCTGGTCCGTCACGCTCCTCGTGGACGACGTGCCCAAGGCCGACCGCTTCTTCCGGAACGTCCTGGGCGCGAGGCAGATAGGCGAGCGCCTGGAGGGCGAGCACGCCCAGCGCAGCAAGTTCTACGCCATGGGGACCTCCCGCGTGGTCATCATGGTGCCGAAAGAACAGGGCTCGCAGCTCACGCGCGTCGTGGAGACGCAGGGGCCGGGCATTCACGGCGTCTGCCTGACGACGACCGACCCGGAGGGCGCGGGCCGCTACCTGCGAGCCCAGGGGCTGGGGCTCCTGGGCAGCGTCGAGACGCGCCTGACCACTCACCCCCACGGCTTCATGGGCGCGCGGTACCTCTTCATGCGCCGGCCGGACCCCAGCGATCCTCTGTACGTCTGGGAGGAGCCCCTCCCGGCGCGAGAGGGCTAGGGGCCGAAGGGAGACCGATGTCCAGCGCCCCTTCGACAGGCCCAGAGCTTGCCCCGCGTCATCCGAGGGGGCGGGCCCTCGCCCACGTGCGCGTCCTGGACCTCACCCAGCACATCGCCGGGCCTTACTGCACCAAGCTCCTCGCCGACTATGGCGCTGAGGTCATCAAGGTGGAGCGGCCCGGCGGCGGCGACGTGGCCCGCCGCCTCGGGCCCTTTCCCGGCGACGCGCCCGACCCCGAGGCCAGCGGCATCTTCGTCTATCTGAACGGCAACAAGAGAGGCGTCACCCTCGATCTGACCACCGGCTCTGGTCAGGCGATCCTCCGGGACCTGGTCCGCGCCGTCGATCTCGTCGTCACGAGCTCGCCGCCGCGGGTCCTCGCACGGCTGGGGCTGGAGCACCAGACGCTGGCCCAGGCCAACCCCAAGATCGGGACCGTCTCCATCACCAACTTCGGCCTCTCGGGGCCCTACCGGGACTATCGGGCCGATCATCTGGTGCTCTGCGCCCTGGGGGCCTGGGCCCAGTACCTGGGCCACAAGGACCGGCCGCCGCTCCAGGCGGGGCTGGACCTGGCGCTGCAGGTCGCGGGGCTGCAGGCGGCCTCGGCGGCGCTGGGCGTCTACCGGCTCTGCCAGGACACCGGCCAGGCCCACCACGCCGAGCTCTCGGTCTTGGAGACGGTGACGTGCATGCTGCCCGCCTCCGTCCTGCGGTACGCCATGACCGGCATCATCGAGACGCGCGGCATGTACCCCTTCCCCAGCCAGGGCATCCTGCGTGCTCAGGACGGCTACCTGGGCGTCAACACCCTCACCGAGAGCCATTGGGAGCTCCTGTGCCAGTGGACGCGCATTGAGGAGCTGCTGACGGATGAGCGGTTCAAGACATCGGCCAGCCGCTGGCAGCACACCGACTACCTGCGCCAGCGGGTCGAGGCCTACTTCGCCGGCAAGTCTGCCCGCGACCTCTTCCACGAGGGGCAGGGCTGGCGGGTCGCCACGGGCCTGGTCTCCACCGCCAAGGACATCGTGGAGTCGGAGCAGCTCCGCGACCGGCGCTACTTCGTGAGGACGGGCCACCCGCGCCTGGGGGAGGCGGAGCAGCCCGGCGCCCCGGTCCGCATGGCGGCCACGCCGTGGGCCCTGCGGTCGCCAGCGCCGGCCCTGGGCCAGCACAACACCGAGGTCTACTCCGGCCTGCTGGGCCTCTCGTCGATGGAGCTGGTGAAGCTGCGGGAGCAGCGGGCGATCTAGGAGCGCGCGAAGCCATGACGCGACTGCCGCTGGAGGACGTACGGGTCATCGACCTGAGCCACTGGTGGGCCGGGCCCTACGCGACGATGAACCTCGCGGGCCTGGGCGCCGAGATCATCAAGGTCGAATCGGTCCAGCGGCTGGACGGCTACCGGGGCGGCTACTCGGCCAAGGGCGACCGGCCCTGGGAGGCGGCCCCGACGTTCCTCGCCTTCAACCTGGGCAAGAAGGACGTCACGCTGGACCTGACGAGGCCCGAGGGCGTGGCCCTGCTCCTGCGCCTCGTCCGCGTGGCCGACGTCATCATCGATAACTACAGCGCCCGCGTCATGGAGAACTTCGGCCTGAGCTACCCCATGCTCCAGAAGGAGAACCCGGGCATCATCGCCGTGTCCATGCCGGGCTTCGGGTCCAGCGGCCCGTGGAGGAACTACACCGGCTTCGCCTTCAATCTCGAGCAGCTCTCGGGCATCGCCCACCACACGGGATTCGCCGACGGCCCGCCGTGCAACATCGGCGCCGCCGCCGACCCGATCATGGGCATGTACGGCGCCTTCGCCGTCATGACGGCCCTGGAGGCGCGCCGCGCCACCGGCCGGGGCCAGGCCGTCGATCTGGCGCACCTGGAGGCCCTGACGACGTTCGCGGCGGGCCCCGTCCTGGACTACCAGCTCAACGGCCGCGTCCCCTCGCGGACGGGGAACCGGCATCCCACGGCGGCCCCCCATAGCTTCTACGCCTGTCGCGGGGAGGACCAGTGGGTGGCCATCGCCGTCTATGGCGACGAGGAGTGGCGCCGGCTGGTGCGGGCCCTGGGCGGTCCGGCGTGGGCCCAGGACCCGCGCTTCGCCAACGAGCTGGGGCGGTGGAAGCACCAGGACGAGCTGGACCGGCAGATCGCGGCGTGGACGGCGGGCCAGGAGAAGCGCGAGGTCATGCGCATCCTGCAGGAGGCGGGCGTGGCCGCCGGCGCCGCCCTCGATGCCCGCGACCTCTCCCAAGACCCGCATCTGGCGGCGCGCGCTCTCTACCAGCAGATCGACCGCCCCTACGTGGGGACCAAGCCCTACCCGCGTCCGCCGTACCTGGTGGACGGGGAGCCGCTGCGTTGGAGCGGGCCAGCGCCAACGGTGGGCGAGCACAACCGGCAGGTGCTCCAAGAGCTGCTGGGCCTGACCGGCGCCGAGCTGGCCCGGCTCGAGCGGGACAGGATCATCGGCACGGCGCCCTTGGGACCAGGTGCGTGAGCCGGGGCGCCAGCGGCGCTCCGGCGTGGGGCACGTGACCCGTCTCCCAGAGCGCGTATAACGGTGCGTTGCCCGCCGAGCCGTCGCGACTGGATGGCGATGATCCGGCGGCGTGGCGGCGGTCGCCCGCGCCAGGCGCTCGTCGAGACGCCGCCCCGCCCCTACGTCCCGTAGGCCCTCTTGAGCGCCGCCGCCACCTGCTGCATCGCCTGCCTGGACCTGTCCATGGCCTCCACCATCCCGAAGAAGCCGTGGATCATGCCGTCGTACCGAGTGCAGACGGTGGGCACGCCCGCCTGCTGGAGCCGCCTGGCGTAGGCCTCCCCCTCGTCCCGGAGCGGGTCGAACTCGGCCGTGATGATCGTGGCGGGCGCCACGCCCCGCAGGTCGGCGGCCTTGATGGGCGCGGCGTAGGGGTGCGAGGCGTCGGCGGGGGAACGCAGGTAGAGGTCCCAGAACCAGACCATCATCTCCTTGGTCAAGAGGTAGCCGCTGGCGTTGTCCTGGTAGGACCGGGTCTGGTAGTTCCGATCGATGACCGGGTAGAGCATCACCTGGTGGACCAGAGCGGGGCCACCCCGGTCCCGGGCCATGAGGGCCACCACGGCCGTCAGGTTGCCGCCCGCGCTATCGCCGGCGATGGCGATCCTCTTCGGGTCGATATTGAGCTCCCCGGCGTGCTCGGCCACATACTTGGTGGCGGCGTAGCAGTCCTCGGGCCCGGCGGGAAAGCGGTGCTCGGGCGCCAGCCGGTAGTCGACGGAGACGGCGACGCAGCCGGCCCGGTCCACGATGTGGCGTACCGTGCCGTCGTGGGTGTCCAGGTTGCAGATGACCCAGCCGCCGCCGTGGAAGTAGACGAGCCCCGGGAAGGGGCCCCGGCCTGCGGGGGTGTAGGTACGCACCGGGATATCGCCACCGGGCCCAGGGACCTTCCCGCCGGCCACGCGGTGCACCTGCGGGCCGGGAGCGCGGGGCGCCGCCAGCGTCTGGGCCCGCGCCTCGGCGGGCGTCAGGGTCTGCATGGGCGGCCGCTTCAGCGTGGCCAGCTGGTCGAGCACCGTCTTCGCCTGCGGATCGAGGGGCATGGCGGACCTCCCGTACTGGACTCGTGCGGCACTATAGCACGGGGGACGGTGAACCATAAGGACAGGCGGGCAATGGGAATGCCCTCCTGCCGTAGGGGCAGGCCGGAGCCTGCCCTGAGCGAAGCCGAAGGGTGCCTGCCCGTCGGTGTAGCCGAGGCGTGCTATAGTGCGGGCGCTAGATTGGGGAGGTAGCGCATGGGCCGGCTGGAGGGCAAGGTCGGGCCGATCACCGGGGCCGGCTCGGCAGGCCCGAGGAGCTGGCCCAGGCCATCGTCTGGCTCATGTCGGACGACGCGTCCTTCGTGACGGGCCACATCCAGATCGTCGACGGCGGCTTCACGGCGTAGGGCGCGGCACGGGAGGGAGGGCTCATGCAGTTCAACCTTCGCTACGACCTCCGCAATCCGCCCCAGTGGCGGCGCCCCTTCGACCGCTACTACGCCCAGTTCCTGGACCAGGCGGCCTGGGCCGACGACCATGGCTTCAGCCGCCTGACGCTCTCGGAGCACCACTTCGTCGAGGACGGCTTCGTCCCGTCGCTGTTGGTCGCCGCCGCGGCTGTGGCCGCCCGGACCAAGCGCATCCGCATCTGTTTGAATCTCGTCCTCCTGCCCATCAAGCACCCGGTGACGGTGGCCGAGGACGCGGCCCTGGTGGACATCATCAGCGGCGGCCGCCTGGAGTTGGTCCTGGGGGCCGGCTACCGTCGCGTGGAGTTCGAGGGGTTCGGGGTCCCGCGCAGCGAGCGGGCCAGCCGCATGGAAGAGGGGATCGAGATCATCCGCCGCTGCTGGGAGCAGGAGGTCTTCAGCTTCGAAGGACGGCACTGGAGGCTGAAGAACGTCCGCATGACGCCCAAGCCGGTCCAGAAGCCGCGGCCCAAGATCCTCATGGGCGGGAACTCGGAGGCGGCCGCCCGCCGGGCCGCCCGCATCGCCGACGGCTTCTGGCCCGTGACGCCGCGCTGGATGCCCTACTACCGCGACGAGCTCATCAAGCTCGGCAAGGACCCGGGCCCGGCGCCCAAGCCGCCGCCCGCGGACGCGCCCACGCTGCCCTGGCTCCTCCATGTGGCCCGCGATCCCGGCGCCGCCTGGAAGCGCATCGCGCCCCACGCCAAGTACGAGATGGACGAGTACGGAGGCATCGCCGCCACCGACGACCCCAATATCCCCATGCGGCCTGTCGCCGACGCGGAGGAGCTGCGCCGGAGCGGGAGCCACCTGATCCTGACGCCGGAGGAGGCGGTGACCTTCGGCAGGCGCGTGGAGCGGGCCTACGGCCCCGCGGCGGGCCTCGTGTTCCATCCCCTCATCGGCGGCCTGTCCTACGAGGTGGGCCAGGAGTGCCTGGAGCTCGTCGCCCGCGAGGTCATGCCGCACTTCCGCCGCTAGCGACCGCAGCGGGTCGGCGCTACCGCGGCAGGCCGAGGCCGCGCTGAGCGATGACGTTGCGCTGGACCTCGGAGCTTCCGCCCACCATGGTGGCCGAGACCATGGCCAGATAGTAGTCCTGCCACTCGCCGGGCGCCTGCCCTACGAGTGCCGGCGCGCGGCGCTCGCCGACGCCAAGCTGGCCCGCCAGGCCCAGCATCTCGACGCCCGTCGCCGCGACGCGCTGGCGCGCCTCCTCCGTCACCAGCTTGGCGATGGAAGCCTCGGCGTTGGGGATCTGCCCCAGGCCCTGAAGCCACGCGACGCGGTAGTTGAGGAGCACGGCCACCCGCGCCTCGATGCGGCGCTGGGCCAGCCGGTGCCGGACCGGCGCCCGGGCGAGCATCCCGCGCTCGCGGGCGAAGGCGCAGAGGTCGTCCACCACGCGGCTCGCCTCGGCGGCCTGGGCGATGCGGTTCCGCTCCAGGTCCATCGTCGTCATCATCTGATAGAAGCCCCGGTTCTCCTCGCCTACCAGCCGGTCCTTTGGCACCCGTACGCGCTCCAGGATGATACGGCTCTGAGCGCCGTCCTCGGGGAGGGTCGGCATGAGCTCCACGCGGACGCCCGGCGAGCGCATGTCGAGCAGCAAGAGGCTCACCCCCTTGTGCTTGGGCGCGTCCGGGTCCGTCCGGGCGGCCAGGATGCACCAGTCGGCGCGCTGGCCCTGGCCGATGAGGTGCTTGATCCCGGTGACGACGAAGTCGTCCCCGTCCCGCGCCGCGCGCGTCTCCAGCGACGCCAGATCGGAGCCGGCGGCGGGCTCGGAGAAGCCCTGGCACCAGATCACTTCGCCGCGCGAGATGGGCGGCAGGAAGCGGCGCTTCATCTCCTCGGCGCCGTAGTGGATGATGGTGGGGCCCACGAAGAGGGGGCCGTGGGCCCAGCCGCCGCCGTTGGGGGCCCGGCGGTAGGCCATCTCCTCCTGGAAGATCATCTGCTCGACGGCCGAGCGCTCCTGGCCGCCGTACTCCCTGGGCCAGGCGATGGTCAGCCAGCCGCGCCGGCCCAGCGCGCGGTCGAACGCCCGGGCGACGCGCCACTCCTCGTCGCTCATCCAGATGAAGTTGCGGCCGCGCCAGCCGGGAGGCATCTCCCGGGCCAGGAACGAGCGTATCTCCTCTCGAAAGCGCTCCTGCTCCGCCGTGAACCCGAACTCCATGGGCCCTCCGCCGCTAGGATACCGGCGTCGGTCAAGAGGAGCAAGACGGCGGGACTCGCAGGTATCTGAGGAAGCCATCCCGAAATGCAGGTCATCAGATTAGGTTTCACCCCCACCCCCACCCTCCCCCATCAAGGGGGAGGGAATTTCGGGATAGCTTGAGGTATACAATGTTCCAGTGGCCGCACAGCATCGCCAGGCGTGGCGCGGAGAGCGCTCCGATGGTCCCCCACAGGCCTGAGGGCAGGCTCACGCCCTGGCGGTGGATAGCGGCCTTCGTCGCAGCCGCGATCCTCGCGGGCGCGTGCAGCGGGGCCGTCTCTTCGGCTCCCACCCTCGCGCCCACCCAGACCGCGACGCCAGCCCCCGCGGTCACGCCCCATCCCGCCACCGCCGTCGCGACCGCGGCTGCGCCGCCCCGACAGGTCGGGGCTCCCGCGCCGACCGTCGCGCCCGAGCTCCTCGCCGCCCTCAAACAGATCGAAGAGCGCGTCATCGGCCTTCGGGGCCTGACCGCCGGCCGGGAACCGGCTCGGCAGTTCGTGACCCAGGAGGAGCTGCGGCACCTCCTCCTCGAGAAGATCGAGGGCCACACGGAGGAGCTGGCCATCCAGCAGGAGATCCTCACGCTCCTCGGCCTCCTCGAAGAGGGCCAGGACCTCAAGGCGCTCCAGATCGACCTCCTCACCGACCAGGTCTTGGGCCTCTTCGACCTGGACACCGGCGACATCCTGCTCATCAGCGCGACGGCAGACCTGGGGCCCCTCAACGAGTTCACCTACGCCCACGAGTTCACCCATGCGCTCCAGCAGGCCCGCTTCGACCTGGCCGCCCGCCACAAACTGCTCAAGGACGACTCGGAGGCCCAGGCCGCCTTCGATGCCCTCGTGGAGGGCGACGCGACGCTGCTCCAGACGCAGTACCTGCGCTTCATGGACGTGCGCGAGCTCCAGCAGGCGATCCAGCGGCAGGGAGAGGACAGCCTCCAAAGGTTCCCGTTCGTGCTCCGGGAGCTGATCCAGTTCCCGTACCAGGAGGGGCTGGCCTTTGTCACCAACCTCTTTCGCGGGGGCGGATGGCGCGCCGTCGATGCGGCCTACGCTTCGCCGCCGACGACCACCGAGCAGATCATCCACCCGGAGCGATACCGGGCGGGCGAGGGGGCGCTCCCCGTGGAGCTGCCCGACCTGGCGGCGGAGCTCGGTCCTGAGTGGACCAAGCGGAAGACGGACAGCCTGGGTGAGTTCGGCCTGCGCGTGCTCCTGGACGCAGCGATCCCGCGCGACGAGGCGCGGCGCGCCGCCGCTGGCTGGGGCGGCGACCGGCTGGCGCTGCTCAGCGGCCCCGCGGGGGCCCGGCTGCTTTTCGGACTGGTCCGGTGGGACACCGCGAAGGACGCCGGGGAGTTCGCCGAGGCCTACGCCAAGCTGCTCCGGAACCGGGGCGCCGGCGTGAGCCAGGACGGCCAGGGGATGGCCGGCTCGGTGGGACGGTACCGCCACGTGCTGCGGCGCCAGGCCGACCAGACGCTCCTCATCATCGCCAGCGACCCCACGCTGCCCGAGCGGGTCCTGGCCCGATTCCCAGCCTTCCGCTCTTGATCCAGGCCGAGGCTGCGACGACGCCGGCATCCCGGTATAATGGCGGTGTCCCCCCGTCCCGCCCTCGCGCGGCGGCCCAGGGAGCTCCCGCTCATGAACTGGCTCGATGGCGTCATCCTCGTTCTGATGGTCCTGGGCGGCGTCATCGGCGCGAGGATGGGGCTGGTGCGCTCTATCTTCTTCGTCGTTGGGCTCATCCTCGGCGCGATCCTGGCCGCGCAGATCAGCGACCGCGCCGCCGGCTGGTTCACCGACACGCCGGAGGCCAAGGCCACGACCTCAGTGATCGCCTACGGGATCATCCTGCTCGCCGTCTTCATCGCCGCCCAGGTCCTGGGCTCCGTGGCCGCACGGGTCCTGCGGCCCCCGGTCCTGAAGGCGGCCGACGGCATTGGCGGCGTGGCGTTCGGGATCGCCACGGGGCTACTCCTGGGCGGCGCCCTGGTAGTGGGCATGGCGCGCTTCGCCTTTGCGGTCTCCGAAAGCCGGCTGGAGCGTATCGAGCGGGCAGCGGCGGACACCACCCTGCGCGACCGCCTGAAAGGAGCGCTGGTTGACTCCGCGCTCGTTCCAGGGTACCTTGACGGGAGAAAAAAGCTGCCGGGGAGCGCCCTGGGCATGGTCCCGGGCGGCTACAAGGCCGCTCTCGACGATCTGGAGCGGGCCCGGGAGTAGACAGGGCAGGAACGGTTCTCATGGGGCCAGGAAATGGATTTGGACCGCCGAGGGGTTCCCTGGCGAACCTCCAGGTGCTCCTTTTGAACCAGAACTACGAGCCGCTGAATGTCTGTCCCGTCCGGCGGGCGGTGGTGCTCCTGGGCAAGGGGAAGGCCGAGCTCATGGAGAACGGCATGGGCTACCTGCGCACCGCCAGGCAGGCCATCGAGATCCCGTCGGTCATCCGGTTGATGTACCACGTGCGGAGGCCCATCCCGGCCCGGCGGCTGACCCGCCGCGAGCTCTTTCACCGGGACCGGCACCAGTGCCAGTACTGCGGCGCCGAGACCCGCGAGCTTACCCTGGACCACGTGATGCCCAGAGTGAGGGGCGGCAGGCATGTGTGGGAGAACGTGGTGACGGCCTGCACCGTCTGCAACCACCGCAAGGCGGGGCGCACGCCCCATGAGGCCGGCATGCGCCTGCGCACCGAGCCCCGGCCGCCGCCCGCGACGCCCTACTACCTGTTCCTGCCCTACCTCGAGCAGCGGCAGGAGTGGCGCAAGTTCGTTCCCGTGAGCGAACGGCGGTAGGGCCCGTCAGCGAAAGGCGGCGGGGGCCAGCCCCTCGATGGTCTCGCGGACGGTGCTCCAACCAGCGCCATAGGGCACGAAGAGCACCGGCGAGTCGACGCCCGCCGCCTGGATCTCCAGAACGCGCTCGCGGCAGCGCTTGGCGTCGCCGATGACGGCCAGGGCGTCCACCATGGCGTCGGTCACGGCGGCCTGGGCGCCCTCCCGGTCCCGCCGGCCGGCCCACAGCTCCCTGATGCGGGCGGCCTCCTCCTGGAAGCCGTAGCGCACCATGAGCTCACTGTAGTAGCGCCCCATGCCGCCCACGTAGTAGGCGATGTGCCCCCGGGCCAAGGCCCGCGCGTGGGCCGCGTCCGACGAGACGCAGGCGATCATCCACGGCGCCAGCGAGATGCTCTCGGCCGTGCGCCCCGCCTTTTGCGCCCCCACCGCCAGCCGCGCCCGGAAGTCGGGCAGGTGCCGTGGCGAGAAGAAGACCGGGCACCAGCCATCGGCCAGCTCGCCGGCCAGCTCGACGTTCTTGGGCCCCATGGCGGCCAGGTAGATGGGGATGTGCTTGCGCGGCGGCTCGAACCGCAGGCGGAAGTCGCGCAGCTTGAAGAAGCGGCCGTCGAAGTGCACCCGCTCGCCGCTTATAGCCAGGTTGATGATCTCCATGTACTCGCGGGTCCGCGCGAGGGGCGTCTCGAACGGGACCCCGTGCCAGTCCTGGATGACCTTGGCGCCGCTGGAGCCCAGGCCGAGGATCGCCCGGCCCCCGGAGATATCGTCCAGGGACGCGATGCTCTGGGCGACCAGGGCGGGCGTGCGGCTGAAGACGTTGACGATGCCCGTGGCCAGCTTGATGCGGGAGGTATTGCAGGCGATGTGGGTGAGGACGGTGAAGAGGTCCCGGCCCCAGGACTCGCCGACCCACAGAGAGTCGTAGCCCAGCTCCTCGACGCGCCGGGCGTACTCGATGACGCGGCTGCGGGGGGCGTCGTCGCCCAGGCCCAGGGTCAGACCGATCTTCGGCGGCACGGGCACCCTTCTCCGTGGGCCGCGGCTCCGCCGATCGATGGAGGCCGCAGCCTAAAGGACTCCCATCGTAGCACAGCCTGGCGGCAGGCCAGGACGCCGACAAAGAACGAGGCCCGCGCTCAACGGGCGGGCCTCGGATGTCCCCAGCGGGCTGGGAAAGCGGTGCGGGACGCTATGGATGGGCGCCCTGGAGCTCGTCCATGGGCACCTCGGCCCACGCGCCGCTCTCCAGCCGCACGGTGATGGTCTGCTTGAGCGGATGGCCCACGACGACGGTGGCCGGCCCGTTGGCGGTCATGACGGTGCTGCCGATCTTGGGCAACCCGCGCCGCAGCTCGCGGTACTGCTCGTACTCATAGCGGAGGCAGCAGCGGAGCTTGCCGCAGACGCCGGCGAGGCCCGGCGGGCTCAAGGGCAGGTTCTGCTCCTTGGCCATCTTCATGGTGACGGGCGCAAACTCGACGAGCCAGGTGGAGCAGCAGAGGGTCCGGCCGCACCGGCCCACGCCGTCCAGGATCTTCGTCTCGTCCCGCGGGCCGATCTGCCGGAGCTCGATCCTGGACCGGTAGTGGTCCCCCAGACGCCGCTGCACCTCGCGGAAGTCCACGCGGTCATCGGACGTGTAGGTGATGGTGAGTCTGCCGCCATCGAGGGTGAGCTGGGCGTCCACGGGCTTCATGGCGAGGTTCAGCTCCCGGACCATCGCCTTGCACTCGGCGAGGGCCTCCTGCGCCTGGGCCTTCAGCCGGTCCCGGTTCTGGATGTCCTCGGGGCTGGCGCGCCGGACGATGGGCGGGAGCGGCCCCTTGAACTTGCTCATGATGACCTGTCCGGGCGCGATGATCACGTAGCCCAGCTCCTCGCCCTGGTCCGTGCTCACCACCGCGTAGTCGTTGACGTCGAGGGCGGCGTCTCCGGGATCGTAGTAGAAGACCTTGCCAGCCTTGACAAACCGAACACCGACGACACCGGCCATAGGGGTGGCCCTTTCTTCACACTGGGGTTGTGAACCGCCTATCGTACCACGGCGGCGCCGGGCGCGATGGCCGGCAGGTGCAGGAGGAGCGCGTCCAGGGCGAGGCGCGGGCTGGCGTTGCGGTCCAGATACCCTGCCGTCGCGCCGACGCGGGCGAGGACCGCGTGGATCTCCGCGAGCGAGAGGGCGGCGGCAGTCCGGTCCAGGACCTCCTGGCGGTCGCCGTTGACCGCCAGGGCCGGCCGGCCGGCCTTGACCAGGAGCACGTCCCGCCACCACTGGCGCAGCAGCGCCAGCCACCGGGCGATCTCGTCCCGGTCCCCCCGGGAGTAGCCTTCGGCGAGGCGCTCGGACACCTGCGCGACGAGGTCGCCTCGCTGTTCCCCGACGAGGCGCCGCGCACCCGC
>CAZKTO010000009.1:31716-62365 GCA_964555685.1 uncultured Dehalococcoidia bacterium
GGGAGTAGCCTTCGGCGAGGCGCTCGGACAGGGCCAGGCGCTCCGGGTAGCCATGGGACGCCACCTCCGCGATCTCGTCCAGCGCCGCGGCTCGCTTCTCCACAAGGCTAGGGTCGGCCGCGGCGGCGATGGCCCAGCCGGGGCGGCCTTCGGCCAGGCGCGCCAGCGTCCGGGCGGCCGCGGCCTCGGCGGCGCGGCGGGCGATCAGCGCCTCCTCGATACGGGCCGCCGGCACCGGCCGCAGCTCGTAGGTCCGGCAGCGGGATGCGACCGTCGGGAGCACGTTGGCGATCGCTCGCGCCAGGAGGATGAAACAGACGTTGTCCGGCGGCTCCTCCAGCGTCTTGAGCAGCCGGTTGGCCGCCTCGCCGGAGAGGTGCTCGGCCCCGTCCACGATGCAGACCTTGGCCCGCCCCTCGAAGGGCTGGAGGCCCACCGCCTGCTGGAGGGCCTTGATCTCTTCGATGCCGATCTCCTTGCGAGCCTCGGCCGGCGCGCCGCGGCCGTGGGCCAGGGAGAGCCTTAGCACATCGGCGTGCTTGCCCTCGCGGGTGCGGCGGCAGGCGCGGCAGGCGTCGCAGGGGGGCGCCTGGTCCGTGCAGTTCAGCGCCTGGGCCAGGTTCACCGCCAGGGCCATCTTCCCCACGCCCTCGGGGCCCACAAAGAGGTAGGCGTGGGAGAGGCGGCCCTCGCGGAGGCTCCGCGCCAGCGCCTCCACCACTCCCTCGTGCCCGATGAGGGACCACATAGAGGACTCCGCGCCGGGCCCTACGGCGCGTCCAGCCGGATCAGGTCCTCCACCGTCTCGCGGCGGCGCAGCAGGCGGGCCTGGCCGTTGTGGACGATGACGATGGCCGGCCGAGAGATGGCGTTGTAGTTGCTGGACATGGCGATGCAGTAGGCGCCCGAGGCCGGGATGGCGATGAGGTCTCCGGCGGTCACCTTGGGCAGCTCGATGTCCTTGATCAGCACGTCGCCCGACTCACAGTACTTGCCCGCGATGGTAACCTTCTCGCGCTCTTCGGCCTCGACGCGATTGGCCACCACCGCCTCATACCGGGAGCCATAGATAGCCGGGCGGATGTTATCGCCCATGCCGCCGTCCACGGAGACGTAGGTGCGGACGCCCGGAATGTCCTTGATGGCGCCGACGGTGTAGAGGGCGACGCCGGCCCTGCCGACGATGGCGCGTCCCGGCTCGATGGCCAGCCGGGGGAGAGCAAACCCCAGCCGCCGGCAGCCCTCCTTGACGGCGCCGGTGACGGCGGTGGCGTAGGCGGCCAGGGGCGGGGGCGGGGTATCGACGGTGTACTGAATGGGGAAGCCGCCGCCGGGGCTGAACTCGTGCAGCTGCAGGCCGTGGCGGTCCCGCATGGCGGCCGCCCATTCGAGGGTGACCTGGATGCCCTCTTGATAGGGGCCGGTCTCGTAGATGGGCGAGCCCAGGTGGAAGTGGATGCCCAGGAGGTCCAGGCTCCTCGCGGCCCGGGCCCGGCGAACGGCCTCCTCGGCCTGGCCGTTGGCGAGGGTGAAGCCGAACTTGCTATCGATGACGCCGGTGGTGGTGTGCTGGTGCGTGTGGGGGTCCACGCCGGGCGAGATGCGCAGGAGCACCGGCTGGCGGCGCCCCGCCCTTTCGGCCAGACCGTCCAGGAGCTCCAACTCGTGGAAGTTGTCCACCACGACCCTGCCGACGCGCCACTCCACCGCGTCCCGCAGCTCCGCCGCGGTCTTGTTGTTCCCGTGGAAATAGACGCGCTCCAGCGGGAACTCGGCGAGGCGCGCGATGGCCAGCTCCCCGCCCGAGACGACGTCCAGCCCCAGCCCCTCCTCGGCCATGATGCGTACGAGAGCCCGGTTGATGAAGGCCTTGCTGGCGTAGAGCACCGTGACGTCCGGGTAGCGCGACGAGAACTTCTGGCGGAAGCGGGCGCACTGCCCCCGCAGCGTCCGCTCGTCGAAGACGTAGAGCGGGGTGCCGAACTGCCGCGCCAGATCGAGGGCGTCGATGCCTCCGATGGCGAGGTGGTTGGCCGGGGTCACGGCGGCGGTCTCCGGGAAGATGGGACGAAGAGCGGAGAACAAGGCTTGCCTCGCGAGGCCGGAGACCGTGGTGAGCAGGGGGCCGCGGCCCACAGGCACGCTCCGGCTGTTTCGGATACGTCATGCTACCGGCCCCCTTTTCGGCATGTCAAGGCAAGGTATGCCATCGTCAGGGTCGTTCGGTTGTCCTGGGAACCCTTTCTTGACAGAAAGGTGTTCCCAGACCCTCCCAAAGAACCTTAGGCGTGGAGTAGCGAGGGGGTGGGCCCTGAGGCCCACCCCCTCGCTACTCCACCTCTAAAGTTTTCTGGAAGGGGCCTGGGGAAAGCCTCTTTGTCAAAAGAGGTTTCCCCAGAATAATCGAAGGGCCCTGATGCCACCATCCCCCGCCCGATGCGTTTGACACCGTCGCGCCCAGACTCCTATCATCGTCCGGGCCTCACGCCCCATGCCCATGCCATTCTTTCGCTCATCGCACCGGCCCGCCGCACGCCTTCCCTCGCGGCGCTTCCTGCTTCTGGTCGCCGTCATCGCCGCCGCCACGCTGCTCCTCGCCGCCTGCCAGGGCAATGTGGTGGAGGTCGGCATCCTCGAAAGCCGCCAGGGTGACGATGTCGACGCCGCGCGCACGGCAGTGGTCCAGGCCCTGCGCGATGCGGGCTACAAGGCGGGCGACAACATCCGCTTTTTCCGGCTCAATGCCGAGTCCCAGGACCGCAGCCTCGGCGAGCTGGCAAGACACCTTATCGAAAAAGAAGAGGTGGACCTTGTTCTTGCCCTGACTGTGGACGCTTTGGCGGCGGCGAACACGTGGTCGTTGACCAAGACCCAGGCCACCGGTCGGTCTGTCCCCGTTGTCTTTGCTCTGGTCGCCGTCCCGCCATTTTCTCCCGCCGAGGAACGGTCGATTCAGGGGCGCGTCACGGGCGCCGCTGGTTTCCCGCCTCCCGCCGAAGTCATAGACATTGTCCGGAGACTCGTCCCTGGGGCAGCTCGTTTAGGCGTTCTGGAGGGCGCAGGCTTCCCCCCATCGAAGATCGTAGCGGATGCCGCAGCAGACGCCGCCCGGCGTACCGGGCTGGAGGTCATGATCGAGAGCGCGGACCCTCAGGTCTCGACGGCGATTCAGCGGCTATTGGAACGAGGAGCACAGGCGCTCTTGCTGGCGCCAGACCCTGCTCTCGAGCAGCGCTTCGACGACATCCTCCGCGCGGCCAACGCCGCCGGCGTACCCGTCTTCGCGTGGAACGAGGACCTGACGGAGCGCGGTGCCCTGGCGTCCGTGGGAATCGACTACGCCGATCACGGCCGCCGCGCAGGCGAGATCATCGTCCGGGTGCTGCGCGGCGAGCCTATCTCCAACATCCCGGTCTCGACGGAGGTCAGGACGCAGCTCTGGCTCAACGCCAGCGTCGCCCAGCGTCTCGGAATCGCCATCCCGCCGGAGCTCAGGGCTCAAGCGGCCCGCGTCATCGACCGCTAGCCGCGCGGCGGGTGCGGCCGTTTCACCTCGTCGAAGCTGTCCTGGGCGACGAAGAGCGCATGGAACCCCTCGAAGGCGCGGGCCGCAGCCTGAGGCTCCTCGGGGGCGCGGATGCGGACGAAGATAGGCCCGCCCCGCTCGAACACGAACGTCGGCGTCCCGAAGACGTAGTGCTTCGTCACCGCCTCGGTATGGTCGCGGGCGATGCGTTCGAGGAGGGAGCGGTCGGCGAGGTCGTGCTTGAACCGGGCCATGTCGAGGCCCGCCTCTCGCGCCAGGCCCTCGATGTCGGCCGGATCGCGGAAGTCCTTGCGCCGCTCGTGCCGGCCCTCCAGGAGAGCCCAGTGCATCCGCTCGTAAGCCTCCTCGCCCTGGCGGCGCGCAGCCTCGGCCGCTCGGAATGCTGGGAGCCCGCGGCTGGGATAGTCGTCGGGCTGGTCCCAGACGTGCCACTCCGAGGGCTGCTTCTTGTTGATCTCCTCGAGCGCGAAGTTCTTCCACGCCACGCGGAGGCGCGGGCCGTAGCTCTCCTTGACCTTGCGCAGCCAAACTGCTGCCTGGTAGACGTGCGGTCAGAGGAAGTCGAAGTAGACGTCGCAGGCGATGCGCTGGTCCATGGGTATTCTCCTGGATTCGCGGGCCTCCCCGACGCGTCGGCGTCGGGGCTATGCGGTCGGCGGCGTGAGCGCCTTGCCGGTGACGACCTCCGGCGTGTCCGGCTCCCCCACGGGCCAGAGGCGGGAGATGGGGATGGCCGGCAGCGTCATGACGTGGACGCCGGCCCTCACGCCCAGCTCGAAGGAGAAGCGGGCGACCGCGTCGTTGCTCGGCGCCTCGACGATGCTCACGAAGTCGTAGCCGCCCAGGACGCCGTAAAGCCCCAGCATCTGGACGCCGGGGACGCTGATGGCCTGCTGGGCGCGCAGGACATACTCGTGGTCTCCGAGAGCCCGCTCGCGGCCCTCGGGGGTCAGGGTCAGGAGCTGGATGTAGGTAGGCAGGGCCGTCGTCTCCTCGATGGCGTTGCTGGCCCGCGACCCCGACATGTCGGGGCGCGCGGTCCGGCCCCGTGATTCTAGGTTGGCTCATGGGAGCGGGTCAAGGGCTTCGCCTTGCGACACTAGAAGGGGCATGCTATGCTGGACGCCGGTCGGGGCGGGTTCGCATGAAGCGAGCCGTCATCCTTCGGGGCGTAGCGCAGCCCGGTAGCGCACCTGCATGGGGTGCAGGGGGCCACGTGTTCAAATCACGTCGCCCCGACCATTCGTCTCCTCCATCGTCCGTCCCTCAACCGTTGCGTCGCGTCCGTCCCGTGCGGTATCGTTCGCTGCGCGCCCGCGAGGGGCGCCAGGAGGTCCAGCCATGCCAGGATGGGTCGAGGGGCGCGTGGCCATCGTCACGGGGGCCAGCCGGGGGATCGGCGCCGGCATCGCCCGGTGCCTGGCCCGTGAGGGCGCCAGGGTCGCCGTCGCCGCCCGCACCGTCGAGGGCCTGGAGGCCACCTGCCGCGCCATCCGGGCGGCGGGCGGGACCGCCATGGCCGTTCCGGCCGACCTCTCGCGCAAGAGCGAGGTCGAGCGGATGGTCCGGACCGTCCAGCGGGCGTGGGGCCCCGTCGAGGTCCTGGTCAACAACGCCGGCGTCCACGGAGCCCCCGACTTCGCCGAGCACTACCCGGAGACGACGCGCGACTGGGAGGCGGCCCACCGGATCAACACGCTAGCGCGGGTCTGGGCCTGCGACGCCGTCGTCCCCTCGATGAAAGAGCGGCGCTGGGGGAAGATCGTGAATGTGGCGTCCGTGGCCGGGCTCGAGGGCTACCCGGTGCACATGGCCTACGGCGCCGCCAAGGCCGCCGAGATCAACTACACGCAGGCGCTGGCTCGCGACGTGGGGCGCAACAATATCAACGTCAACGTCATCCTGCCCGGACTGGTCTACACCGACATGGTGGCCTCGCTCCAGAAGCACATCCAGCTCAAGTACGGCCGGACGGGCAACGACGACCCCAAGGCTTGGTTCGACGGCATCATCCAGCGGGCGGTGCCCCTCAAGCGGGAGCAGACCGTCGAGGACATCGGCTGGCTGGCGGTCTTCCTCTGCTCGGAGCGGGCGAAGAACGTGACGGGCCAGGCGATCAACGTGGACGGCGGGATGCGGATGCACTAGGAGGCGCTCATGATCTACTACCAGGACATCGTGCAGGTGGAGCCGGGCCAGATGGACCGGTACCTGGTGGCCTTTGGCGAGCGGGCGCTGCCGCCTCTCCTGGAGCGCGGGAACAAGCCCGTGGGGTTCTTCCGCGTGGTGCCCGGCACGGGGAACTACAACGAGGCGATCTGGATCAATGGCATCGAGTCGTGGAGCCGCTGGGGCAAGGACGTGCTGACGACGGAGGGGCACCCGGTCCGGTCCCAGTGGCATGCGGGCGTTCGGGCATGGGCCGAGCAGGCCTTCGACTACCGCAAGCGCTGGGTCAAGAACTTCTGGGAGGCGGCGTCCTTCGCGCCGGCGTATGAGCAGCTCCAGCAGCGCACGAAGCGCGGCTCCACCTTCATCCACACGATGTACCAGGTGACCGGGGGCAAGCTCGAGACTTACCTGGTATTTGCCGAGCGGGAGCTGGCGCCGGCACGACGCGCCCAGGGCATGGAGCTCATTGGGTTCTGGACCATCTTTCCGGGCACAGGCCCCAGCAACCAGGTGATCGAGCTCTGGGCGCTAGAGCACTGGGACCGGTGGGAGCAGGTGGTGCACGCTCAGCGGAACGACCGGTCGCTGCGGCGGGTGCTGGACAAGGCGCTGGAGTTCCGGCCCCAGTGGGTGGACCGGTTGCTGCTGCCCGCTCCTTGGAGCCCATTGCAGTAGGGCCTGACCCCTGCCCTCCTTCGGCTTCGCTGAGCGCTTGCGCCGAGTCTTCCCACGAACATAGCCGCACTCCCGCTTCGACGGCGTCTCAGCACCCCCCTCCAAGAACGAGGTCACCTCGGCAGCCCCAGGCCGCGCGTCGCGATGATGTTGCGCTGGACCTCGGAGGTGCCCGCCCGGATCGTATGCGAGATGGCGTTGACGTACTCGGCCATGAGCCATCCGTCCAGCGGCGCGCCCTTCGAGCCGCGGTCCAACTGGCCGTAGAGGCCCACGATACGGACGGCCACCTGCGCCAAGCGCTGCGCGATCTCGCTCCCCATGAGCTTGGAGGCCGAGGCCTCCTGGTTCGGCACCAGGCCCTGGCCCTGCATCCAGGCTACGCGGTAGGCGATCGTGCGTCCCGCCTGGTTGGCGATGGCGACGTCGGCCAGGGCGTGGCGCAGGACGGTCCGGTCCGCCGGCGCCGCGTCCCTCCACGGCCCTTCGCTCATCAGCTCGGCCAGCTCCTCGATGCCGCGCTGGATGGAGGCGAAGCGGCCGGCGCCCGACCGCTCGAAGTCGAGCGTGGTGGTGGCGGCGTACCAGCCCTTGTTCTCGCCGCCCACCAGGCACGAGCGCGGCACGCGGACGGTATCGAAGAAGACCTGGTTGAAGTAGTGGACGCCCAGGGGGTTCAGGATGGGCCGTATGGTGATCCCCGGCAGGTCCATGGGCACGAGGAACATGGAGATGCCCTTGTGCTTGGGCGCCTCGGCGTCCGTGCGGGCGAGGAGCATGCAATGGGTCGAGCGGTGGGCGCCGCTGGTCCAGATCTTGGAGCCGTCAACGACGTAGTCATCGCCGTCGCGGACGGCGCGCGTCTGGAGCGAGGCCAGGTCGGAGCCGCTGCCCGGCTCGCTGAAGCCCTGGCAGTAGACGTCCTCGCCGCTGGCGATGGGCGGGATGTAGCGGCGCTTCTGCTCGTCGCTGCCGTGGATCATGACCGTCGGCCCGACCATCTGGACGCCGGTGGTGAGGTCGCGGACGGGCGCCCGGTGGTAGGCCAGCTCCTCGTTGTAGACCGTCTGGAGCGCGTGGGGCAGCGCCTGGCCGCCGTACTCGCGGGGCCAGGCGGCGGTGAGCCAGCCCTTCTTGACGAGCTTGGCGGTGAAGTCGCGGATGAAGCCCCAGTACTCATCGTGGAAGTAGGCGTCCGGGTAGACGCCGCGCCAGCCCTGGGGGAGCGCATCGCGCAGGAAGGCGCGCACCTCGCGCCGGAAGGCCTCCTGCTCTTGAGTGAACCGGAACTCCACCAATCGCTCCTTGAGAAGGGACAAGCACGGCGTCGGGCTAGGCGAACTTGGGCGCCACCTTGTCCTTGAAGACGGCCAGCTGGTCCAGATAGTCGGCCAGGCTGCGGGTGCGGAAGGTCATGTTGAGCACCGTGGCGCCGGCGGCCTGATGCCGGGCGACGAGGTCGGTGAGGGCCGCGCGCTGGTCCTGCTGGTTCACGTCGTAGGCCGGCTCGGGGTGCAGGGCGATATCGAAGGGCAAGGTGCGGGCCTTCCACTCGGGCCACTCCCGTGCCCGGCCCAGCAGCTCGGCCACCTGGTCGATGGTGAAGGCGAAGGGGTCCCAGCCGTCGGCGTCCACGAGAGCGCGGCGCAGCGACCGCGGTGTGCGCCCGCCGAGCCAGATGGGGACCCGCTGCTGCGCGCCCCACGGGTCGATCAGGAGATCGTCGAACCGATAGAACGTCCCCTGGTAGTGGGGCAGGCGCTGGCCCCACGCGGCGCGCAGGGCCCGCAGCGCGTCGCCATAGATCTCGGCCCGGCGCGCGAACTCGGCGCCCAGCAGTTCGAACTCCTGCCGCAGCGAGCCGACGCCGATGCCCAGGATGACGCGCCCTCCGGACATACGGTCCAGGGTGCCGTAGCGCTTGGCCACGGCCAGCGGATGGTGGTATGGCATGACGATGACGTGGGTCAGGAACTTGACCCGCTGGGTGATGGCGGCCATGAACCCGAAGGTGGCCAGGGGGTCGTAGTAGCGGCCGCCCCGGACCTTGGCGACCTCCGTGGGGATGCCGACGTGCTCGCTGCAGGTCAGGTGGTGGTAGCCGAGCCGGTCGGCGGCCAGGGCGATCTGCCGCAGCTCCTCGGGCCCGGCCTCCGACTCCCATGTCGGGTGCCGGCGCGGCAGGAGCGTGACGACGGGCGTGGCGATGCCGAAGCGAACCGGCGTGACAGGCATGGGCGCCCCCGAGGCCAGGCCGCAGGATTGACGGCGGCCGTCGCGCGGGCCGGGCCGGGGCTGATTGTACCGCGCCCCGGGAGCCGCGTACACCCAGTGCCCTTCGATTGTTCTGGGGAAACCTCTTTTGACAAAGAGGCTTTCCCCAGGCCCCTTCCAGAAAACTCTAGAGGTGGAGTAGCGAGGGGGGTGGGCCCTGGGGGCCCACCCCCCTCGCTACTCCACGCCTAAGGTTCTTTGGGAGGGTCTGGGAACACCTTTCTGTCAAGAAAGGGTTCCCAGGACAACCGAACGACCCTGGCTTTCCAGCCAGGGGGCCGGCGTGTATACTCCCCCTTCGGGCGCCCCTGCCCGGCGGGCGGGCACGGCGTCCGGAGGCCACCTTGCAGGTATACACCTACCTCTCCTCGTCCCCCTTGGAACGGTGCGGCGCCGAGGCCCGCCAGGCCGAGGAGCTGGGGTATGAGGGCGCGACCGTCGGCGAGTCGTCCCACGACCCGTTCCTGCCCCTGGCGCTGGCGGCGGTCCAGACCTCCCGCTTGAAGCTGGGGACCAGCGTGGCCATCGCCTTCCCCCGTAGTCCCATGGTGGTGGCCAACGTGAGCTGGGACCTCCAGGCCCTCTCGCGGGGGCGGTTCGAGCTGGGCCTGGGGACGCAGGTCAAGGGCCACAACGTGCGCCGGTTCAGCGTCCCCTGGGGGCCGCCCATCCCGCGCATGCGGGAGTACGCCCAGGCCCTGCGCGCCATCTGGGACTGCTGGCAGAACGGGACCAAGCTCCGCTTCCACGGCGATCACTATAACTTCAGCCTCATGACGCCCATGTTCAACCCCGGGCCCATCGAGCACCCGCGCATCCCCGTGCTCGTGGCCGCCGTGACGCCGGCCATGGGCCGCCTGGCCGGCGAGGTCATGGATGGCGTGCTGCTGCACCCCCTCTCGTCGCCCAAGTACCTGCGCGACGTGCTCGTCCCCGCCATCCACGAGGGCGCCCGGCGGGCTGGCCGGCCGCTGGACGGCTTCCAGATCGTCGGGGCCAACTTCATCGTCACGGGGCGCGCCGAGGCGGACCTGGCGAGGCGCAAGGAGGCCGTACGGCGACAGATCGCCTTCTACGCCTCCACCCGTACCTACCGGGTGGTGATGGATGCCCACGGCTGGGGGGAGACGGCGGACCGCCTGTTCCAGATGTCGCTCCAGGGCCAGACGGGCGGCGGCGAGGGGGTCTGGCAGGAGATGGCGCGGCTCATCACGGACGAGATGCTGGACGAGTTCGCCGTCATCGCCACGTACGATAGCCTGGCGCCCCAGATCAGGCAGCGGCTGGGCGGGCTGCTCACCCGCATCGCGCTGCCGGCGGCCTCCGGCAGCCCCGGCGATCGGGAGGTCTACCGGGCGATGGTCCGCGAGCTGCAATCGAGCTAGAGGAGCCGAGCATTGAGATCTAAACCAGAGTGCGGGGGAGCCTCGGACCTAACCCCCTTCCCTAAAGAGGAAGGGGGTATCGTCCCTCTCCCTTCAGGAGAGGGACAGGAGGGAGAGGTCCAGAGCGCCAGGTCGTTTAGGAACTTATGCATTCATCTATAGAGGAGCAGCCATGACCGCGACGCGCAAGCCGCTGGGGTTCAGCGCCCCGCTCTTCCCCTACGACCGCTGGGGCGGAGTGCAGCCCATGGTCCGGGCCGTGCAGCGGGCCGAGGAGATGGGCTTCGCCGCCGTCCAGTTCCCGGAGCACATCGTCATGCCCGTCCGGCCCGACGTGCCGCCCGTCAGCGCCGTCTGGTACGACAACTTTGTGCTGGCCTCCCACATGGCGAGCCTCACGAAGAGCATCCGGCTCATCTTCAACGTGATGGTCGTCCCCTACCGGCCGCCGGTGCAGACGGCCAAGCTGATCTCGACGCTGGACGTGGTCTCCGGCGGGCGGCTCACCGTGGGGTGCGGCGCCGGCTGGCTCCGGGGCGAGTTCCGCGTCCTGGGCGTGCCTCACGCCGAGCGCGGCGCCCTCACGGACGAGTACCTGCGGGCCATGAAGGTCCTCTGGACGCAGGACAACCCTGAGTTCCAGGGGAAGTACGTCTCCTTCTCGCGCCTGGCGTTCCTGCCCAAGTGCGTGCAGAAGCCCCATGTCCCCCTCTGGATCGGCGGCAGCGGTCCGCGTCCGCGGGCGCGCGTCATCGAGCTGGGCGATGGCTGGGCTCCCATGGTCGGCGAGCTGCCGGACCTCAAGCGCGACATCGCCACCGTGAAGGAGCTGGCGAAGGCCGCCGGCCGCGACCCGGAGCGCCTGGACTTCAGCTTCAGCATCGCGTTCGGGGAGCGCGACGAGACGTCCGAGAAGGCGCGCACCCACGCCTCCCAGGGCGCGGCCGAGCAGCGGCCCCTGGCCACAACGGCCGATGCGGTGATCGAGCTCGCAGGCCGCTACCGGGACGCCGGCTTCACGCACCTGGCCCTCAGCTTCAACTGGCGCACCGTGGCCGACTACGAGCGCCAGCTGGAGTGGTTCGCGGGCAAGGTAATGCCGGCGTTCAAGGGCTAACCGCCTAGGCGCCGCGCCCGTCGCCCCTGGCCGTTCGACCGCTCGCGCCCGCGAGCCCTGTCCGCGCCTTCGCCCCCCACCCACCCCCGCAAGTCGGGGTACCCGCTCCCCCACAAGGGGGAGGGCTCTGTAGGGGCGGGTCTTAGACCCGCCCCTACGACTCTTCTGGGACCGCTCTTTGGGACGCTATCGAAAAGAGAAGAAGCCCCGGGGTCACCTGGGGCCTCTTGATCCGTCGCAGGTTCGCTAGCCCAGCGCTAGTTCACGTTCAGCCCGTAGAGCTTGGCGGCGTTATCGCGGACGATCTTGCGCCTCTCGTCTTCCGGGACGCCGCGCATCTCGTAGAAGAGCACCCGCTGGGAGTTGGGCCAGTCCGTCTGCACGTGCGGGTAGTCCGTCGACCACATGATGCGGTCGAGATTATAGCGGTGCCGCAGCTCCACGCCCAGCGGATCGGTGACGAAGGTGGCCCAGATCTGCTCGCGGAAGTACTCGCTGGGCATGCGCTTGAGGTGGACGCCGCTCTGGAAGCGGTGGCGCAGGAAGTTGTCGTCGATGGTCTCCAGGAAGAAGGGGATCCAGCCGATGCCCGTCTCGACCGCCACGACCTTGAGCTTGGGGTGCCTCTCGAAGAGGCCCATGTGGAGCATGTCCGCCAGGGGCTTGTAGACGCCGACGCCGAGGCGGTTCAGGAACGCGACGGTGGGATGGACGCCCTTGGAGGGCAGGCTGTTGCGACCGCTACCCTGGATGGCGCCGAAGAAGCCGAAGTGGATGTGAACGGGGTACTTCCAGTCCTGGACCTCGCTCCAGAAGCGGTCGTCGGTGGGGGAGGGATCGTTGGAGCCGTTGGGGTAGGCGCTGATGATGATGCCGCGGGCGCCCCGCGCCGCCACGCGCTTCCACTCCAGAACCAGGTCCTCGACGCCCGTCGTCGGCATGATCGGCAGGCCGATGAGGCGGTCGGGCGCCACGGAGGAGAACTCGTGGAGCCAGTCGTTGTAGGCGCGCACGCAGGCGAGCTGCAGGTCGCGGTCGTTGGAGAAGGTGTGGGCGCCGGTGAGAGCGACGCCGGGATAGATAACCTGGGCCTGGACCATATCCAGGTCCATGTCCAGGAGGCGGGCGTGCGGCTCATAGTTCCCCTTGCGGATCTTCTCTTTCGCAACGCCGGAGGCATCGTACTCGGTCACCTGCAGGCCCGCGGCCGTCTGGAGCGCGATGGGCATGACGCGCTGCCCCTCGTTGACGGACCAGCCGACCTTGCCATCGGGCAGATCGACCCACTTGGGGACCTTGGCGCGCATGGACGCCGGCACGCGCGGCTCCCAGACGTCGCCGGGCTCGTTCACATGGCTATCGGCGTCGATGATCCGGTACTCCACAGGGACCCTCCTTCGGCCGGCGCGGGCCATCGCGGCGAGGGCGCGCGGGGCCGGCCCACCCTAGCTGTGAGGCATGGTAGCAGCGGAGGTGATGGCCGTCAAACGGGGGGGGCGCGGCCAGGGGCGATACGCGGACGCAGGTGGCGATTCAAGAAGCTATCCGGCTCTGTTGAAATCATTTGGGATAGGTTTTTGTGTCATTCCGAGCGAAGCGAGGAATCTATCGCCTCGCTGAGAAGCGGCGCTAACGCTGTGAGACGATAGATTCCTCGTCGTCCCGATGGCATCGGAACTCCTCGGAATGACAAACAAACACACGCGGCGCGAGTGGTTTCAACAGAGCCAAGCCATCCCGAAATGCGGTCATCAGATTACCGAGGCTTGCATTGATCGCTTCACTGTCACCCTGCGTCCTTCCATGGAAGGACGCAGGGTCTGGGGTGGAGTCCCTCCCCGGCCCCAGATTCTTCGCCCGCCGCAGGCGGGCGAAGAATGACACTTCCGTGCAAAGCCGGTCAAGGTCCGTCGTCCCCACCCCCGCCGGTGCGACCGGCCCTCGCATGTGGTAGGCTGGGCGCCGGCTCGCGCGGGGCGTTCGTGCCCTTCCGACGGCGGGCCGGGAGAGGTCCCATGACGGGTGAGGCGTTCCACGTGGGGCAGGAGCTGCCCTCGGTCCAGCGCGCCGTGCCGGCCCTGGTCATGTTCTCGCGCCAGTGGGCCGGGACGAACCCCGTCCACTGGGACCCATCGATGGCAGCGCGCCATGGCATGCCCGCGCCGGTCGTCACGGGCCAGGTCTCGGCGGCGCTCATCCAGCAGGCGTGCGTACAGCTCCTGGGCGAGGCGATGTTCCGGGGCTCGGTCATGGACGTCCGGTTCCGGCGCCCCGTCTACCTGAACGACGTGCTGACGGCCGGCGGCCGGGTGACCGAGGTCCGGCCCGAAGGGCCGGGCCAGCGCGTGGTCATCGAGGCCTGGTGCCGGAACCAGGACGGCGCGGAGGTGACGGCCGCCCGCGTGGAGGCGGTGACGCCGGGCGCCGGGCAGGCGCGGCAGGGCCCCCGGCCTCCTTCGTCCTGAGGCCGCGGCGGGGCGGGTCAGCCCCGCTATCAGGGGAGGCGTCTGCTATAATGACGCCACGCCTCTGGTGGCGCCCTTCTCTGGGATGGTCGGCTCATGACCTACCGCCACGCCCTGGACTACGTCCTGGCCTTCGCCGACTACGAGCGGTCCCCCGCCGACCGCGTTCGGTACCGAGACTTTAACCTCGAGCGGGTGCGGGCCCTGCTCTCCTGCCTGGGCGATCCCGACGAGAGCTTTGGGTCGGTCCACGTGGCGGGCACCAAGGGCAAGGGGAGCACCTCGGCGATGGTGGCCTCCGTCCTGCGGGCGGCGGGCTACCGGACCGGCCTCTACACGTCGCCCCACCTGCATACGATCCGGGAGCGCATCGCCGTCGATGGCGATCCGGTATCGGAGCAGGAGTTCGCCGAAGGCGTCCAGGCGCTGGAGCCCCAGGCCGCCGCCCTCAACGCGCAGGGCGGTCTGGGCCGGCTGACCACCTTCGAGCTGCTCACGGCCCTGGCCTTCCTCCTGTTCCGCCGGCGGGGCGTCCAGGAGGCCGTCGTGGAGGTCGGCATGGGCGGCCGCCTCGACGCGACGAACGTCATCACGCCGCGGGAGGCCGCCATCACCAACATCAGCCTCGATCACACGGAGGTGCTGGGCGAGAGCATCGCCCAGATCGCCTTCGAGAAGGCCGCCATCATCAAGCCGGGCATCCCTGTCGTCACCGGGCCTCAGCTCCCGGAGGCGCTGGCGGTCATCGAGCGCACGGCGGCGGAGCGCGGGGCCCCGCTGACAGTGGTGGGGCGCGACGTGACCTGGGATGCCGGAGGGGGCGACCTGCGGGGTCAGAGCATCATCGTGCGGTCGCGGCGAGGCGAGCGGCGGCTGTGGGTGCCGCTCCTGGGCCCCTTCCAGCGCGAGAACGCCGCGACGGCCGTCGCCATCTGCGACGCGCTCGTGGAGCGGGGCCTGCGGATCTCGGAGGAGGCCCTGCGCGCCGGCATGGCCCAGGTATCGTGGCCAGGGCGGCTGGAGGTGCTGGCCACAGAGCCCCTGACGGTGGCGGACGGCGCCCACAACCCCCACTCGATGGCCCGGCTGGTGGAGGCGGTCCGGGAGGTATTCTCGTTCGAGCGCGTCATCGCCATCGTCGGCGTCGGAAGGACGAAGGACCTGGGGGGCATGCTGGACGCGCTGGCGGGCCTGCCGGTGAGGGTCATCGCCACCCAGAGCAGGAGTCCGCTGGCGGCGCCGGCCCGGCGGGTGCTGGAGGGCTGCTGGGCGCGGGGGTTGCCCGCCGAGCTGGCCCCGGACCCCGGGGCGGCGCTGGTCCGAGGGCGGGCGCTGGCGGGGCCGCGTGATCTGGTGCTGGCCACGGGCTCCCTCTTCATCGTGGCCGAGGTCCGGGAGACGCTCAAGGGGATCGAGCCGGAGCGGTGCGCGCCCTGGCACGTCGGGGCCATCTGACATCCGCGAGAGGTATGGCGTGAGAGCACGAGGTCCGCGAGAGCGGGTGGTGGTGACGGGGATGGGGGCGCTGACGCCCCTGGGACAGTCGGTCGGCGAGTTCTGGCGTGGCCTGGTGGAGGGCCGGTCGGGCATCAGCCGGCTCACGCTGTGCGACCCCACGGGGTATCCCTGCACCTACGGCGGCGAGGTCAGGGGGTTCGAGCCGGAGCGGCACATCAACCCCAAGGCGGCCCGGCGTATGCCGCGCTTCGCCCAGCTCGCCGTGGTGGCGGCAGGCCAGGCCATCGAGCACGCGAGGCTGGACCTCTCCAAGGAGGACCAGGAGCGGTGCGGTATCGTGCTGGGCAACGGCAACGGCGGCTACCCGGAGCTCGAGCAGGGGACCCGGACGCTGGTGGAGAAGGGTGGCATGCGCATCAGCCCCTTCTTCTTCCCCATGACGCTGCCCAACATTGCCGCCTCGCAGGTGAGCCTCACCTATGGTCTCAAGGGCTACAGCTCGACGGTCACGACGGCGTGCGCCGCGGGTACTCAGGCCATCGGCGAGGCGGCGGAGCTGATCCGCCGGGGCGCGGCCGACGTGGTCGTGACGGGCGGCGTCGAGGCGGGCATCAGCCAGTTGGGGCTCGCGGGCTTCTGCGTCATGCGGGCCCTGAGCACCAGCCACAACGACGAGCCCGCCAAGGCGAGCCGGCCCTTCGATGCGAAGCGCGATGGCTTCGTGCCTGCGGAGGGGGCGGGTATCCTGGTGCTGGAGAGCCTGGCCCACGCCCAGGGCCGCGGCGCCCCCATCCTGGCCGAGGTCCTGGGCTTTGGCGTCTCGTCGGACGCCTACCACGTCGTCCAGCCGGATGAGGACGGGGCCGGCGCCGCCCGGGCGATGACCTGGGCCCTCGCTGACGCCGGCCTGCACCTCTCAGAGGTCCACTACATCAACGCTCACGGGACCTCCACGCCCCTCAATGACGCCATCGAAACGCTGGCCATCAAGCGGGTCTTCGGCGAGGCGGCCTACATCGTGCCGGTGAGCGCCACCAAGTCGATGATCGGGCACGCCCTGGGCGGCGCCGGCGGCATGGAGGCGGTGGCCTGCATCCAGACGATCCTCCAGGGGGTCATCCACCCGACGGTGAACCAGGAGGAGCGGGACCCCCAGTGCGACCTGGACTACGTGCCCAACGTGGCCCGCCAGGCGCGGGTGGAGCACGTCCTCTCGAATAGCTTCGGCTTCGGCGGGCAGAACGCCTGCCTCGTCTTGGGCCGCTACCAGGACTAGAGGCGGTCGAGGGCTGCCGTAAGCGGGGTACCGCCCCTGGACTGGACTATTCCATGGCGCACGATTGGATCGCGCCCCGCGGAGACGCAGCGCTAGGTGATCGGAGCGGCGGGCGCCGCTGGGGCGGGCAGCATCCCCTCAAGGATGCGTTCCAGCGCCATGGAGTGGCTGCACGTCCCGTGGACCGGGAAGTAGTCGCAGGTGCAGCGCCAGGCGCCTTCGCGAAAGCTGAGCTCGTGCCACCGGTGGTCGCCGTGGAACCGGACCGTGAAGTTGCGGAACCGGACCCGGTCCCGCTCCTGGGCGTACCGCTTGGCCTTCTGAATCTTGCCGATGAGGCTGGAGTCCATGGCGCTCGCCGCCGGGCCACGGGGCCGGGGGACGCGCGATTCTACCCCGCTTTCGCAGGAATGGTCAACCCGGCCGCCTCCGTCCCTGGCGCTCTTGCTTTGACAAGCCCCATGCAATCCACTATAGTGTTTGTTCACTTATCGATACCTGTTGCGGAGCGGCTTTCATCCCCTCCGGGATGGGTGCGGCAGCAGCGGCGAGCCCTCGTGTCCATCCCCCACTCGGCGTCCGTACCCCACGAGTCGGCGGCGCCGGAGCGCGGAGGGACGCCCGCTACCTGGGACGGTGAGCCGAGAGACAGAGCGCGATGAACGCGGGCGACAAGAAAGAGGCCAACGAGTTCGTCCTCCACACGGTGCGGGAGAACGACGTCAAGTTCATCCGCCTGTGGTTCACCGACATCCTTGGCAACCTGAAGGGCTTCGCCATCACCGTCGAGGAGCTCCGGGAGGCCCTGGAGCGGGGCAAGCCTTTCGACGGCTCGTCCATCGAGGGCTTCGCGCGGCATGACGAGAGCGACATGATCGCCATGCCGGACCCGACGACCTTTACCCTCCTGCCCTGGCGGCCGCGCCAGAACGCCGTGGCCAAGATGTTCTGCGACATCCTGACCCCCAAGGGCGAGCCCTTCCAGGGCGACCCGCGCCAGGTGCTGAGACGCAGCCTCAAGCGCGCCGCGGACCTTGGCTACACCTACTACGCCGGCGCCGAGCCCGAGTTCTTTTACTTCAAGGACAACAGCTCGACCCAGATCCTCGACCAGGGCGGCTACTTCGACCAGACCTCTCTGGACTGGGGCTCCGACCTGCGCCGCGAGACGGTCCTCACCCTCGAGCAGATGGGGATCCCCGTCGAGTACAGTCACCACGAGGGCGCGCCCAGCCAGCACGAGATCGACCTGCGCTACGCCGACGCCCTCACCATGGCGGACAGCGTGGCCACCTTCCGTGTCGTGGTCAAGGAGATCGCCCACAAGCACGGCGTCTACGCCAGCTTCATGCCCAAGCCCATCTACGGCGTCAACGGGAGCGGGATGCACCTGCACCTGTCGCTCTTCCGGGGCGAGGGGAACGCCTTCTTCGATCCCGCCCGGCCGGACCACCTCTCGGACACAGCCCGGCACTTCGTGGGCGGCCTTCTGGCGCACGCGCCGGAGATGACCCTCATCACCAATCAGTGGGTGAACTCCTACAAGCGGCTGGTCCCCGGCTTTGAGGCGCCGATCTTCGCCTCGTGGGCGCACCGCAGCCACTCGGACCTCATCCGCATCCCGGACTACCGGCCGGGGCGGGACGATAGCACCCGGATCGAGTACCGGGCGCCCGACGCGGCCTGCAACCCCTACCTGACCCTGAGCCTGCTCCTCGCGGCGGGGCTGGACGGCGTCGAGCGCAAGACGGAGCCGCCGGCGCCCATGGACGCGGACGCCTCCGCCATGGCGGAGGAACGGCGCGCCGCCCTGGGCCTGCGCCGCCTGCCAGGCAGCCTGAAAGAGGCCATCGCCGCCGCCGAGGGCAGCCGCCTCCTTCGCGAGGCGCTGGGCGAGCACGTCTTTGAAAGCTTCTTGCAAAACAAGAGGATCGAGTGGGAGGAGTACCGCATCCAGGTCCACGAGTACGAGCTGAAGCGGTACCTGCCGATCCTCTGACGCCGCTGGGCCGGCGCCCCCCGGTGGACCAGGAGTCGATGATAGCAATGCAGCAGCCAGATGCTCGGGGGCTCCTCTACGATCCCGCCTTCGAGCACGGGAGTTGCGGCACGGGCTTCGTGGCCGACGTCAGCGGCCATCGCAGCCACGGCATCCTCCAGCGGGCCGTCACCGCCGTCTGCAACGTGACCCACCGGGGCGCCGTCTCCGCCGACGGCAAGACGGGCGATGGCGCCGGCATCATGGCTCAGATCCCCCTGAAGCTGCTCCGGAAGGACCTGGAGCGCCTGGGGCGCCGCCTCTCGGAGCCCGGTGATCTGGCGGTGGGCATGGTCTTCCTGCCCGGCCAGAACGCGGCCGCGCAGCGAGCGTGCGTGGAGATCATCGAGGCCGCCGTTCAGCGGGCCGGCCTGCCCCTCCTAGGCTGGCGCGTGGCGCCGGTGGACCGCTCGGCCCTGGGCGAGACGGCCGCCGCCTCCGAGCCCGCCGTTCGGCAGGTCCTCATGGGCAGGCCCTCGGGCATGACCGAGGAGCAGTTCGCCCGCACCCTCTACCAGGTCCGCCGGGCCATCGAGCGCCAGGCCGGGGAGCGGGGTATCCAGGGCCTCTACTTCCCATCCTTCTCCCACAAGACCATCGTCTACAAGGGCCTGCTGGTGGCGCCCCAGCTCCACCGCTACTACCTCGACCTCGTCGACCCGGACTTCGAGACGGCCTTGGCCGTCTACCACCAGCGCTACAGCACCAACACCTTCCCCAACTGGTTCCTCGCCCAGCCCTTCCGGTTCCTGGCCCACAACGGCGAGATCAACACGCTCCAGGGCAACTGCAACTGGATGCGGGCCCGCGAGCCCGAGCTCAAGAGCCCCGTCTGGGGCCACGGGATCCAGGACCTGGTCCCCATCATCGATCCCTCGGGCAGCGACTCGGCCAAGCTGGACAACGTGGCCGAGGTCCTCTTCCTCTCGGGCCGCGACGTGCTGCACACGATGACGATGCTGGTGCCCGAGGCGTGGGAGAACATGCCGCACATGGTGCCGGCGTGGAAGGACTTCTACCAGTACCACGCCTGCTTGACGGAGCCGTGGGACGGCCCGGCGGCCCTGGCGTTTACGGACGGGGATATCGTGGGCGCCTGCCTCGACCGGAACGGCCTGCGGCCCGCCCGCTACAAGATCGCCGACGACGGCATCATCGTCATGGGCTCAGAAGTCGGCGTCGTGGAGATGGACGACGCCCACATCCTCGAGAAGGGGCGCCTGGGCCCGGGCCAGATGATCGCCGTGGACACGCGCCGCGGCAGGCTTCTGCGGAACGACCAGATCAAGGATGAGATCGCCGCGCGCCGCCCCTACGGCAAGTGGGTCCAGCGCCAGATCCATCATCTGGGCGCGATGCCCGGCCCAGGGGCCGATGGCCACCTCTCCATGGGCGACCTCCTCCTGCGGCAGCGCATCTTCGGGTACACCCAGGAGGACCTCTCCCTCGTCATCAAGGCCATGGTCCAGGAGGCCAAGGAGCCCGTCTTCTCCATGGGCGATGACACATCCATGGCCGTGCTGGCCCGGAAGCCCCGGCTCTTCTATAACTTCTTCAAGCAGCGCTTCGCCCAGGTCACCAACCCGCCCATCGACCCGCTGCGGGAGGACCTGGTCATGTCGCTGCACACCTACCTGGGCCCGCGCCGCAGCCTCTTCGAGGAGACGGAGGAGCATGCCCACCTAGTCCATCTCCCGAGCCCCATCATCAGCAACGAGGAGATGGATGCCATCCGCCGGCTCAAGGACCCCGCCTTCAAGTCGGTGACCCTTCAGGCCACCTTCGACGCGGCCCAGGGCCCCGGCGAGCTGCGCCGCGCCACCGAGGCCCTGTGCGACGCCGCCGTCCGCGCCATCGATGACGGTGCCTCCATCCTGATCCTGAGCGACCGGGAGACCGGCCGGGACCGGGCTCCCATCCCCACGCTGGTCGCCGTCGGCGCCGTCCACCAGCACCTGATCCGGCGGGGGCGCCGAATGCGGGCCAGCATCGTCGCCGAGAGCGCCGACCCGCGGGATATTCACCACTTCGCCTGTCTCCTGGGCTATGGCGCCAGCGCCGTCAATCCCTACGTAGGCTTCGAGACGCTGGCCGAGCTCCTGGAAAACAGCGAGATCCAAGACATGGCGCTGGACGAGGCCAAGAAGAACTACCGCACGGCCCTGGACGGCGGCATCCTCAAGATCATGTCCAAGATGGGCATCTCCACCGTCACGAGCTACCAGGGCGCCCAGATCTTCGAGGCCCTCGGCGTCGGCCAGGAGCTCATCGACTGGTGCTTCACCGGCACCACGTCCTGGATCGGCGGCATCTCCCTGGAGGACCTGGCCCAGGCCGTCCTGGAGCGCCACCGGAGGGTCTTCGCCTCGCCCGATCAGAAGAGGCTGGACGACTACGGCTTCTACCGCTTCCGCAAGGACGGGGAGGCGCACCGCAATAGCCCCACGATGGTGCGGGCGCTCCACATCGCCTCCGGGTACAAGAAGGACGGGAAGGACGGCGACGACGAGGATGCCGAGCGCAACCCCGCCATGGTCCGCTCCTTGCACGCTGCGGTGACCAGCGGGAGCTACGCCGCCTACAAGGTCTTCTCCAAGATCGTGGACGAGCATGAGCCCATGCACATCCGCGACCTGTTCAAGTTCAAGCCCAAGGGGCCGCCGGTGCCCGTGGAGGAGGTGGAGCCGGTCCAGAGCATCGTCCAGCGCTTCAATACGGCCTCCATGTCCCTGGGCGCACTCAGCCCCGAGGCCCACGTCACGCTGGCCGCCGCCATGAACCGCCTGGGCGCCAGGAGCGATACGGGAGAGGGCGGCGACGACCCCACGCGCTACTGGCCCTCCACCAGCGGGGGCGACTCCTACCACAGCAAGATCAAGCAGGTGGCCTCCGCCCGCTTCGGCGTCACCATCGAGTACCTGGCCTCCGCCGAGGAGTTGGAGATCAAGATGGCCCAGGGCTCCAAGCCCGGCGAGGGCGGCCAGCTCCCGGCCCACAAGGTCGTCGAGCACATCGCCCGGCTGCGCCATGCCGTCCCTGGCATCCAGCTCATCTCGCCGCCGCCGCACCACGACATCTACAGCATCGAGGACCTGGCCCAGCTCATCTACGATCTCAAGCAGGCCAACCCCCGGGCCCGGATCATCGTCAAGCTGGTCTCGGAGGCAGGGGTGGGGACCATCGCCGCCGGCGTGGCCAAGGGCTATGCCGATAAGATCCTCATCAGCGGCGATTCGGGCGGGACGGGCGCCTCTCCCCTCTCCTCCATCAAGAACGCCGGCACCCCCTGGGAGCTGGGCCTCTCCGAGGCGCAACAGGTGCTCGTCCTCAACGACCTGCGGGGCCGCGTCCGGCTCAAGACCGACGGCGGGCTGCGCACAGGGCGGGATGTCACCATCGCCGCGCTCCTGGGGGCCGAGGAGTACGCCTTCGGCACGGGCGCCCTCATCGCCATCGGCTGCAAGATGGCCCGCCAGTGCCACCTCAACACCTGCCCCGTCGGCATCGCGACCCAAAAAGAGGAGCTGCGGCGGAAGTTCTTTGGCACGCCGGACATGGCCGTCCACTACCTGACCCACGTGGCCACGGAGGTCCGCGAGATCCTGGCCTCCCTGGGCGTCCGCAGCATCGATGAGATCGTGGGCCGGACGGAGATGCTGGAGGTGGCCGAGACGAACGACCCGCGGGCCAAGCTCCTGGACCTCTCCCGCGTCATCGCCGACCCGGACCCCTCGGGGACCAAGCCGCGGCGCTGCGTGCTCCCGCGCAACGACCGCCCCGGCGACATCCCCCTGGACGATCAGATCCTCGTGGACGCCCGCGATGCGCTGGCGCTCAAGGGCGCCGTCTCCCTCTCCTACCCCATCCGGAACGTGAACCGAACGGTGGGGGCCAAGGTCTCAGGCGAGATCGCTTACCGGTACCACACCTCGTCGCTGGACCAGCAGGTGGCGGAGGTCCGGTTCCTGGGGAGCGCGGGCCAGAGCTTCGGCGCCTTCCTCGCCGGCGGCCTGCGGCTCATCCTGGAGGGCGAGGCTAACGACTACGTGGGCAAGGGCATGTCGGGCGGGGAGATCGTCCTGCGGCCGCCCAAGAACGCCCGCTTCGCGCCCCACGAGAACATCATCATGGGCAACACGTGCCTGTACGGCGCCACCGCCGGCTACCTCTTCGCCGCGGGCCGCGCCGGGGAGCGCTTCGCCGTCCGCAACAGCGGCGCCACCGCCGTTATCGAAGGGTCCGGCGACCACTGCTGCGAGTACATGACGGCGGGGCTCGTCGTCGTCCTGGGCGAGACGGGGCGCAACTTCGGCGCGGGGATGAGCAACGGCCTGGCCTTCGTCCTGGACGAGGCCAACAAGTTCTCCGAGCGCTACAACCCGGACCTGGTCACCATCGACCGCGTCACTGACCCGGAAGACGTGTCCACCTTGCGCTCGCTGGTCCAGCGGCACCTGGAGCTGACGGACAGCCCCAAGGCCAAGCAGGTGCTGGAGGACTGGGAGCACTATCTGCCGCAGTTCTGGAAGGTCGCGCCCAAGGCTCGCGTGGGCGCCAACGGCGCGGCAGCGGCGAAGCCGCAGGCGGCGGCAAAGCGGGCGGCGCCAGCGCGCAGGTAAACCAGGGGATCGGTCCGTTTAACGTCGTAGGGGCACAGCGCGCTGTGCCCCTATGGTGATGGTCAAACCTCCCACGGTGCCTGTGGCCTGGTGCCACCCACGGCTGCTGGGTTTTCGCGGTCCAACGACCAGCGCAACGGGTTGTCTGCAATATATTGCCGTATGCGGCCGAGTTCATCTTCGCTCCGGATAATGTGTTCGTAGTACCCCCGCTTCCAGACAGGCTTGCCTGGAGTTCCTCGTAAGGCGTTGATTCGGGTGGTCACCGTGGCTTTGAATGATCGGACAATCGTCGGTACCGAGCGCGGGACTGGTCTGCCAAATTGCTCTTCACTCAATACGTATGATCGGACGGACGCTGTAGGGGCACGGTGCACCGTGCCCCTACAGTCAGACCCACCTTGTTCATCCACAATCAATATGCTGTGGATGTGATTGGGCATCACGATAAATTCGTCGACCTGCACCGTTGTGCGAATGAGGCCCGTGCGTAACCACTCCTGCTGTGTGATCCGCCCAAAATCGTTCAAACAGCTCTGATCATCGACAACCTCCCCAAATAAAGAATTCCGATCCCTGGTGCAAACCGTGATGAAATAGGCACCAGGTTGGGTGTAGTCGTACCCCCGGACCCGCACAGACCGGCCATGGTGCCTGGCCGAGTCATACCTCATGCCTGCAACCATACCCTTTGTGCATCATAACGCCGTAGGGGACAGCGCGCTGTGCCCCTACGGTGATCGTCACAGCCTCCCGCGCCGGGCCCCATGCGCCTCCCTTGACGCCCCTGTCGTCCCGTGCCATCATCGGGGCCAATTGACGCGGCCCCCTCAGGGGCCGCCGGCCCCGGCGCCCAGGAGAGGCCCCATGACCACCAAGAAGACCGCCGTCCGCTTCCCGTCCCTCGAGTTCTTCCGCGCGCTCCAGGAGCGCATGAACCGGAGCGAGGCCAAGTACAAGGCCATCGGCGTCATGGACCTGGCCCTGGGCATCCGCGTCAAGGCCAGCGGGCCCCTCCAGCAGGACCGCCTCTACGCCCTCATCTTCGACGGCTACGGCTGCGATGGGGTGCAGGAGGTCGCCAAGGGCAGGGAGCCGGACCTGGACTTCGTCATCGAAGGCAGCTACGGCGCCTGGCGGGAGATGTTCCAGAACGTCCAGCAGCGCGGCAAGGCCGATACACGCCACACCCTCAACCACCTGACGATGCTGGACGACCCGCTCCGGGCCGTGGGGCCCGACCAGTACCGGCTGGACAAGCTCTACCGGTACAACTACTCGCTCCAGGTCTTTCTCGAAGAGGCGGCGGGCCTGGAGACCCAGTATGCAGCCTAGCCCGGCGCCCATCTGGCCGGCCCTTCGCTCGCTGATGCCAAGCCGGGGACGAGCCGTGCCCGTCCTTGACGCTGACAGGAGGCCTGTTCCATGAAAGCGGTCTTCTTCAAGGAGTTCGGCGGCCCGGAGGTCCTGCAGTACGGCGACCTGCCGGAGCCCATCATCGGCGCGCACGAGGTGCTGGTGAGGGTCCGCGCCACGGCCCTCAATCACCTGGACGTCTGGCGCCGGGCGGGCCAGCGCGGCACCAAGGGCGAGCTCAAGGAGCCCTTCGTGCTGGGGTGCGACATAGCCGGCGAGGTCGCCCAGACCGGGACGGGCGTGACGGGCGTGAAGCCGGGCGACCGGGTCTTCCTCAACCCCGGCATCACCTGCGGCCACTGCGAGTGGTGCCTGGGCGGGCGCGACAACATGTGCCCGCGCTACACCATGATCGGCGCGGCGGTCAACGGCGGCTACGCCCAGTACGTCAAGGCGCCGCAGGAGAACGTCCACGTCGTCACCGCCACGATCAGCTTCGAGGAGGCGGCGGCCATCCCCCTCACGATGCTGACGGCCTGGCACATGCTGGTGACGCTGGCGCGGCTGCGGCCCGGCGAGACGATCCTCATCCAGGCCGTCGGGTCGGGCGTGGGCACCTCGGCGCTCCAGCTATCGAGGCTGATCGGCGCCCGGACCTTCGTCACCGCCAGCACGGACGAGAAGCTGTCCAAGGCCAAGAAGATGGGGGCCGAGGAGACGATCAACTACTCGCGGGAGGACTTCGCCCAGCGGGTCAAGGACCTGACCGGCGGCCGCGGCGTCGACGTGGTCTTCGATCACGTGGGCGAGTCGGTCTTCGAGAAGAGCATCGCGAGCCTGGCGCGGGGCGGGCGCTACGTGAACTGCGGCATCACCAGCGGCTACAAGGCGAACCTCCACATCGGCCAGCTCTTCACCAAGCAGGCGCAGATCATCGGCTCCTTCATGGGCAACAAGGCGGAGTTCGTCGAGGTCACGCGCCTGGTGAATCGGGGGCAGCTCCACGGCGTGGTGGACAGGGTCTTTCCGCTGGAACGCGCCGCCGAGGCGCACAGGGCGATGGAGGACCGGAACGTCTTCGGCAAGCTGGTCTTGCAGGCGCCGTAGGGGGCGTGTCCCATGCCCGCCAAGCACCCCATCCGCTTCGGACTCCAGACGCCGCCCGAGGGGGCCCGCTGGGACGAGCTGGTCCAGGTCTGGCAGTTCGCCGAGAGGCTCGGGTACGACAGCATCTGGTCCTCGGACCACTTCATCACCTCGCTCTTCCAGGACAGGCCCGAGACGCCGGTCTTCGACGGCTGGACGGCGCTGGCGGGTCTGGCGGCGCTCACCCAGCGCATCCGCTTCGGCGTCATGATCACCGGCACGCCGTTCCGCCACCCGCCCCAGCTGGCCAAGATCGCCGTGACTATCGACCAGATGAGCGGCGGGCGGCTGATCATGGGCATCGGCGCGGCGTGGAACAAGCTGGAGCACGAGATGTACGGCGTGGACTGGCGCGCCAACGCCGAGCGGGTCCACCGCATGGGCGAGGCGGTCCAGATCTTCAAGCTGCTGTGGACGCAGCCGCGCGCGACGTTCAACGGCCGGTACTACCAGCTCAAGGACGCCATCTGCGAGCCGAAGCCCGTCCAGCGGCCCCACATCCCCATCTGGGTCGGCGGCTGGGGCGAGCAGCTCACCCTCAAGTACGCCGCCCGCTACGCCGACGGCTGGAACCTGACCGGCTCGCCCATCAGCCTGCCGGCCAAGGTCGCGGCGCTCCGGCGCCACTGCGAGGCCGCGGGACGCGACTTCAACGAGATCGAGAAGTCGGTCATGCACATGCGGCTCATCATGACGGACGACCAGGCCGCCGTGCGCCGCTTCGTCGAGGCGCAATCGTACCGGAGGGCCACGGGCTACGAGGACATGAAAGGGCACTTCATGCTGGGCACGCCGGCCGAGATGCGGGAGACCATCGGCAAGCTCATCGATCTCGGCTTCACGCACTTCGTGGCCCAGGTCGTCGCGCCCTACGACTACGAGGCCATCGAGCGCTGGTACAAAGAGGTGGCCCTGGCGTTCAAGGCCCGCTGACGCCCAGCGGGAAGGTCCGAGGTAGGAGCAAACGGCGCCGGACGGCAAGGTCGCGTGCGCCGAATGGCAGGAGGAATCAGATGACCAGCCAGACCGACCACCCGATTCCGCAGGCCCCGCCGGGCCATCCGGCCCTGCTCTTCATCGCGTATCCGCCGCGGCGCAAGGCGCTGATCATTCTCCCGCGATTGATCTGGGGCCTCATCGCGGCGATCCCACATGGGATCATCTTGTATTTCTACAACATCCTCGCCGTGGTCGTCATGATCTTCGCGTTCTTCGTGATCCTGATCACGGGGAGCTACCCCAAGGGGATGTTCGACTTCGTCGTCGGCAATTTCCGTTGGCAGTGGCGGGTGCAGAGCTATATCGCACTCCTGACGGACAAGTACCCGCCGTTCACGGGCAGGGGGTAGCGCCGAGCGGCCCGATGATTATCAAGCTCAGGGCGGCGCAGGCTAGGCCGCTCGCTTGAACGCGCTGCCCGAAGCGAGCGGCGCCGCCGAGGCCGACGCTGCCGCCGGCCAAGCCAGACAGGTCTCGCCCGCCTGGCAGATCGGCGTCGCGCTCCTCGCCGCGCTGGGCAGCGTGGTGGGCGCCATCGGCTCCATCGTCGGCGAGCTCACTCCGCAGGCGCTGATCCTGGGCCCGTTCGCCGGCGCGCCCATCATCGAAGAGGCCATGAAGCCGATGGGCGTGATCCTGGTGCTAGCGGCGCGGCCCTGGCTGCTGCGCGGACGGATGCACATCGCGGCCCTCTGCGCCCTGGCCGGCGTCACCTTCGGGTTCCTGGAGAGCCTGGTCTACGTCCACGTGTACGTGGACGATCCGACGGACGCCTTCGTGCTGTTCCGGTACTCGGTGACGCCGGCGCTGCACGGGGTGGCGAGCTTCATCTTCGGCCTGGGGCTGAATCGGAAGCTCATCGACTGGGCCAACGGCAACGCGAGCCTGCGCGAGACGGGCTGGCGCTGGTTCGTCGCCGCCATGGCGCTTCACGCCGCCTACAACATCACCGCAGTGGTGTTAGAGGTCACAGACGTGGTGGAGTTCGAAAAAGAGTAGGAGCGGTTTCAAACCCGCCCCTACAGTCCTGACAGCGATGTGCTCCTACGCTGCCACCTTTGTCTTCAGCCCATAGAACTGGGCCGCGTTCCCGCCCATGTAGCGCCGGATGACGTCGCCGGGGACGCCGCCCTCCTCCAGGTTGCGGATCGCCTCCTGCGGGTCCGTCGCGTCGTGGTGCGGGTAGCGGGAGCCCCACGCGGCGATCTCCTCGTACTCGTCCACCAGGCGCCGGACGGAGCTCTCCCACGAGTCGAAGCTGACCAGGGAGGGGCGGCTGTGGAAGACGTCCGCGGGCTCCAGGCTCACCGGTTTCATTTGGGGTGCGAGCCAGAGGTAGGTCTCGGACTTCTCCAGCGCCAGCGGCACCCAGTAGGCCCCGGAGTGCTGGAAGCTGAGCTTGAGCTTGGGGAAGGTCTCCATGTGGCCGAAGAAGCAGAGGGCGCTCAGGAAGACGCCGTTGTCCATGGCCGGGGCGATGGGCTCGGAGACGGGGTGCCCCACGCGCAGGTTGGCGGCCACGCGCTCGATGAACGCGGCGTGGGAGACCCACTCGGGGTTCGTGATGCCGGGCGCCGGGTGCATGCAGGCGGCGATGCCGCTCCGCTCGAGCTCGGCCCAGAGGGGGTCGTAGGCGCGGTGGTGGGGCATGCGCCCCTGGAAGAAGGATGGCCGGATGGAGACGGCCTTGAAGCCGAGGCCGGCGGCGCGTCGCAGCTCCTTGAGGGCCATGGAGGCGCTCTGCATGGGCAGAATGGCGGCGGGGAAGAGGCGGTCGGGGGCCGCGCGGGCGAAGTCGCGGACCCAGTCGTTGTAGGCCCGCGCCAGGGCCGCCGCCATGTCCGGGTTCTCGACGATGGGCAGGTACTCGGAAAAGAGGGTGGGGAAGACGAGCGCCTGGTCGATCCCCATGGCGTCCATGTCCTTGAGGCGGGCCTTGGGGTCGCGGGCGCCCGCCACGGCGGGCTGCGGCCTGCGCGCATCGAGGCTGCCGACCTCCTTGGCGGTCATGCCGGGCCGGTAGAGGGCCAGGCGGTTCATGGGGCCGCGGCGCAGCGGCGGCGCCAGCTTCCCGTTCAGGATGACCGTGTCGCCAGCCTCGTCATCGAACTCGTACCAGAAGGCGGAGCGGACCGGCACCCGGTATTCCGGCTCCACGTAGTCCGTCCAGATCGCGGCGGGCTCCAGCACGTGGCTATCGATGTCGACGATGGGGAAGGCCTTGCGCTTCTGCGGCATCGGTCGCCTCCTCAGGCCAAAAGCGCCCCACCGGACGGGTGGGGCGCTCCTCTCGGACGACGTTGCGCGGCGGGACGCCTAGTAGGAGATCCGGTGCGCCTGGCGCACGAACTGGGCGGCCAGCTTGGGATCCTTCTGGATCCGGGCGAACTCGGCCACCTCGTCCGGCTTGGGGAACCAGGCGGGCCGCGGGATGGCCTTCTCCTCCGTCACGCAGACCTTGGACTCGATGCCGTACATACGCAGGGCGTTGGCGCCCAGGAGCTTCGCCTGCACCGCCTCGGGCACCTCGGCGTCGTTCATGTTGCGGATGGCCGTCCAGGTGTCGGCGCCGTCGTGATGGTAGGAGTCGGAGGCCCAGATGCCCACGTTCTCGAACCGGTCCCATTGACGGAAGACCGGCGCCTCGTCGGCCTCGAAGGAGATAAAGCACTGGTCGTAGAAGGCCTGGCTGGGCGCCCGCTTGGAGGGGGCCTGCCGCTCGTTGGCGTAGAGGGTGTGGTAGCGGTCCAGGCGCTCGAGGACGCCAGGGAGCCAGGTGGCGTTGGACTCGAAGATGGCCATCTTGAGCTTGGGGTAGCGGTCCAGGAAGCCCGAGAGGAGGACCTGGGTGAGCCAGACAGTGGCCTCGTAGATGAAGCTGAGGGTCTGGGAGTTGAGGCCCTGGCCCATCCCCTCGCCGTGGGCGGAGCGGTCGATGAGCTGGCCCGGCGAGTACATGCCGCCGTGCCCCTGGGTATAAGGGTCGGCCGAGGCGGGGAAGGTGTGCACGCCAAGGACGATGCCCGTCTCCTCGAAGGTCTTGTAGACGGGGTCCCAATTGGGGCCGCCGAAGGACGGGTTGATCTGGCTGGGGTAGTTGCCCTGGGCGTCGATGGGGCGCACGAGGGCGACGCGGATGCCCTTCTTGGCGATGCGCTGGAGCTCCTGGCAGGTGTAGCCCGCGTGCTGGACGGGCAGCCACCCGGCGGGGTAGAGGCGGCCGGGCACGGCCTCGCACCAATCGGTGGCCCAGTTGTTGTAGGCACGGGCGAAGGCGTGGGCGCCGTCCGGGCTCTCCGCGAAGGCGAAGTGCTGGACCATCATGGTGGGGATGACCATGACGGCATCGATCCCCATCAGGTCCATCTCCTTCACGCGGGCGTGGGGGTCGTAGGCGCCCTTGTGGACGAGGTAGTCGCGCTTCTCGTCGTCCAGCGGGGTGAAGAGGAGCTTGCGGAGGATGGCCTTGGACATCCCCGGGCCGGCGATGCAGATGGGATTGTAGGACGGGTAGAACATGCGGTCCTCGCCGCCGAAGACGCGCGTCCTGCCGTTCAGCATGGCCTGCTGGCTATCGCGCCAGTAGGTCTGCCGCACCAGCTCCCGATGCTGCGGCTCCACGTACTCCCATATCTGGAGCGGGTCGTTCACGTGGGCGTCGCAGTCGAAGACTGGAAAGCTCTTCCGCATCGGCTGGCCATTCCCTGCCATCGCGCCCCTCCTTCGCCACCGGTTACGGCGAGGGTAACAAACGGGTGCGCCTCTGTCAACGACCCATGGGGAAGCGATGCCCCTCGTCTGCTATACTAGGCCCCTTCATGCGCCTTTTGGGGAGGGGCCTGTGGTCACTGCCAAGGAGATCGCCGACCGCATCGTCGCCAACGTCGAGCGGGTCATCATCGGCAAGCGGGCCGAGGTCGAGCTGGCGCTCATCGCGCTGGTGTGCAGGGGCCACGCCCTGATCGAAGACGTTCCCGGCGTGGGGAAGACGACCCTCGCCAAGAGCCTGGCCAAGTCCATCGGCTGCTCCTTCAAGCGCATCCAGTTCACGCCGGACCTCCTGCCCACCGACGTCACCGGCGTCTCCATCTACAACCAGAAAAGCGGCGACTTCCAGTTCCG
>CAZKTO010000010.1:0-16952 GCA_964555685.1 uncultured Dehalococcoidia bacterium
GGATACTGGAGCGGCCTGCCCATGCAAAGCTCTGCGGCGCCCATGCCTTACCCTGGGACTTTACGTTTTCGAACGAACTTGGTTTTCGGATAGGCACGTAGCGCGGCCCAGACGCGATCGATGGGCGCGGCCACCGGCACCGTCTGGCTGACTGGCGCCGTGGGGATGTCCGCGCTACGCCAGCGGACGGACGGCTCCCACGGAACTCACGCGCTTGAAGGTGTTCACGTACCAGATCTCGAGCGACGGGTGCTTGCCCCACTCCTTGAACTTCGGCGTGGTCTCTCCCAGGAGCGTCCGCACGGGGTCCACCATGTGGCGGACGTCGGTATCGGGGTCGTCGCTGTCCAGCTCGTAGAGATGCAGATGGAGGGGCCCCTCCGTCTGGGAGAGGGCGTTCTCGTAGCGCGTGATCATGGTGAAGCCCTTGGGCATCGCCTGGGCGATGTAGCGCAGGTGTACGAACTTGGCCCAGCGGGTGAAGTCCCGATCGCCGCGGACCATGACGAGGGAGATGCCGTTGATGGGCCTCTCGGAGAGATGGCCCTGGGGCGGCTCTGGCCTGCGCCAGAACATCGTCTGGAACGTGATCTCCAGCGCCCGGTGCAGGCGCCCGGCCTTCTGCCACTGATCCCAGCGGCGCTTGATGGCCTCGCAGGCCTTGCGCGTGTCGGGCCAGTCGGTCTCGTAGACCGTCGTGTACATGGCCTCGGGGACGCGGCGCGGGTACTCGGGGCGATGGGGGGCGCAGTTCTTGAACCGGATGCCGCTGTAGAGCGCGCCCGTGCCGATCATGTCGGGGATGTAGCAGCCCTCATACCACTGGTTGAAGTCCTCCTCGGCGTTCGGGTCCTTGCAGTTGGCCATCTCGATGAGCACGCCGGTCGGCGATCGGTCTTCCATGGGGCGTCTCCTTGTTCGTGGCGACTGCCTGTGCCCGCTGCACCCCGCTGTCATTGCGAGGAGTCCCGATGCCATCGGGACGACCCTTCGGCTGACCGCCACGCTTCGCTCGCGGCTTCGGCTCAGGGCAGGCTCCGCAATCTCCAGTAGAGCAATCTCCTAATAGAGCATGAGGTTGCCACGGCCGCCTGCGGCGGCCTCGCAATGACACGAGGAACAGCAGGAGTGTCGTCACCGGGGCTCGATGAGCTCGATGAGCTGGCCGTCCGGGTCGCGGATGAAGATGGCGACGCCCAGGTTGGTGTCCTTCAAGACCTCGCCGCCGAAGGAGGGGACCTTCTTCAGGATGCCATCCATATCGGAGACGTTGACGGAGATGTGGGTGAGGCCCGGCTCGTTCATGGCGCGCTGGCGCGCCGGGGTCGTGCCAGGCTGGGCGTAGTAGAGGAGCTCCAGGGTGAAGCCCTCGCGGACGAGATAGACGGCCTTGAGCTTGACGGGCATCTTGACCCGCAGCAGCTTGGCCGACGCCTCGCCCTCCACCTCCAGCTCGCGGTCGTACTTGAAGCCCAGGAGCTCCTCGTAGAACCGGCGCGCCTTGGCCAGGTCCTTGACGCAGTGGCCGATATGGTTGAACTTTTGGACCGGCACGGTGGGGCCTCCTCTGAGACGCGCGTGGCTACTTGGACCGGCCAGCGACGGCCTTGCGGCGTGGCGCTGCCCGGACACCCCGACCTGTCGGGGCGCCTTGGCCATCCCGCTTGAGCTCGATGATGAGGTTGCGCCAGCGCCTGCCACCCTTATCGACGTTGGTGGCCGTGTGCTTCTCGCCGTTGCCCTTGACCCAGACGAGGCCCTCCTGGATCATCTCGACGTCGTCGCGGTTCTTGCCGATCATCTTGGCCGTGACGTCGGCCGGGTCCAGGACGACGATGAAGTAGTCCAGGTTGTGGACGTGAGGCCCCACGGTCTCGCCCGGCATGATGACCTGGTCCCAGACGCGAAACGTATCGTTCTCCCAAAGGATGTAGTCGCCGATCTGCTTGCCCCGGTTACGGTTCATGTGCCCTCCTGCCGGCATCGCCTTCGCGGCACCGTTGTCGCCGCGATACTAGCACGCCCCCCATACCCCGTCAAAATCAGGGCCGTTTCGTTGCCCTGGGAACCCTTTCTTGACAGAAAGACGTTCCCCCATAAGAACCAAAAGGCCCGCCGTCAGCATGGCGTTTCCTGGCGCGGGGCGCGGGCGGTCATGTATACTTGCCTGGCGCAACGAAAGGAGCACGGATGCCCGGGATCACCTCTGTCGGCGCGTACATCCCCACGTACCGTCTGCCCCGGAAGGCCTTCGCGGACGCGTGGGGCACCGGGGGCGGCCCCGGCGAGCGGAGCGTCGCCAGCTACGATGAAGACACGATGACCATGGCGGTGAACGCCGCCGTGGACGTTCTGGGGGCCCACGGCCGGGATGGCATCGAGGCCCTCTTCTTCGCTTCCACGACGCCGGCCTATCGCGAGAAGCTCTCGGCGGCCTTCGTCGCGGCCGCGGCGGACCTGGGGCCCCAGGTCCGCACCGCCGACTTCGCCGGCTCGCTACGCTCCGGCACGGCGGCCCTGCTGGCCGCTCTCGACGCCGTGAGGGCCGGCTCGGCCAAGAGCGTCCTCGTCGTCGCCTCGGACCGGCGGCAGGCCTACCCGCGCTCGGACTTCGAGTCGGCGTTCGGCGATGCGGCGGCGGCCGTCGTCGTCGGCGGGAGCCCGGCCGTCGAGATCGTGCAGTGGGTCTCGCTCTCCATCGAGATCGCCGACGTGTGGCGGCGCGACTCGGACCTCTTCGTACGCTCGTGGGAGGACCGCTTCGTCATCCAGCATGGGTACGAGGCCTCGACCAAGGACGCCGTCCGGGACGTGCTGGGCCGCGCCAAGCTCAAGCCGGCCGATATCACCAAGGCCATCGTCTACGGGCCCGAGAGCCGCAGTCACGCCGGGATGGTCCGGTCCCTGGGCTTCGACCCTCAGAAGCAGGTCCAGGACCCGCTGCTGGCGAACGTTGGCAACACCGGCGCGGCCCATGCGCTCCTGATGCTCGTGGCAGCCCTCGAGCAGGCCAAGCCCGGCGACCGGCTGCTCCTGGCGAGCTACGGCGACGGCGCCGACGCCCTGGTCCTGGAGGTCAAAGGCCCGGTCACCAAGGGGCGCGCCGTGAGCGGCCACCTGGCGTGGCGGCGGCCGCTGCCGTCCTACGAGCGGTTCGCCGCCTACCGGGGCGTCGTCGCCACGAACCCCGAGCCGCCGCTGCGCGTCGAGGCCTGGGCCGGCTCCACCGTCGCCTGGCGCGACCGCGCCCAGACGATCCAGCTCCACGGCAGCAAGTGCAACCGGTGTGGCACCGTGACGCATCCCATCCAGCGAATCTGCTACACCTGCCGGGCCAAGGACGACTTCACCCACGTGCGTCTCTACGACAAGCCCGCCGCCATCTACGCCTTCACCCGCGACAACCTGGCCGGGGGCCTCGATCCGCCCGTCGTCAACTGCATCGTCGAGTCCGACGAGGGGAGCTGCCGCCTCTTCACCATCATGACGGACGCCGACCCGATGCAGGTGAAGATCGGCCAGCGGGTCCAGTTCACGTTCCGGAAGATGCACGAGGGGGCCAACATGCACAACTACTACTGGAAGGTACGCCCGCTCAACGGGGCGTGACTCAGCCGGTCATTGCGAGGACCCCGACCTGTCGGGGGACGAAGCGATCTCGGAATCATCCGCGGGTCCGGCGGGCGAATCACAGAAGGGAGCGCGGGCATGGGCACCATCAAGGACAAGGTCGCGATCATCGGGATGGGGTGCAGCAAGTTCGGCGAGCGGTGGGATGCCGGCGCCGAGGACCTGATCATCGAGGCGGCGTACGAGGCCTACGAGGACGCGGGCCTGGAGCCCAGCGACATCGAGGCGGCGTGGGTCGGCACCCTGCGCTCCGGCGAGGCTGCGGCCATCATCGCCGACACGCTCAAGCTCAAGGACATCCCCATCACGCGGGTCGAGAACTGGTGCGCCACGGGCCACGAGGCGCTGCGCAACGCCGCCTTCGGCGTCGCCTCCGGCATGTACGACGTGGCCCTGGCCGTGGGCTTCGAGAAGCTCAAGGACACGGGCTTCGGCGGCCTGGGCGTGGGCCGCGGGCAGAACCCGGTCCTTCAGTCTCGCGCCACGGCGCCCACCTATTTCTCCTTCATCGCCAACCGCTACTTCCACACCCACGGGATCAAGGACGACGAGGGGAAGGAGCTCCTGGCGCGCATCGCCGTCAAGAACCACCACAATGGGACCCTCTCGCCCAAGGCCCATTTCCAGAAGGAGATCACCATCGACCAGGTGCTCAAGGCGCCCATCATCGCCTGGCCCCTGGGCCTCTTCGACTGCTGCCCGACGACCGATGGCGCCGCCGCCGCCATCATCTGCCGCGCCGATCTCGCCCGGAACTTCCGCCAGGACCCCATCTACATCAAGGGGATCGGCTTCTCCGTGGACTCGATGCTGCCCATGACGCGGCCGGGGTTCGACTACCTGGGCTTCCAGGCGAACCGGGAGGCCGCCCGCCAGGCCTACGAGCAGGCCGGCGTCCGCAACCCGCGCAAGGAGATCGACCTGGCCGTCGTCCACGACTGCTTCACGATCACCGAGATGGTGATCTATGAGGACCTGGGCTTCACCCGGAAGGGCGGCGGGCCCGAGGAGGTCCGCGCTGGCACCTTCACGCTGGATGGCGAGCTGCCCGTGAATACGGACGGCGGGCTCAAGTCGTTCGGGCACCCGGTGGGGGCCAGCGGCCTGCGCACCGCCTACGAGATCTACAAGCAGCTTCAGGGCAAGGCGGGCCCCCGCCAGGTCAAGAACGCGGAGCTGGGCCTCTGCCACACTCTCGGCGGGCCGCCGCAGGTGGCATGCGTGACCGTTCTCGGGAACGCCGCGCCGAGCCTGTCGCCGGGCGTGCCGAAGAGGTGAGGCTGCACCCTCTCCCTAGCCCCTTCGGCTTCCCCTGTCGCTCCGCTCAGGGCTTCGGCTCAGAACAGGGCAGGCTCTCTCCCGTCAAGGGAGAGGGAAGGAGAAAGAAGGCCCGGGCACGCGCCCAGGCCTTCTTGTTAGGATAAGCACGCCCAGGCTCCTGTGATTTCCACTCGGAGCTGAGTTTGCTGACCATGAAAAGGCCTGATCCGATCCTGGCTCTTCATCTATATCCGGAACTCTTGAACCATCTGATCCAAGTGCTGGAGAGTTTGCCCCGAGAGGATTGGCAGCGCCCAACGCCATGTCCCGGCTGGACGGTGCATGACATAGCAACACATCTGTTGCAGGTAGACGTAGGGGTGCTTTCCAGAGATCGTGATCAGTTTTATGCATCGCTCATCAATGCACGAGATTGGAAGCAGCTGGTGGATGCTCTCAATAGCTCCAACGAGCGGTGGGTACAAGCGATGAGGGGTATTAGCCCCAGACTTCTCTGTGAGCTTTTGCGCTACACAGGGGAACAGGTTTATGAATACTTGGCATCTCTTGACCTCATGAAAAAAGGCCCAACAGTGAGTTGGGTCAGTGATGAACCAGTCCAGACATGGCTAGACATTGCACGGGAATATACGGAGCGTTGGCATCACCAGCAGCAGATCCGGGAGGCGGTAGACAGTCCACTCTTGAAGCAACCCCGTTTTTTCGCACCGGTTTTGGGCACATTCGTCCACGGATTGCCCAAGACGTATCGGGACGTCGAGGCAGAGCCTGGCACAGCAGTCCAGTTGGAAATCCTTGGAGATGCCGGTGGTAGGTGGTTTATTTACAGGAAACGGAAGCGCTGGGGACTCTACACCGAGGTTGATGCTGCGCCCTCGGCCGGGCTGGAGATCGATCAAATCGACGCCTGGAAACTCTTTACTAAGAGCGAAAAACCTGTGTCTCTGCAGCCCCGGCTCCGCGTATCTGGGGATCAGCGGCTAGCACTAAAAATACTGGACGCTGTCTCAATTATCGCCTGAGCAATAGAGGAGGCGCCATGAAGCTCAACGGCAAGATCGGACTGGTCACCGGCGGCGGCGCCGGGCTCGGCAAGGGGATCGCGCTCCAGCTCGCCAAGGAGGGGGCGGACGTCGCCATCGCCGACATCGACGAGCCGCGGGCCCGGGGCGCCGCCCGCGAGGTCGAGGCGCTGGGCCGCCGGGCCCTGGCCCTCCACGCCGACGTCTCGAAGCGCCCCGACGTGGACGCCATGATCGATACCTGTGTCCAGAAGCTGGGCGGGCTGGACATCCTGGTCAACAACGCCGGCATCTCGCGCGGCCGGCCCTTCCTGGAGCTGGAGGACGAGACGTGGGACCTGGTGCTCAACACCAACCTGAAGTCGGTCTTCATGGGCTCGCAGAAGGCGGCGCGCTACTGGGTGGCCCAAAAGAAGCGGGGCAAGATCGTGAATATCAGCTCCGTGGACGAGGTGCTGGTCTTCCCGTTCAACGCCCACTACAACTGCTCGAAGGCCGGCGTGCACATCCTGACCAAGTCCATGGCGCTGGCGCTGGCGCCGCACAGGATCAACGTCAACAGCATCGGGCCGGGGATCGCGGAGTCGGAGATGCTGCGACCGGTGATGAAGGACCCCAAGTGGGGCGCCGGGGTGCCGGTGAAGATCCCGCTGGGGTACGTGGGCCAGCCGTCGGACGTGGGGAAGGCGGCCGTGTTCCTGGCGTCCGAGGACAGCGACTACATCACGGGCGTGACGCTCTACGTGGACGGTGGCCACATGATCTCAGCGGCGGCGCAAGTGCTGGACATGTTCCGGACGAAGAAGTAGGGCTGGCAGCGGGGGCCCTCGTGGCAATGATCTCTGGTAACATCGCCGCAAGATAATAGGTAGAGCATCCGCAGGTGTGGGCGTGCGGAATGTAATTGAAAGGGACTTTGCCGTACCGCTCCATGAGTAGGATATAATACCGCATCAGGTCCTCGTTTCCTGCCTGTGTGTCGGGAATTTCCGGATCTTCTTGATCCAAAGAGGAAGGGCGACGCTGTTGAGATATACTTCACCGGGATCACCCTGAAAGGAGAGGCCAGTGCCCACGCCAACAGTAAACTTCAACTACAAACAAATCGTCCGTTCAGCTCAGCCCAGGTCACTAAGTCGAGTATCAGATGGAGATACTCCTGTCATTGAGCAACCAATCCGCATGGTGTCGTGCGATACACCCGAGAAGGCTGGCTACTCCGGTAAACCTGAAACCAGCCAGCCTAAACTGGATAAGTGCCGAGACAGATTAGAAGAGGGCTTCTATGACGATCTCCCTAACCCACTGAGGCGGTATCTCATTAGGAAGCTAACCCCCGATGCTGCTCAACGGCACATAGAGGCAGGAAACGAAGCGACCACTGTGTTCGACACGATCCTCGAGCAGCGGCTGACTCGACCTGATGGAACCAAACGCCGTCTAGCTGTCATCCCCACCGGAGAGATCATCGACAGCTACGGCCGCCTCTTGGCGTATCTTGCGCCGTGGTTCTCTGGGACCAGAACCGACCCGGTGCCGCCACGGAACGATCCCGCTCGGCGCACGTTCAATCTGGAGATGATCGATACTGGTTGGGCCGCCTTCTTTCCTATCTATCCTTCGCTTCCTAGCAATGAAGATATGAACCTTGCCATCAGGGCTGCAGAAGTAGCGTGGAACGAGCGGAGAGGAGCGTGGAGGAAATATGGGCGGAATTTGCTCCTGGGATACGAGTATCGTGCCTGTATTAAGTTGGGAACCGCTCGGAGTGCCTCGGCGGGCTTGTCGGATGCCTTTCAAAGGGTTTGCGTGGACCTTCGGAATCTTCGTGTTGTTGGCAAGTACGGGTTTCATAGAGTGCCCCCTTGTTATCGGCTGTGGGTGTGGCAACAGGACTTGGAGAAAGGCCGGGTCGACCTGGGGCTAGCCGGGTAGGAGGGGCACCGCTACTAGCAGTCCATAGTGCGAGAGCCTGAAAAATCTGCGCAGGGATTTTGGTGTCTGTTGACTGACTCTCCCAGCCTCGCCTTTCGTATAACCTGTCCGAAGGTAGCGGCCGCATAGCGAGATGTACTGAATGAAAGCACAAGCGGCTTCACAAATGGTTGCAGGGAATCTTGGGAGCGATTGTGTATTGCGACTGCATGGTTGGGCGTGCGGTTTCTACGGCGACTGTAGTTTCGTTGACTGCTGGGGTATTGGGACAGGGTCACGCTGAGACCACCCGCGGGTATTGGACGGCCAAGCTCCGGCCCATCATCACCCGCGAGTGACAGCGCTCGTAACCCAGACGCGGCAGCGCTCGCCCGCCGGTGCTACCGGCTCGTCTGCGCCCGCGTCATCACCTCCAGCACATGGCCGTTGGGGTCGCGGAAGTAGAAACCGCGGCCCCGGCGGCGGCGGTTGATCTTCCCGTCGTCCAGCGACCAGGGCTGGCTCCCGACGGCGATGCCCGCCGCCTTCACCCGCTCGAAGATGGCGTCGAACTCCGCGTCGCTGATGTGGAACGCGAGGTGGTGGCTCTCGAACCCGTCATCGTCGGCGAAGTCGAGGGTGAGGGTGTCGTTCACGCGCACGGCGGCGAAGTGTCCGCCGGAGGGCTCGTAGGGCAGGCCGAAGACCTGGGCGAAGAAGCGCGCCGAGGCCTCCTTGTCTCTGGCCGGGACTATCGTGTGGTCAAGGGTGATAGCCATGTTCGCCTCCTTCGTGGCGCTCCCTGCTGGCTTGACGTAACGCGACAGTGAATTATACGTCTGGGGGTGAGGGCCGCCTGCGGCATTGACGCGCTCTGGGCGCTCTCCTATCATCGGGTGGATTCTGTGCCGGGAGGGCGGCGTTGGAGCTGGAGGGGAAGGTGGCCCTGGTGATCGGGGCGAGCCGGGGCTGCGGCAAGTATTTTGCCCTGGGGCTGGCCAAGGCGGGCGCCGCCGTCGTCGTGGCCGCCCGGACGGTGCAGCCGGGACCGCTGCCGGGGACCATCGGCGAGACCGCCAGCCTCATCCAGCGCGAGGGGGGCCGGGCGCTGGCCGTCCGGTGCGACGCCATCGTGCCCGCCGATCTCGAGCGCGCCGTCGGCGAGGCCGTCTTCCGGTTCGGCCGCATCGACTGCCTGGTCTACAACGCCGCCGTCTATACGCGCCGGCCCTTTCTGAACGTCACCCCCGAGTACTTCGACGAGTACATCCAGGTGAACGTCCGTGGGCCCCTCTTCGCGGCCAAAGCGGCGGCCCCGCACATGGTCCAGCAGGGCGGCGGAAGCATCGTTAACATCACGTCGGCCGCGGCCACCGTCACGACGATGCCGCACCTGGTGATGTACTCGATCACCAAGGCGGCCCTGGACCGGCTCTCCACCTGGCTCGCCAATGAGTATCGCGCCCAGAACATCGCGGTCAACTCCCTCAGCCCCGGCCCGGTCATCACCGAGGCGCTCAAGGCCGAGATGCCAAAGGACTACGACTGGCAGCAGGGGCGCTACGGCTGGCGGCCGGCCACGGTCGAGTACCTGGGCCCGCCCATCGTGCACCTGGCGAGGCAGGACGCCCGGGGGATCACGGGCAAGGTGCTGCGGGTCCCGGACTTCGGGAAGACGTGGCCCTAGCCGGCGCCGGCGCTCCATCGGCCCGCAGGCCGCGGGTCTTCTACGGCTGGTGGCTGGCCTGGGCCTACTGCGGCCTCAACTTCTACTGGGGCGGGGCGCTCCTGGCGGGCTTCTCGGCGCTCTTCAACCCCATTAAGGACGCCTTTGGGCTCTCGTCCACGGCGGTCACGGCCTCCGTCTCGATCCGGCAGGCGGCGGCGGTCATCGGCTCGCCCATCGTCGGCGCGGTCTTCGACCGGGTGGGGGCCCGCGCGCTCATGCTCGTCGCCACGGTCTTCGCCGCGGGGGGCACCCTCTTTCTGGCCCTGGCCCACCATCCGTGGGAGTTCTTCCTCTCGGCGGCGATCTCGTCCGTTGGCATCGCCATCTTCATCGCCGGGACGGGGCCGGCGCTCATGGCCAACTGGTTTGTGCGGAACCGCGGCAAGGCCATCAGCATCGCCCTCGCCGGCGCGGGCCTGGGGGGCTTCCTGGTGCCCGCCATCGTCCTGCTCGAGGATGCGATGGGATGGCGCAAGACGCTGCTGGCCATTTCTGGCGGCCTGCTGGCGACGAGCATCCCCCTCTCGTTAGTCCTGCGGCATCGACCGGAGCAGTACGGCCTGCGGCCCGATGGCGACCCGGCGGAGGCGAACGTCCCAGAGCGATCGCAGGCCGCGGCGGCCCCGGGTCCATCCGGCGCCACCTTCCGCCAGGCGATGGGGACGCCGGCGTTCTGGCTGGTGGCGCTGTCATTCAGCATCATCGCCCTGGGGAACTCGGCGGCGGGCCTCTTCTTCATCCCGCATCTCGAGCAAGAGGGCTTCTCGCGCTCGGAGGCGGCCTGGACGCTGACGGCCACGAGCATCGTCGGCGTGGGGGCCAACTTCCTCTCGGGCTGGCTCTCGGACACGGTAGACCGCCGGGTCATCGTGATCCTTTCCTACGTGCTCCAGGGGGTGGGGCTGGCGGTCTTCGCCTTCGCCTCGTCGGCCTGGCATCTCGTTCTCGTCGTCGCGCTGTTCGGGTTCGGCAGCCGGTCGATCTTCCCGGTCATCTCACCGCTCCTTGCGGACTACTTTGGGACGGCGAACTTCGGCAAGATTCAAGGGGTGCTCTTCTCCGTCTTCACCATGGGCGGCATAGCTGGGAACCAGATCGCGGCGGCGGTGGAGGACGCCTCGGGCTCCTACACGGGGGCCTTCGTAGGGTACGCCTGCGCCTCCTTCCTCGGCATCGCCCTCATGGCGCTGGTGCGGGAACCCCATCCGGTGTCCGCCCATGGGTGAGGCGCTGGCAGCCCCTTGGGTGCTGTGCTACCCTGGGACGGCACCCGCCCGCAGGAGCCTCGCGCCATGTTCAAACGGATCGACCACGTGGTCATCGCCGTCAAGGACCTGAACGAGACGATACCTCTGTACCGCGACAAGTATGGCCTCGAGGTGACGCCTGTAAAGGACGTGCCCGAGCTGGGCATCCGCAGCGTCCGCGTCACTATGCCGAACGCCTTTATCGAGCTGGCCCAGCCCATCGACCCGAACGGCCCCGTGGCCAAGTTCCTGGAGGAGCGCGGCGAGGGCCTGTATCTGATCGCCATGCAGGTGGACGACCTGCCCGGCACGGTGAAGCGGCTTCAGGACAAGGGCGCTAGGCTGATCGGCGCCGAGGGGGCGTCGAAGCCCGGCGCGCGCGTCTTCATCCACCCCAAGTCCGCCCACGGCGCATTGATCATGCTCATGGACTAGGATCGCCATGGGCCCCAAGCGCGGCCAGGCCCAGACGCCCGAGGGCGTCGTCAGGCACCTCGCGTCCCCGCGCCGCCCTCCTGCTGCTTCGCTTTCGCGCTGTCCCGCATCTCGGCCTTGTGGGCCTTCTCGTTCGGGAAGAGGGTCTCGCCCGGCGCGACCACCTCGCCCAGGGTGCTCCGGACCTCCTCGCCCGCCGCGTGCCTGCGAAGGAACTCTTCGCTGACGAAGAACATTCATATGCAGAAGCCGTCGCGCTCGATGTCCTCGTGGTGCCGGTCGCAGGGGCAGATCTTCTTGCGATCCTCCACGGGATCGCCGCTCAAGGTCATTCAGGGACAGTAGCGATAGCCGTGCTGGACCTCGTTCTTGGCGAGGCCCCGCTGGACGGCGTCGACGATCTCCGGGTCCGGGTAGAACTTGTAGGGGCCCTTGCGGACGTAACCCTCGGACATCTTGACGGCACCCGCCAGAGTCTCGTCGAAGGTCTTCTGTCGCTTCTGGACCATGGGGCACCCCCGCCGGCGCGGCGGCCGACCGACCATTATGGGGGAAACGCAGCAGGCCGTCCAGGGAGGGGACGCGTTTCCGTCCCATGGCCGCTGAAGGAGTAGCCCCCGATGGCCGCCGCACTCTATAATTGGCCCATCGGAGGCGCTTCGTGCTCCTGGCGATCGATATCGGCAATACCAACGTCACCTACGGCGTCTTCCGCGGCGAGGAGCTGCGCGCTTCCTGGCGGATGGAGACGGACGTGCGCCGCCAGGCGGACGAGTACTTCGCGCTGAACGTCAACCTCCTGAGCTTCTACCGCATCGAGCTCAAGGAGATTACCCAAGGGATCATCTCCAGCGTCGTGCCGCCGCTGACGGCCACGTTCCAGGAGGTCTTCCAGCGCTTCTTCAACGTGCGGCCCTTGATCTTGGAGACGGGCACCAAGACGGGCGTGCGCATCCTGTATGAGAACCCGCGGGAGGTGGGCGCCGACCGGGTGGCCCACGCCGTCGCGGCCTTTCGCAAGTACGGCGGCCCCGTCATCGTCATCGACTTCGGGACGGCGACGGTCTTCGACGCCATCACCGCCGAGGGCGACTACCTGGGCGGCGCCATCGCTCCCGGCATCAACCTGGCGGCCGAGGCCCTCTTCGCCCGGGCCTCGAAGCTCCCGCGAATCGAGATCGCCAGGCCCAAGAACGCCATCGGGCGCAACACCGTCGCCAGCATGCAGGCGGGCCTCTACTACGGCTACGTGGGCCTGGTGGAGGGGATGGTGGCGCGGTTCCAGCGCGAGCTGGGGGGCGGCGCCAAGGTCATCGCCACCGGCGGGCTCGCCCGGCTCATCGCTCAGGACACGAAGGTCATCGAGAACGTAGACTCCGATCTCGTCCTCATCGGCCTGCGCATGATCTACGACCTGAACGAGGACCTGAACGAGGGGGCGGGGCGCCAGGCACAGAGGCTCTGATGCTGAAAGGCAAACACGTCGTCCTGGGGGTCACGGGCAGCATCGCCGCCTACAAGGCCGCCGACCTGGCGAGCAAGCTCACCCAGGCGGGCGCTCTGGTGGACGTCATCATGACCCGCGAGGCCATGGCCTTCGTCACGCCCCTCACCTTCCGCAGCCTCACGCACCGGCCCGTGGCCCGGGAGCTCTTCGATCCCGACTCGGAGGCCGCCGTGGAGCACGTGGCCCTGGCCCAGGGGGCCGACGTCATCGTCGTGGCCCCCGCGACGGCCAACGTGCTGGCCAAGCTCGCCCACGGGCTGGCCGACGATCTGCTCACCTGCACCGTGCTGGCGACGGCGGCGCCCCTCGTCGTCGCGCCGGCCATGGACGGCCACATGTGGGAGCACCCGGCCACGGTCCACAATCTCGCCGTTCTCCGGGAGCGGGGCGCGACCATCGTGGGGCCGGGCACCGGTCACCTGGCCTCGGGGCTCACGGGCGCCGGCCGGCTGGCGGAGGTCCCGGAGATCATGGGGACGATTCGCCTGGTCCTGGGCCGCAAGGGCGATCTGGCGGGCAGGAGCATCGTCGTGACGGCCGGCGGGACGCAGGAGCCCGTGGACCCGGTGCGGGTCATCACCAACCGCTCGTCGGGCAAGATGGGCTACGCCATCGCCGAGGCGGCCCGCGACCGGGGCGCCGCCGTGACGTTGGTGACGGCGCCCACGGCTCTCCCGGACCCGGTGGGCGTGCAGGTGGTGCGCGTGGAGACGGCGCGGCAGATGCGGGAGGCCGTGCTATCGGCCGTGCCCGGCGCCTCAGCCCTCATCATGGCCGCCGCCGTGGCCGACTTCGAGCCTGCGCAGGCGAGGCAGGCCAAGATCAAGCGCAAGGAGCAGCGCCTCTCCATCGATCTCGCGCCCACGCCCGATATCCTGGCCGAGGCGCGGGGCGCCTTCGTTCGCGTCGGCTTCGCCGCCGAGAGCGACGATCTCATCGCCAACGCCCGCGACAAGCTCCAGCGCAAGGGCCTCGATCTCATCGTGGCCAACGACATCACCTCGGCAGGCAGCGGCTTCTCGTCCGACAACAACCGGGTCGTGATCCTCGACCGGGATGGGCGCGAGGACGCGCTGCCCCTCATGCCGAAGCTGGAGGTGGGGCACCGCATCCTGGACCGCGTGGCCGCGCTGCTGGCCGGCCGCCCGCCGCAGGCGGGCTAGCGGCTTCCCAGATAGCCCCCGGGCTCGCGCCCTCGCCTTTCCCTGCCGCTCCCTGTTCTGTACAATGGTTGGGTGACCCGGCCGCTCGCTCGGTGAGGAGCAGCCGGTCAGGGGGCGAAGCGTGGCAACCGTTTCCATCATTGGGCTGGGGCTCATCGGGACCTCCACCGGCCTGGCGCTCAAGCAGTCGAAGCTGGAGGGCATCAAGGTCGTCGGGCACGACCGGGAGCCCACCAACAGCAAGGCGGCCCAGAAGCGCGGGGCCGTCGACGTCGTCGAATGGAACCTCCCCCGGACCGTCAGCGGCGCCGACATGGTCATCATCGCCACGCCGGTCCTCGCCATCAGGGAGGTCCTGGGGGAGATCGCGCCGGCGCTCCCGGAGGAGTGCGTCGTTACCGATACCGGCAGCACCAAGGCGAAGGTCCTCCAGTGGGCGGAGGAGGCCCTGCCGCGGGGTGTGAGCTTCGTGGGCGGGCACCCCATGGCGGGCAAGGAGGGCTCCGGCCCCGAGGCGGCCGACGCCGCCCTCTTCCAGGGCGCCACCTACTGCATCGTGCCGGGCCGGAACGCCGCTCCCTGGGCCGTCCAGGCCGTCGTCACCCTCGTCGAGAGCATCGGCGCCAAGCCGTTCTTCATCGACGCCGCCGAGCACGATAGCTTCGTCGCCGCCGTAAGCCATCTGCCCCTGGCCCTCTCGGCGGCCCTCGTCGCCTCCACCACGAAGAGCCCTGCGTGGCACGAGATGGCCCGGCTGGCCTCCTCCGGCTTTCGCGATACGACTCGCCTGGCCTCCGGCGACCCGGTCATGAGCCGCGATATCTGCGTCACCAACTCCCAGGAGATCGCCGGGTGGCTGGACCGGCTCATCGCCGTGCTGATCGAGCTGCGCGGCCATCTCCAGGGCAAGAACGAAGAGGGCCTGGCCCGCTTCTTCGCCGATACGTACGAGCAGCGGGAGCGATGGGTTGGAGGCGCGCCGCTGGGACCCGGCGGGCCCCAGGTCGCCGTGCCCTCCCGCGGCGAGATGCTCAGCAACATGCTCCTGGGCGAGCTGCTGGCCAAGAAGAGCCGAGACCTCATGGCCCAGTACGAGAAGGACCCGGGCGGGAAGCGGCGCGGAGGCCGCTGAGGTCCCGGCTCTGGGGACTCAGCCGCGATGGCGTTGAAGGTCCGCTCTCACCGTGACTGACTACTCGTCCTCTCACGGACCGCGCGGTCGCTCATGCTGAAAGTTGTCCGAAGCCCCCGGTACCTCCGAGGCGAGCTCCGCGTGCCGGGAGACAAGTCCATCACTCATCGGGCCTTCCTCTTCAACGCCATGGCCCGGGGCGAGGCGCGCGTCCGCGGCTACTCCACCTCTGAAGACTGCGCCGCCACGCTCCGCTGCCTGCGCGCCCTGGGCGTCACGGCGATGGAAGAGGGCCCCGCGTGCATGCGCATCGAGGGGCGCGACAGGCGCTTCGCCGCGCCGGCAGGTGTGCTGGACGCCGCCAATAGCGGCACCACCATGCGGCTCATGGCCGGGCTGCTCGCGGCCCAGCCCTTCCGCTCGGTCATCACCGGCGACGCCTCGCTCCGGTCGCGGCCCATGGACCGCGTCATCGAGCCGCTGCGCCGCATGGGGGCCCGCATCCGGGGCGCCCAGGGCGATAGCCGCGCCCCGCTGGAGATCGAAGGCGGGCCGCTCCGGGGCATCCGCTACCGCCTGCCCGTCGCCAGCGCCCAGGTCAAGTCGGCCATCCTCATCGCCGGCCTCTTCGCCCAGGGCGAGACGGTCGTCGAGGAGCCGGAGCCCACCCGCGACCACACGGAGCGCATGCTGCGCGCCATGGGCGCGGACGTTCGAGTCGATGGGACCGCCGTCGCCGTGCGGAACAGCGGGCTGAAGGCCGTCGATGTCGCGGTGCCGGGCGACCTGAGCTCGGCCGCCTACTGGCTGGTGGCCGCGGCGCTCCACCCCGACGCCGACGTGCTCGTCCGAGGCGTCTGCGTGAATCCCACGCGGACGGGCATCCTGGATGCGCTGACGGAGATGGGCGTGCGGGTCAGCCTCGAAAACGAGCGCATGACCGGCGGCGAGCCTGTGGCCGACCTTCGCGTGCGCTCCAGCGAGCTGCGCGGGATCACGGTGGCGGGGGCGATGGTGCCGCGCCTGATCGACGAGCTGCCGCTGGTGGCCGTGGCCGGCGCGGTGGCCTCCGGCGTGACGGAGATTCGCGACGCCGCCGAGCTGCGCGTGAAGGAGAGCGACCGGATCGCGACGATGGCCGCCGGGCTGCGGCGCCTGGGCGCGACGGTCGAGGAGCGGCCCGACGGGATGATCGTGCGCGGCGGCGGGAAGCTGGCGGGCGCCCACTGCGAGAGCCACGGCGACCACCGCGTCGCCATGAGCCTGGCGGTGGCCGGCCTGGTGGCCCTGGGCTCCACGGAGATCCAAGGGGCCGAGGCTGTCGATAAGTCCTATAGAGGGTTCTGGGAGGAGCTGGAGCGCCTGGCCGGGTACCCCGGCTTGTCGGGGCGCGTGGGGATGCCTGGCGCTGGTGATCGCTCGCAGGGGCAGGCGCCGGGCGCAGACGACGGCTAGGCGATGCCACGGAGCGGACAGTGGTGACGGCGCATCATCCGGAGATGAGAGCGGCGGGCGCCCCGACTCGTCGGGGCCGGGGCTCGCTGCTGGGCCACCTCTCCCTGCCGCGCCTGGTCAAGCGCCCCCTCTACGCCCTCTACACGCACCGCCTGCGGGCCAGGGTCTCCGCCGGCGAGCTGCCGCGCCACATCGGCCTGGTCCTGGATGGCAACCGCCGCTACGCCGCCCGGGAGGGCTACGCCGACCCATCGGCGGGCCACCGCCTCGGCGCCGGCAAGGTCGGCGAGCTCCTGCGCTGGTGCGACCGCCTGGAGGTGCCCATCGTCACGCTCTGGACCCTCTCCCTGGACAACCTGGGCCGCGCGCCCCAGGACTTGGATGGGCTCTTGGCCGCCGTCCGCGAGGGCCTGCCCCACCTGCGCGACCTGCAGCCG
>CAZKTO010000010.1:16962-58994 GCA_964555685.1 uncultured Dehalococcoidia bacterium
GACACCCCCGGCGCATCAAGGCCAGCGGCCGCATCGAGCTCCTGCCCGAGCCGCTGCGCCAGGCCCTGCTCCAGGCCGAGGAGGAGACGACCCGCCACGGCCCCTTCCTCCTGAACATCGCCGTCGGCTACGGCGGCCGCGAGGAGATCGTCGACGCCGTCAAGGCGTTTCTCGGCTCCATGGAGGGCGAGGGCCGGTCCATCGCCGAGGCGGCCCAGGCCGTCTCGCCCCTCGCCATCCAGCGGCACCTCTACCTCAACGGCGTCCCGGACCCCGACCTCATCATCCGCACCAGCGGCGAGGTGCGTCTGAGCGGCTTCCTGCTCTGGCAGAGCGCCTACAGCGAGTACTACTTCTGCGACGCGCTGTGGCCCGACTTCCGCGAGATCGACCTGCTCCGCGCCATCCGGAGCTACCAGCAGCGCCAGCGCCGCCGCGGTCAGTAGCGGCGCGGCGGACCCGTCATGCCCCTCACGCCCGCCGGACGCGGGCGCCGGCCGTCCTGGTCCGCCGCCGGGGAGCGGCTCTGGCCCGCGGGGCCTCCGTCCGGCCCTGCAGATGCCGCCCGAAGAACCGGAGCGTCCTGGCCCACGCGTCCTTGGCTTCATCCGGGCGATAGGTCTTGATGGTGTCGTTCATGAAGCCGTGGTCCACGCCGGGATAGACGGAGAACTCGTGGGGCTTGCCCAGGCCCTGGAGCAGCGCCCGGAGGAACGAGACGTGGGCCTGGGGCACCATGGCGTCCCTGTCGCCGAAGAAGACGATGCACGGGCAGCGGAGCTCGGGCGCCGCGCGGACCGGCTGGCAGGGCCGTGCCGCGGTCAGCTCCGGGTAGATGAGGACGGGGTAGAAGATGGCGGCGGCGGCGACGTCGGCGCGGGCGGCGGCGAAGAGGCTGTAGCGGGCGCCGAAGGAGAAGCCCATCAGCCCGGCCTTCTCGGCCACGACGTCCGTCCGGGACCGTAGCGCCGCCACCGCGCCCTGCACGTCCGCGATGGTGCGCTCGTCGGGCCAGCCCACCATCCGCGAGATATTCTCGCGCCTGGGGGGCCAGCCGGGGCCGTCGCCCCGCGAGTAGAGGTCCGGCGCCAGCACGGCGTACCCCTCCCGGGCCAGCCGGCGCGCCACATCCTTCACGTGGCCGGTGAGCCCGTAGACGTCGTGGAGGAGCACGATGCCCGGCACGGGCCCATCGCCCGCGGGGCGGACGAAGAATCCGTTCATGGGCTGCGGGGCGCCGGCGAAGGTCAGGGGGCTCTCCTGGAGCGCGGGGGCGTTGCGCGGCATCGGTCCCTCCAGCAGGCACGGGATTGGCGACGGGTGCCATCATACCGCAACGGACCACCCCTGCTACAATGGTGAAGCTGTTGACCAGGAGGCTGCGCCCTCGCTGGCGGCCCGCGGGAACGCCAGGGGCGCCCCGACACGCCGGGGGGACTCGCATGGACGCGGAACGCTACGACATCGTCGTCGAGGGGCTCACCAAGCGGTACGGCGCCCTGGAGGCCGTCCGGGGCATCTCCTTTCGCGTCCGCCACGGCGAGATCTTCGGTATCCTGGGCCCCAACGGCGCCGGCAAGACCACCACCCTCGAGTGCGTCGAGGGGCTTCAGCCGCCCACGGCGGGCTCCATGACGGTGCTCGGCTTCGACGTCCACCGCGACGCGGCCAGGGTGAAGGAGCGCATCGGCGTGCAGCTCCAGGCGTCGGCCTACTTCGACTATCTCACCCTCCGCGAGATCCTCGACCTCTTCGGCCGGTTCTACCGGCGCCGGCTCCCGGCCGATGCGCTCCTGCGGCTGGTGGGGCTGGAGGAGAAGGCCCGCGTTCCCGTGTCCAAGCTCTCCGGCGGGCAGAAGCAGCGGTTCACCGTCGCCGCGACGCTCGTGAACGATCCGGAGGTGATCTTCCTCGATGAGCCCACGACAGGGCTGGACCCCAAGGCCCGCCGCGATCTGTGGGAGCTGGTCCTCGCCATGAATCGCCAGGGCCGGACGGTGGTCCTGACCACCCACTACATGGAGGAGGCCCAGACGCTCTGCCAGCGGGTGGCCATCATGGACCAGGGCAGGATCGTGGCCCTGGACGCTCCGGCCAAGCTCGTGCAGACGCTGCCCGCGCCCTACGAGCTCCACTTCGCCCTGGACGGCGCCGCCGTGGCTGACGGGTTCGGCTCCCTGGACGGCGTCGTGAGCGTAACGCGCCTGCCGGACCAATCAATCTCCCTGCGATCGGCCGATGCGGCCCGGACCCTGCCCGCGCTCCTGGCCTGGGCCGGCCGCTCGGGGGCTCGCCTCTCCCAGCTCCAGGTCAAGCCCGCCACTCTGGAGGACGTCTTCCTGGCGCTGACGGGTCACGCCCTCCCCGAGTAGTCTTCCCCATGCTCTCCGTCCTGCTGGTCGCCAATCTGAAGATGCTGCTGCGGAACCGCCAGGCCCTCTTCTGGGCCCTGGCCTTCCCCCTCATCTTCGTGGGGGCCTTCGGCCTCTTCGATCTCGACAGCCCGCCCGTCAGCGAGACCGGGATCATCGACCGCGCCCAGGATGGCCTCTCGCGCCGGATCATCGAGGGCCTGCGCGGGATCGACACCATCGGGGTGGAGCCCAGGAGCGACGAGGCCAGGGCGCGCCGGGAGGTCCGTGACCGCAAGCTGGACATGCTCCTCATCATGCCGGAGGGGCTGGAGGCCTCCGCCAGCAGCGGCTCGCCCGCGCGCATCGAGCTCGTCTACGACGAAGGCAGCCCCACCGCATCCTCCGGCGTCGGCACCGTTCAGCGGTACCTGGACCAGCTCAATCTCCGGCTCGTGGAGGCGCCGCCGGTCTTCCGCCTCGCCCCCGAGGGCGTGCGGTCGCTGGAGTCGGACTACTTCGATTTCCTGCTGCCGGGGTTTGTGGGGATGGGCGTCATGACCTTCTCGATCATCGGCGTGGCCTCGGCCCTGGCCCTCTACCGGCAGCAGAACATCTTCAAGCGCATCCTGGCGACGCCGCTCAAGGTCAGGACCTTCTTCACGGGCTTCATCCTGGCGCATCTGGTCGTGGCCCTGCTCCAGGCGGGGATCATCCTCGCGGCGGGCGTCCTGCTGCTGGGCGGCGCCGTCCACGGCAACCTCTTCTATCTGGCGGTCCTCGTGATCCTGGGCAACCTGATCTTCCTCTGCATCGGATTCGTCGTGGGCGCCTACTCGACCAGCGTCGCGGCGGCCAGCGGGCTCGGCAACGTCGTTACGCTGCCCATGATGTTCCTCTCGGGGACCTTCTTCCCGCTGGAGGACCTGCCCAGCGGCCTTGCGGACGTCGTCCAGTTCCTGCCCCTGGCGCCCATGCTGGAGGCGATGCGCGGCGTGACGCTGGACGCCAAGCCCATCTGGGACTTCCCGAAGGAGCTGGCGCTCCTGGGCGGGTGGATCGCCGTGACGGCGGTGGTGGCGGTGCGGGTCTTCCGCTTCCGCTAGCGCGGGGCCGCGCCGTCAGGCAGCGCGGCGGGCCGTCTGGGCCTTCCGCGCCTCGACGAGGTCGCGGGGGACGCGGCAGATCTCCCGGGCCAGGCGCATGGCGCCCAGCAGCCGGATGATCTGGCCCGACAGGTCCACCTGTTTCCAGCTCAGGCCGTGGAAGGCCGACTTGGGGAAAGCATGATGGTTGTTGTGCCAGCCTTCGCCCATGGCCAGGAGGCCCACGATCCAGTTGTTCGTGCTCCGGTCGCGGCCCGTCCGGTACGGCTGGCTGCCGAAGGTGTGGCAGATGGAGTTGACGCTCCAGGTGACGTGGTGGACCAGGAAGATGCGGACGAGGCCGCCCCATAGGAAGCCCGACCATCCGCCGATGAGGTACGGGAGCAGGAGACTCAAGATGCTCCACCAGAATGCCGTCCGGCTGACGAACATGGCGATCGGGTCCTGCATCTGCGTCTTGGCGTACTGGTTCGGGTCGGCGCGCCACGGGGTGAAGAGCCAGCCCATGTGCGAGTGGAAGAAGCTCCGCAGGGGGCTGTGGGGGTCCTCCTCGGTGTCCGAATGGACGTGGTGCTTGCTGTGGATGGCGGCCCAGCTCACGGCGGCGCCTTCGATTGCCCACGTGCCGAAGACCAGGAGGAGGAACTTGACGATGGGATGCGCGTCGAAGCTCCGGTGGGTGAGCATCCGGTGATAGCCGATGGTGATGCCCAGGCCCGTGGCGAAGTAGAAGCCCAGGAGGATCCCCACGTCCTTCCAGCCGATGAACTCGGACCAGAGGGTGACGATGGCGAAGATGGTGCCGGCGAGGGGGGCGACGACGAGGATGAGCGTCATCGCCTGGTTGAACCGGAGCAGGGCGCGAGAGTGGGCGCCGTCCTCCGCCGAGGCGATGCCCCCGCGCATCTGGTCGAGCATGCGGGCTCCCGTAGGTGGGCTTCTGACCATTATACCGAAGGGACGGCCGCGGGGGAATACCTTGTTATGCGATTCACAAGCGCTCCGGTGCGGCGGCGCCTGGGGGTACGAGGCGGCCGGAGGCGCCCGTGAAAGCCGCATGCACAAGCGTGGGGGTTCACGGCCCCCTCTGAAATGCCAAAAGAGGCGGGGCCATCATCCTCGCCTCTTTTGACCCTGTGGACGACCAGGGCGCCAGTTCGTTCGCCAAATGAGAGCGTTACCGCTCCGCCATCCGCTTCAGGTTCTCTAGGGTCTTCGCCATTCCGGTCCGAACGACCCCAGCCCGCACCTGCTCATAGTTGGCTTTCAGGCCCTTCAACATTTCGTTCTGTAGGTCTCCGAAGTCAACTTCGACCTCGTGCACGACCTTGGTGCCACGACCTTGGGGGGACATACGAAACCACCATTGAATCCGCCTGACCTGCTCCGGAAGCGCAGGATTGACGATCCAAGAGAATGATTTGGGAGGGTCACAGGTGACAACAACGGAGTCTGCCGTTAAGTCCATACCACTGCCATCAGCCATCCTGACGGTCTCTTCAGCAAAAATATGGGTACCGGTTCCAACTGGACCGGCAGGCCGCTGGCTAACCTTTTTGAGCTCCCTGCTGCCAGCCAGTTCAACATGTCGTGACGGGTTGCTTACGATATCGAAGATGGCCTGCGGAGATGCGTTGATGGTGGCTTCAGTGCTGTAAGCAAGATCTAACATGTGGTTCCGCCTCCGATGGGATGAGGAGAGAATAGCCTCCCCCGGACGGCCTGTCAACCATCGTCTCACAGACCCTCAGGTGCGTTTTCGGCCTTGCCCACTTCCAGACGCTGCGGGCTGCCATTTGGCGGAGCCCTTCCTTAACCTTACTTCCGGACAATCGGCCCTACCGTCCCGTCCGTGCTACCCGCTTCTCCAATTCAATTACGTTCCGCACGCGCAACCGAGCGGGTTCATCGCAGCAACCCTAGAAGTTACCAACCCAGGACGACGGCTACGCCCTGCGGATCAACATGACGCCGTCCCGGACGGTGAGGATGACGTGCCGCACTCGCGGGTCCCGGTGCACGTGGTCGTTGAACGCGGCGATGGCGCGGTCGCTCTCGTCCTTCGGGTCGAGGACGCGGCCGCTCCACAGCACGTTGTCCACGGCGATGACGCCCTTGGGCGAAAGGAGCGGCAGCGCCGCCTCGTAGTAGCTGATGTAGCTCGTCTTGTCGGCGTCGATGAAGACGAGATCGAAGGGGCCTGAGAGCTTCTTGATGCTCTCGATGGCCGGGCCCAGCCGGATTTCGATCTTGCGGGCGTGGGGACCGCGGTCGATGAACTTCTGGGCGAACTCCCTGTGCTTGGGGTCGATCTCGCAGGTGATGACCTGGCCGTCCTCGGGCAGGGCGGCGGCCATCATCTGAGCGCTGAAGCCGGTGAAGGTGCCGATCTCCAGCACGCGCCGGGCTCCCGAGAGCCACAGGAGGAACTGGAGCAGGCTGCCCTCGAGCTGGCCCGAGAGCATCTGCGGGAACTTCATGGACTTGTGGGTGGCCTCCGAGAGCTCGACGAGGAGCGGCGGGAGCGGCGTGGTATGCCGTTCGGCGTAGGCCTCGATCTCGGCCGGGACGATGAAGGACATGGGGCCTCCCGCTAGGCGTCCGGGTCGGCCTCGCGGGTCGACCAGGTGATGACCTTTTTCTGATAGAGGTCCTGGATCGTCGCCTCGCTGTAGCCGGCCTCCCGGAGCACCTCTTGGGTGTGCTCGCCGACGAAGATGGTGGGACCGAGCTTGCTCTGGCAGGCGGAAAGGGTGACGGCGGGCCCGTAGCGCATGTACGTCCCCAGGGAGGGGTGCTCCGTGGCCACCCACATGCCCGCCGCTTTCATGTCCGGATCGTTCCAGGAGAAGTTGGCCATGCTCTCGGGGTGGGCCTCGGCGCAGGCGACGCCGTGCTCGGCGAGGAAGAGCTCCCACTGCCCGGCGGCGCGCTCGTTGAAGATGGGCTCGAGCTCGCGGACGAGGGCCGCGTCGTTGGCCAGGCGGGCCTCGTGGGAGGCGAAGCGCGGGTCCCGGGCCAGGCCGGCGCGGCCCGTCGCCTCGCAGAGGTCGCGCCACTCCTGCTCCGTGACGCAGGCGAGGAAGACCCAGCCGGCCCCGGTCTTATAGAACCGGTAGAGGGCGTGGAGGCCGTTGAGCTGGCCATCGGGCAGGAGGCGCGGCGGCCTCCCCTGGTAGAGGATGTAGTCGTCGGCCTCCGTGTAGAGGCAGGTGTTCAGCATGGTCGTTTCCATGTACTGGCCCTTGCCGGTCCGCTTCTGGTAGTAGAGGCCCAGGAGCAGCGCCGTGCCCACGCCCAGGGCCGAGGAGACGTCCGGGTTCCCTTCGTTGGCCTGGAAGAGCTGGCTGGAGGCCTCCCGGAGCTCCGGGAGGCTCATGGCGCGGCCCGGCGGGGGCGGCATCTCGCGCCCGGCCTGGTAGAGGGCGCCGCCGCAGACGGCGCCGGGGATGGGGTGCATCGCCGGCCGGTGGGCATAGGGCCCCGTGGAGCCGTAGGAGCCGGCGTAGAGGTAGATGAGGCGGGGGTTCAGCCTCCGGCAGGTCTCGTAGTCGATCCCCAGGCGCGAGGTGACGCCCGGCCGGAAGTTGTGCATCAAAAGGTCCGCCCGCTTGATGAAGTCCTGGGCCAGCTGTCGTCCCTCGGGCTTCTTGAGGTCGATGGCGACGCTGCGCTTCCCTTGCATCGGCTTGGTGGCGGTGGCCGCCCAGCGGCGGAAGGAGTCGCCGTCCAGCGACTCGAACTTGATGACGTTGGCGCCCAGGTCGGCCAGCATCGCCGTGCCGAAGGGAGCGGCGAACCACGTGGCGAACTCGACGACGGTCACGCCCTCCAACGGGTAGCGCGGCATGCGCCGGCCGTTGGTGGCGGCCTTGGGCTTGCGGCGGGGGAGCGCCGCCAGCACCTGCTGCGTGTGCTGGCCCAGCGCCGGGGCCGGCCCCTGGGGCGAAAGGGGAGTCTCCGAGCAGGTGACCAGGGGACCGAGCTGCTTGGTGCGCCCGGCCGCGGGGTCGTTCACCTCGAAGAGGTTGCGGTTGTGCACAACCTGCGGGTGGCCGAAGGCCTCCGTGGTGTGGAGGAAGGGCTCGGCGGCGGCGTCCACTTCGTGGAGGAAGATGTTCATCCACTCGTCGCTGGTGCGCTCCTGCATGCGGGCGTGGAGCCTCTCGTAGAGCTCCTCCATGTCCTTGCCGGCCTGGAGATTGGGCAGGCCCTGGTAGCGCGGCTCGGTGAGGATCTCCGTCAGGCCCATGCCCGCCAGGTAGTTGACGAAGAGATGGGACATGGAGTTGGCGAACTGGATCCACTTGCCGTCCTTGGTCCGCCCGACGAAGTACTGGGGCGTGGGGGAGCCGCGCTGGAAGGTCTTGGGCGGGCTGGGCCGTCGCGCGACCTGCGCTCCCAGCCACTCCCAGTCGTAGGCGAAGAGGGCCTGGAGCAGGCTGGTCTCCACCTTCTGGCCCTTGCCCGTCTGCTCGCGGACGCACAGGCCGGCCATGATCCCCGTGATGGCGTACATGGCGGCGCCGAAGGTGCCGCACATGACGGCGGCGTAGCGCGGGCCGTCCTTCTGGAGCTGCTTGTCGAAGGCGTGGATGCGGCCGCTCTTGGCGTTGACGATGGCGTCGTAGCCCTTGAGGTGGGCGAACTTCTTGAGGGGGCCGAAGCCGGTGATGGAGCAGTAGACCAGGCCGGGGTTCGCCTTGGCGAGGGCCCCGTAGTCGAGGCCGAGGCGTGCCTCGGAGCCGGGCTGGAGGGTGGCGACGAGGACGTCGGCGGAGCGGGCCAGCCTCTTCAGATCAGCCTGCCCCTGGGGCGTCTTGAGGTCCAGGACGACGCTCTTTTTGCCCCGGTTCCACATGATCCAGGCCGGGTGGCCGCGGGACCAGTCCCCCGCCGGCGGCTCGATCTTGATGACCTCGGCGCCCGCGTCGGTCAGGACCATGGTGGCGAGGCCGCCGGCCATTCCCTGGCCCAGATCGAGCACCGTGAGTCCGTCGCAGAGCTTCTCCATAGATGCCTCCTGTCAGCGTCCGCTCCGGGGGCTCATTGTGTCATAGGGGGCCCTGCGTGACAAGTGAGACGGCGTGTTACGATGGACTGACTGTTTGATCATTGGGGGTCGGCATGGACAGTGAGCGGTTGGAAGTCCCCATCGAGCAGCTCCGCTGGCGCTGCGACCCCAAGCAGTTCGGCTTCGGCTGCACCGATGAGCTGACGCCGCTGGAGGCCTTCATCGGGCAGGACCGGGCGGTGGGCGCCATCGAGTTCGGGCTGGGCGTGGACCAGTCGGGCTACAACATCTACGTGGCCGGCATGCCCGGCACGGGCCGCTCGTTCATCGTCCGGGCGCACCTGGAGCGCGTCGTGCGGGAGAAGCGGGAGCGGGGCGAGGCCGCCAAGCCCTCGGACTGGTGCTACCTCTATAACTTTGGCGATCCGGACCAGCCGAACATCATCGAGCTGCCCGCCGGCGCCGGGCGGAAGTTCAAGGCGGCCCTGGAGCAGCTGCACGACGATCTCAAGCGCGAGATCGCCGGCGCCTTCTCCGGCGACGAGTACTCGAGCCAGCGCAAGTCGATCGTCGAACATGGGCAGGAGGTCCAGCGGGAGCACTTCCAACGGCTGGAGCAGGAGGCGCGGACGCGCGGCTTCACGGTGCAGGTGGGGCCGGCCGGCGTGGGGGTCTTTCCCGTCCAGAACGGCCGGCCCCTGACGCCCGACGAGTACCTGGGCCTCCCGGAGAAGGTCCGCAAGGCTTTCGATGAGCGCCGCGGCGAGCTCTCCAAGCTCGTGGAGGACACCCTGGAGCAGGTCCGGGACGTGGACCAGCAGACGGGCCAGCGGGTGGCCGATCTGGACCGGCGGGTGGCCGAGTTCGCCACGGCCGGCGTCTTCAGCCGCGCCGCGCGTCCCTTCGCCGATGTCAAGGAGGTCCCGGAGTTCCTGGAGGCCCTGCGCTCCTTCACCGTCGGGCACATCGATATCTTCCGGGCCGGACCAGAGTCGCGCGGCGCACAGGAGCCGGGGAGCGACGTTGTCCGCAGCGCCCGGGAGCGCCAGGTCCTCATCCCCTTTGTCGTCAACGTCTTCGTCGATAACTCCGAGGCCGATGGCCCGCCCATCATCGCCGAGCACAACCCCACGTTCAGCAACCTCTTCGGCAAGATCGACCGGCGCTTCGTCATGGGCGGCTACCTCACGGACCACACCCTCCTGAAGGCAGGGTCTGTGAGCAAGGCCAACGGCGGCTACCTGATCCTCCCTATCCGGCCACTGCTCCTCAACCTGCTCAGCTGGGAGGCCCTCAAGCGCGTCATCAAGACTCGCTCCGTCCGGCCCGAGGACCCGGCCGAGGCGCTGGGCATGGTGGTGCCGCAGAGCATCCGGCCCGAGCCCATGCCCCTCAATGTCAAGGTCGTCATCACCGGGGATCCGCACCTCTACAGTCTCCTGGCCAGCCTGGACGAGGACTTCCTGGAGACCTTCAAGGTCAAGGCCGATTTCGACTCCCAGATCGAGCGGACGCCGGAGCACCTGGACGCCTACTCGGCCTTGATCTGCCGCGTCTGCGAGCGGGACCACCTGCTGCACCTGGATGCCTCGGGCGTCGCCAAGGTGCTGGAGCACGCGGCCCGCATGGTGGCCGACCAGAACAAGCTCTCCACGCGCTTCGGCCAGATCAAGGACCTGCTGGTGGAGGCCGACTACTGGGCGCGCAAGGACGGCGCCAAGCGGGTGGCCGCCAGCCACGTGGACAAGGCTCTCGAGCAGAAGATCTTCCGCTCCAACCTCATCGCCGAGCATATCAGGGAGCTCATCCGAGACGGCACGTTCATGGTGGATGTGGCGGGGGCGGTGGCGGGCCAGGCCAACGGCCTCGCCGTCGTCGACATCGGGGACTTCAGCTTCGGCCGGCCGTCGCGCATCACCGCCCGCACATTCCTGGGCCGGGGCGGCGTCATCAACATCGAGCGGGAGGCCCGCCTGAGCGGCCGTACCTACGATAAGGGCGTGCTGATCTTGAGCGGCTATCTCAGCGCCAAGTACGCCCAGCGCACGCCCCTCTCCGTCTCCGTCAGCATCGCCTTCGAGCAGTCGTACGAGGGCGTCGAGGGCGATAGCGCCTCCTCCACCGAGCTCTACGCCGTCCTCTCCAGCCTCGCCGAAGCCCCCATCAAACAGGGCATCGCCGTCACCGGCTCCGTCAACCAGCGGGGCGAGGTGCAGGCCATCGGCGGCGTCAACCAGAAGATCGAGGGCTTCTTCGACGTCTGCACGGCCATTGGGCTCACGGGTGAGCAGGGCGTCCTCATCCCCAAGCAGAACGTACGTAACCTCATGCTGCGGGAGGATGTCGTCGAGGCCGTCCGGGAGGGGCGCTTCCACGTCTACGCCGTGGGCGCCATCGACAAGGGGATCGAGATTCTGACGGGGCTGCCCTTCGGCGAGCGCGGGCCGGACGGCGCCTATCCCGAGGGGAGCATCAACGCCCGGGTCGAGGAGCGGCTCAGGGAGTACGCCCGGATCCAGCGGGAGTACATCCGCGGCCCGGACGGGGCCGGCGAGCGCCAGGAGCCGCAGGAGAAGCCCGAGCCGGCCTCCTGACCCCGGCCGTCGTTCGGGGCGCGCGGGCCTCTCCCTTCGCGCGCCACGAAGGCCCGCCTTCGTGGCGAAAGACGCGACGCTTACCCTTGTGCTGCCGTTGCGCGTGACGTATATTGACACAAAACGGGCGAAGAATTATCATTTTCGTTACACCTTCGCCGGGCCCGGAGCCGCCCGAAGCCCCTCCGCAGCCACGCGCCAGGAGCATCCATGAAGATCGACGAGACGGACCGCAAGATCATCGCCCTCCTCCAGCAGGACGCGCGGCAGTCCAACGCCGCCATCGCCCGGCAGATCGAGGGGCGCTTGCCGGGGTCCCACGTGAGCGAGGCCACCATCCGCCGCCGCATCAAGATGATCGTGGACGATGGCATCTTGACGATCCAGGCCGTCTCCAACCCGAACAAGTTTGGTCTGACCACCTCCGCCATGATCGGCATCGACGTCCAGCCGGACCAGCTCGATGCCGTCGCCAACGCCATCGCGGCGCGCAACGAGGTGGGCTTCCTGGGCGTCTCCACCGGCCGCTACGACCTGCTGGTCTGGACCCTGGTCCGCAGCCTGGACGAGCTGCGCGAGTTCCTGGAAGGCTTCCTGGCCAAGGTCCCTGGCATCCGCAAGACGGAGACGCTCGTTCTCCTGGACGTGAAGAAGCGGACGCTGGGGCGCGTGGTGTAGGGCAGCGGCGCCTGCTAGCCACAGTTCAGGCGGCGAGGGGCGCGTCACGGCGATGACCGGCCTCGCCGGGGCGCTCGCCCGGGTCGTGACGGGCCCCGGCCGGCTCGAGTACAAGTGGCGGGTTCTGGCCGTCGTCTCCCTGGCCAACTTCACGAGCACGCTGGATGCCAGCGTCGTCTCCCTCTCCCTCCCCGAGCTCCGAAGCGCCCTCGATATCTCGGCCGGCGACTCTCTGTGGGTCGTGACGGCCTATCTCCTGACGAGCGTGGGGCTGCTTCTGGCGGTAGGCCGCCTGAGCGACGCCTTCGGTCACAAGCGCTGGTTCATCGCGGGGCTGGTGCTGTTCAACCTGGGGCTGGGCCTGACGGCGGCGGGCCAGGACCTGGCCCAGGTTATTATCTTTCGGGTCCTCTCCGCCATCGGCGGCGCGATGCTCCTCAGCTCCGGCGTGGCGCTGGTCACCAGCGCCTTCCCCGGGTCGGAGCGCGGCCGGGCCATGGGGCTCCTGGGGATCATGGTGTCGGCCGGGCTGGCGGTGGGCCCCCTTACCGTCGGTCCTGTGCTCGACCACCTGGGGTGGCGGGCGGCCTTCTATCTCCGCGTGCCGGCGGGAGTCGCGAGCATCGCCCTGGCGTGGCCGCTCTTGCGCGAGAGCCGCGCCGAGGGCGGCCGGTTCCGGTTCGATGCCCTGGGCGCCTTTGCGATCTTCGCCTCCCTCGTTTCCCTGGTGCTGACGGCGGGCCGCGCCGCCTCTTGGGGGCTGACCTCGGCCCGCTTCCTGGGGCTGGTGGCCTTGGGGGTGGCGATGCTGGCCCTCTTCGTCCGGGCGGAGCGCCGGGCGGCTCAGCCCCTCTTCGACCTGGCCCTCTTTCGCAGCCGGGTCTACGCCAGCGCCACCGCCAGCATGCTGCTCTACTTCCTCGCCGTGGCCGGACCCTACTATCTCTTTCCGTTCTATCTGATCCAGGGCCGTGGCTACTCTTCGACGGCCTCTGGGCTTCTGTTTGCTCTCTACCCGGTGACCATGATGCTGCTCTCGCCGGTCGCAGGCCTCGCCACCGACCGGTTCGGGAGCCGGCTGCCGGCGGTCGCGGGGCTGCTGATCACGGTCGCGAGCCTCGTGGCCATCGCGCGCCTGGGCGAGGGTACGCCGGTGGCGATGGTGGCGATGGCGCTGGTGCTGACGGGCGTTGGGGCCGGGCTCGCTGAGCCGGCGAACAATAGCGCCGTCATGGGCGCGGCGCTGCGGGGCCGGCTGAGCGTGGCATCGGCGTCGCTGGCGGTGAGCCGGCAGATGGGCCTGGCGCTAGGGATCGCCGTGGCGAGCGCACTCTTCGTGAGCCGCCAGGGGGCGTACGAGGCGACGCACTCGGCCGAGGGGGCCCTCGTCCAGGCCTTTCAGGATTCGGTGCTGGCGATGGTGGTCGTCGCCGCCGCTGCGACCGTCATCGCGGCGCTGCGGGGACGAGGATGAGCGGCGAGGGGACGCGAAGGCTCTTGTGCCGGCGTTGTCCGGAAAGCCTTATCGTTTCGGTTAGCTCTTTCGAGATATCACAAAGGGTGTTTTTACAGAGGCCTGCATAGACAACTCAACAGGCCCGCTTGTCTGGACTGCCTCTCCCCGAGCCGCAGGCTCGGGGAGAGGCAGTCTGAACCGCTCTGGCTTGCGGATCGTCTGCCGTAGGCGGACAGTTTTGTGCAAGTCTCTGTAGTTTGCTAGAACTGGTTGCAAAAGTGTCATTCTGAGCCGTTGGGCGAAGAATCTGGGGCGGGGAGGTCTTCCCCTCCCCAGACCCCTCGCCCCGATGCAATCGGGGCGAGGGGTGACAGCGATTGGGCTTACCGACTCGTTTTGCAATCGGTTCTAGTACGAGCGGCCGTCGAGCTGGACGGTCACGGCGCCGTCCTTGTCGAGGCGCCAGCGCTGGGTGCCGTCGGCTGCGGCCTCGCCGGCGTGCCGCGGCTTTGTCTTGACATAGTCGGGCGTGAAGGTGACGGTGGCCTGCTGGCCTGCCCGGGCGGCCTTGGCGTCGAAGTCGATGCCGGCGTAGGCGGGCGATGAGTCGGCGCTGGGAAGCCGCCCCGCGAGCCAGATGTTGACGGGCGGCTGGTTAGGCGCGGGCGTGGCGCCGAAGGTGGGGTAGCTGCCGGTGTCGGCCTGGTAGCGCTGCACGGCGTCCTGGACCGCGGCGACGCCGGCGGCTTGGGGTGACTCTTCGTCTCCCAGGAGGATCGGTATGGCGATGGCCGCGAAGAGCCCGGCGATGGCCGCGACGACGAGGAGTTCGACGACCGTGATCCGTCGCCGCGCTGAGGGGGCGTTAGCTGCCAAGGGTGCCTCGACCGTTATTGAGGTCAAAAACAGAGCCTGCCGAACCGGCAGGCTCTGGGAGGGGTAGTGGGGGCCCGGGGGGCTGCGCGCCGAGGTCCCCGGGCTGGGGGCTGCGGCCCCATGGTGAGGGTCTTGCGCTACCGCTTGCTCGCCTGCTGGACGAGGAGCTCTTCACCCGGCGCCAGGGCTACGCGGCGGACGTTGATCCCGAACTTCAGGAGCCAGTACCAGAGCGTGCCCTTGCTGATACCCATCTCCGCGGCCATGGCGGGGAGGCCCTTCTCGTTATACATCTCCGGGAGCAGCTTCTCGAGGGGTTTGTTGTAGCGCGACTCGACCTGCTGCATCAACTTGGTTCGACGGACCACGTTGCACCTCCTGTTTGAAACACCAAAAGTGTACACCTGGATTGAGCGGCTGTCAAGACTCGGTTCCGATATCCTTTCGTATTCTTTTTAGACTCTATACTAAACATGATTCGTGAGTCATGCATCTCCGCGGAGCTCTTTGCGGGCGGAGAGTGCGCAGGGGGGAGGCCCCCAGAGGCTGGATCTATCCTAACCGCAACGGCTAATTCTTGTCCAGTCGCGTGGCGGGCGCCGGGGACGGAGGGCTGGAGGCCGGGCCGGTCCCGTGCTCGCCTTGACCCCAGGGATGGGCCTCTGGTAGACTCGCGCCCGCTTGTTCTGGCGTACCACGCCCTCCGCCGCCCGAGCGCTCGGGGGCGCCCGCAGGGAGCCGCTTGTCCCCACGCGAGATCCTCGAGACCGTTCTGCTCGGCATGAGCCCCATCGGCGAGCTGCGAGCGGCCATCCCCCGGGCCATCGTGAGCTTCGACGCGACGTGGTACGAGGCCTACGGCTGGGCGGTGCTGGGGAACCTGATCCCCGTGGTCCCGCTGCTGTGGCTCCTGGACCCCATGGCGCGGCTCCTGGAGTCCGTCCCCGGTCCAGGGGCTCGTCTGCTCCAATGGCGGGCGCGGCGGCTCCGCGAGACGCAGGCCCGCTTCATCGAGCGGTGGGGCTACTGGGCCCTCGCCGGCTTCGTCGCCGTGCCCCTGCCGCTGACGGGGGCGTGGACGGGCTGCCTCCTGGCCTGGGCCTTCGGCATGCGGCGCTGGCCGGCCTTCCTCGCCATCGCTGGCGGCGTCGTCGTCGCGGGCGCCATCGTCACGTCCCTCGTGGAGCTGGCCGTGGGGTTCCCCTTCCTCGATTCGTGAGCCCCGGTCCCCTCTGCGCGCCGGCGCCGGGGGCAGTCCGGCGCGCGCGGCGGCCTGGTTTGTCTCGACTAGATGCCGGTGGCATAATGGGGGAGCCGGCTCCCCGTAGCTCAGGTGGACAGAGCAGCTGCCTTCTAAGCAGCTGGCCGTGGGTTCGAATCCCACCGGGGAGACCACTGGCCTGCGCCCCCCGACACGCCGGGGCGCCCATTCTTCCTGGCGTCCTGACACCGTCCCCGTCCCACGCACCGTCTTCGCTCCTCGTGCCTCGTCTCTTGCCTTGTTTAAACTTAGTTCAGTACCACGTATAGTACAGGCGTGCGAGCCGCATGGGGAATACCCCGGTGTCACACGCGCATGCCGGTCCCCGGCGCCCCGACTTGTCGGGGGCCTCAGGCGGGCCCGTCTGGTTCTCCCGGTGTGGGAGGGCCGGTGACCTCGTCCTCCACTGGGACGGACGATGGTCGTTCGTGGCCTGCGTGACCGGCGGCAGCGTGAAGCCCGTAGGGGCGGGCCCCCGTGCCCGCCCATGTGGCGCTGGCATCCATCGGCAAGAAGGAGCGGCGCCGCGTGACGGAGCCAGGCGCCCCCGGTCTCTGGCGGGCAACCCCGCTTGCGGGGCCTAGCCGCGCCGGACCACGGGGTCGTTGAGACTGAACGAGAACTCTGCGGCGGGGTTGCGGCGGTCGGGCGTCTGGCCCAGACGCACGACGCGGGCGTCCAGCCGCCCCGGCCCAAGGTCGAGGATCCCCACGGTGCCCAGCCGCGTCGAGTAGAGGTGCGGGTGGGTGGCGCTCCCCGAGTTGACCTGTAAGACCCCTTCCCGGTAGTCCATTCGCTCGAAGTGGGTGTGGCCGGTGACGATGATGTCGGCCCGCTCGCCCTTGAGATAGGACTGGCGCAGGTAGTCGAGGGGCCGCTCCTCGGGCTCCATGTCATGGATGAGGGCCAGGCGCCAGCCGTCCAGGTCCAGGAGGTGCAGGTCGCGCATGCGCTGGTCGGCCCAGCCGCCGTCGTTGTTGCCGCGGGCGGCCAGGACGGGGGCGATCTCCTCGAGCCAGTCCAGGACGCCGGGCGTTACGATATCGCCGCTGTGGAGGATGAGGTCGACGCCCGCGAAGGTGGTGCGGACCTCGTCCCACAGGGTCCGGCGTTCGCTGGGCAGGTGGGTGTCCGTCAGGAGGCCGATGCGCATGACCATCGAGCCTACGGCACGGCGCCGACGGGTGTCAAGGAAGAGGGCGATTATCCCCAGCAGCGGGACTTTTACCGCTCATGGCGAGCCCTTCGGCTGATCCTTCGCTTCGCTCAGGACTTCGGCTCAGGGGAGGCCCTGTCGGACCATGAGATCGTCCTTCGACAGGAACAGGTCCTTCACTCCGTTCAGGACTCGCTTCGCTCGGCTCAGGACGAGCGGACAACAGCTGCGAGGAAAGATAATCGAATCACGATTATACATTTCATACTAGACGGACATTGCATTGGCGTGGTAGGCTTGGTACATGGCAGTCACCCATGATTTTTGGACCGTTACCAAACTCGCCTTCGCGCCCATTCGAAGGGCGGAAGAAGCGATGGGCATGATCGGCTTCGGTGTCTTCGTCCTTATTATAGCTGGTGTGATCAGTGCCGGGTTAGGCGGTTTTGCAATACCGCTACCCAGTAATTCTGAGACCATCACCCTTGCTGATGGTAGCACCGGCACAATTGTAGTCCATGCCCCCAGGTGGCCTTTCATGCTCGGCCTTCCGGTTGGCCTTATTGCTCTACTTTATATGGTGGCAGCTATAAGGCTTCAACGCCATTTGAGGAATGCCGCCCCATATGCTGCGCCAGCGGCTCCAGCCGGTCCGCCCAACTCGCTAGTGCCGGTTAGTTGGAGCAGCACGGTATCGCTATCGGGTGTACCGGCTGGCGATGCCCGGCAGCCCCAGGCATGGGGAAAGGCTACGGACGAATCTGCCGAGGAAAGATTGGAGTCAGGTACGAATCCTCAGACTGCCAATGAGACTCAACTCGCCCTAGTGTATGAACCTAGAGCGCCGTACCAAGTACATGACAGGGGAACAAAGTTTAGGATTGGCGCTCATAACAGTGGTGCGAACCCAGCCAGAAATGTATATGTTAGGTTGGAAGGTGTCGAGCCACCCCCGCATGACCCAGTGTTCCGCAAAGATTTCCCGTACCAACTCCCCCGCATGGGCCAAGCCTTGCCAGACGTGATTGGATGCCAAATTAGTCCAGGAGAAACTGAGTATTTTGAGGCAATCGAAACGTGGGTATCTGGTGAGGGTGTGCAGATAGTCGATGGGCTAGATACTAGGCCAGACGCCCGATCCCTCCATGATAAGCTTCAGATTGACCCAGAGGAAAGCTGGCTGCTTCACTATCGTCTGAGCAGCGACAATGCAAAATCTAAGGAAGCAACCTTCAAAGTGCAATTCCTAAATGGGGTACTGTGGTTTTACCGAGAAGATGGGCCAATCAAGGCTTGATACGGGAGGGATTCGGCCTTGAGAAGTTTGAGGAGTGTATCCCTGAACAAGTATGGGTTCTTCCGGTTATTGAAGCGCCATTCGAGTTCGTCCAGGTAGGCATCAAGATGCTTTTCGCTCAGATGATGGTAAGAGCCAACGATGGAGCGTTTGAGAAGGCTCCAGACGTTCTCCGCCGTGTTCGTATGAACATCACCACGGACATACTCCCTGGCACTGTGGTTGACTACCTCATGCTTGGTGTCGGCGTCTCCGATACCATGATAGCCAGCCCAATCGTCCGTGATAACCCTCTGGGTATCGGGGCGGATATGCTCGTTCAGGAAAGCCTGAAGGGTCCGGCGGCTCGCATCGCCCACCACTTTCAGCCGGACCTCTCCGCCCCGCTCGATCACACCCGCCACAATGGTCTTGTTCCCCATGTAGTGGCGTCCCCTGCCCCTGGTCTTGCCCCCAACGTAGGTTTCGTCAGCCTCTACCGTGCCGCCCAGGGGCCGAGGGTTGGCGTCAGCCATTGCCGCCCTGATACGATGGCAGAGGTACCAGGCGGTCTTATAATGAACGTCCAAGATGCGCTTCAACTGAAGGGCCGAGACGCCTTTCTTGGACTCACACATCAGATAGACCGCCATGAACCACTTGGGAAGCGGGAGGTGACTATCATGGAAGATGGTACCTGCCGTAACGGAGAAGTTGTAGGCGCATGAGTCACAGATCAACTGGTTCCGCTTATAGCTTCGGGAGACCTTGGTGCTGTCGCACCGAGGGCATTTCACTCCGTCGGGCCAGCGGAGTCCTTCCAGATATTCGCGGCACTTTTCGTCGCCGTGGAACAAGTCCGTGAGCTTCATCATGTTCATGTCTTTCGTGACCACAGGAGCCTCCTATGCCTAAGAAGCCTGCAACCGAACTAACCACAGACGAAGCGATGAAGCGGCTGTTCCCCAAAAAGGTGCGCGACCGGCTGAAAAAGCTGGCCGATGAAATCGAACCTGGGAAGCCTTTGCCGTCTCCATCGCAACAGAAGCGTACCACAAAAAGAGCCTAGTGTCAAGTGTATAATCGTGAATCGAATGACCCGGCTAGGGGACGTGGGCGTGGTAGGCTTCGCCGATGTGGCCCTCGCGCTGGAGCCTGGCCCGCGCCTCCTCGGAGAGGCCCAGGAGGCCGCCGTAGACGTAGGCGTTGTGCTGGCCCAGGGTGGCCGGCGGCGTGCGGATGGCGTTGGGCGTGCGCGCCAGCTTCCAGACGATGCCCGGGTAGCGGTGAGCGCCCACATCGGGCAGGGTGAGGGTCTCGAAGAAGCCGCGGGCGTTCAGGTGGCGGTCCTCGAAGGCGTCCCGATCGTCGTTGAGGACGCCGGCGGCGATGCCGCGGCTCTGAAGGCGCTCCATGAGCCACCGGCCCTCGAACTGGCGGGTCCACTCCCCCACGAGCCGGTCCAGCTCCCGGCGGCGCCGGTAGCGGCCCGCCTGGTCAGAGAAGCGCCCCGACTCGTCGGGGCTGGCCCAGGCCGGCCTGCCCATCGCCTCCACCAGCGCCCGCCAGTCCTTGTCGCAGCCGATGGCGATGGCGATCCACCGGTCCTCGCCCTTGCAGGGGTAGGTGTTGTGCGGCGCCATGGCGCCCAGGTCGTTCTCGGCGTGGCCGGCGACGCGCCCGTTCATCTGCGCGTCCAGGACCAGTTCGCCGAAGTAGGGGACGACGCCCTCGGTCTGCGCCAGCTCGATGAGCTGCCCCTTGCCGGTGCGGCGGAGCTGGTGGAGCGCGGCGACGGCGGCGAAGGCCCCGTTCACCGCGCCGGCCGCGTCGCCGAAGTAGACGTCCTCCGTCTGGGACGGGTCCGTGTCCTCGTAGCCGCGCAGATAGGTGTGGCCGGAGGCGCCCTCGATGTGGGAGCCGAAGGAGCGGGTGTTGCGGTACGGCCCGGCGAGCCCGTAGGCGGGCATGCGGACCATGATCAGGTCCGGCTTGACGCGCCGCAGGCCCTCGTACCCCAGATTCCACTTGTCGAAGGTGTCCGGCACGTTGTTCTCGATGAAGATGTCCGAGAGGGCCACCAGCCGCCGGACGATGGCCTGGCCCTCGGGCTTGCTCAGGTCGACGGTCATGCTGAGCTTGTTGCGCCCGTGGGAGTTGTAGAAATTCCAGCGGTTCCAGGGGCGCTCGCCGGGGTCCCAGTTGGGGTAGGAGGTGATCCAGTTACGCTGGGCGTCCACCATAGCCTTGGTGGGGTGGGCCATCATACCTCGCGTCGAGGGCTGGACGAGGTGCAAGGGCTCGGCGCGGACGACCTCGGCCCCCCAGTCGCCCAGCAGCGTGGCGGCGTTGGTGCCCGCCAGCACCACCGTGATGTCCGTGACGCGGACGCCTTCGAGCGGCAGGGGCACGCGCGGGGTCCGGCTCACGCGACCGCCCCGGTCCGCCGCAGGCGCGCGATGGCGCGAGGCCCGTAGCCCAGGCTGCCCAGCACCTCGTCCGTGTGCTCGCCCAAGCGCGGGGCCGGGCGGCGCGGCTGCCGGGGCGCTCCGAACGTCGTGAACGGGAGGCCGGGGTACTCGTAGGGCCCGGCCTCCGGGTGATCGATGGTCTCCCAGTAGCCCCGCTCGCGGAAGTTGCGGTCCTTGAGGACGTCGGCCATGGAGTAGATGGGGCCGGAGAGGACGCGATGTTTCTGGGCCGCCTCCCACGCCTCGGCCATCGTCTTATCGGCCAGCCAGCTCAGGTAGATGGCCTCGAAGGCCTCGGCGTTCTCCGGCTTCTTGGACTCGACGGGGTCGATGAAGCGCGGGTCCTGGGCGATCTCCGGCCTGCCGAGCATGGCGGCGACGCGCGGCATCCAGTAGAGGGCGATGCCGAGGTTCATGTACCCGTCCTTGCACGGGCGGACAGGGGGCGGCGCGCCCATGCCCCGCCGGTTGATCTGGCCGGTGTACTGGTAGCCCACGAGCATGGGGGTGCGCCGGTCTGGGCTGCCCGCCTGCGTCTCCATGATGGAGATATCGATCCAGTCGCCGTGGCCGCGCAGCATGCGGCCGACGATGGCGACGGCCGCCGCCGCGGCGCCGTGGGCCCCCGCCAGGTACTGGACCACGCTTCCGCCCAGCTTCACGGGGTTGCGCTCGGGCAGGCCCGAGACGTAGTAGGCGCCGCCCAGGGCGTAATCGACGATCTCCGACCCCTTGTAGTCCCGGTATGGGCCCGTCTGGCCGAAGTCGCTGATGGAGACCATCACCAGGCCGGGGTTGCCCCGCGAGAGGACGCCGTAGCCGAGCCCCAGGGACGCCATGACGCCCGGCCGGAAGTTCTCCAGGACGATGTCCGCCTTCCGAACCATCTTCTTGACGATGGCCATGCCCTCGGGACGCTTGAGGTCGATGACAACGCCTTTCTTGTTGGTGTTCAGGTGGAGAAAGAGGCCGCTCTTCTCCGGGTCGGGCCGGTCGCCGGGGAAGGGGCCCAGGCGGCGGGCGCCGTCGCCGCCCCCGGGCCGCTCGATCTTGATGACGTTGGCGCCGTAGTCGGCGAGGAGTTTGGCGCAGAAGGGCCCGGCGATGTAGTGGGTGAGGTCGACGACGGTGAGGTCTTGCAGCGCGGACTGGATCATGGGGCTCCTTGGGAGACTCGGCCATAGGCGCCCGGGTGGCCGACGCGAGGATAGTCGCCCGTCCCAGGACTGTCAACGGGGCCGGCAGCGCACCCCGGGGTCGTTCGGTTGTCCCGGGAACCCTTTCTTGACAGAAAGGTGTTCCCAGACCCTCCCAAAGAACCTTAGGCGTGGAGTAGCGAGGGGGTGGGCCCTGAGGCCCACCCCCTCGCTACTCCACCTCTAAAGTTTTCTGGAAGGGGCCTGGGGAAAGCCTCTTTATCAAAAGAGGTTTCCCCAGAATAATCGAAGGGCCCTGAGCGGCCTATGGAGAGCCGTTGACACGCTCTTCATGTGCCGGTAGGCTACCGCCACTTTGAGCGACGAGGCGCGCGCCGCTGGAATGCGCGGCCCCTCGGGAGGTGCAGCATGACCACGCAGCCGGCCAGACTGCCTTTCGACGAGCTGATGCCGAAGTTCGGCCAGCTCACGCGAGACGTGCTCTTTGGCGACGTCTGGGAGCGCCCCGGCCTCTCGAAGCGCGACCGGAGCCTCATCACCGTCGCGGCCCTCACGGCCCTCTACCGGACGGACCAGCTCAAAGGCCACGTGCGCCGGGCTCTGGACAACGGTGTGACCAAGGAGGAGCTGGGCGAAATCTTTCTCCACATGGCCTTCTACGGCGGCTGGCCGGTGGCCGTCAACGCGCTGCGGGTCGCCAAGGACGTCTTCGACGGCAAGTAGGCGGCGGCTGCCGCCCTTTCGGCGCCTTGACGGGCCTTGCCAACGGGTGTACGCTGCCCCCAGCCGGCGGAGTCAGCGGGCGTTCCGCGCGGCCCTTCAGTTGAAGGGCGGGCGCAGGAAGAGAAAGGAGCATCCGGATGGGCAGGAACGGGGCTGGGAAGAGCGGAGCACGATGGAACGGCTCGCCTCGCTTTGTCGACGCGGACGGGCACATCCTCGAGCACCCCACGCGCTACTACGATCTCGCCCCTTCCAAATGGAAGGAGCGCATCTGGCACATCGTCACCGACGACAAGGGTGTCGAGTGGCTGCACTTCAATGGCGAGGTGCGCCCCGCCGCCTTCATGTCGGCGGCGGGCGTCGCCGGCATGCCGCACGCGAAACGCGAGGCGGCCTTCCGCGGCCAGGTCCGCTACACGGAGGTGCGCCCCGCCGCCTACAACCCGGTCCCGCGCCTCAAGGACATGGACACCGAAGGCATCGACCAGTCGGTCCTCTACCCCACCATGCTCCTGGGGCTGGCCTCGGTCCAGGACGCCCAGTTCGCCGCGGTCCAGTGCCGGGTCTACAACGACTGGCTCATCGAGTACTGCGCCGCCAACCCGAGGCGCCTCTTCGGCGTCGCGGCCATCCCGCAGCAGGACATGAAGGCCGCCGTGAAGGAGGTCTACCGGGCCAAGGAGAAGGGCCTGGTGGGTGTCTTCGTGCGGCCGAACCCGATCGCGCCCGGCGTCTACTTTGACGACCCGGCCTGGGAGCCCCTGTGGAAGGCCTGCGACGAGACGGGCCTGCCCGTCGGCTTCCATCCCTTCCTGGCGCCCGACCTCCCAGGCTCGTGCACCGCGCTCCACCTCAACAAGCGCCGGACCACCACGGCGCTGCAAGCCTCGCGCGGCGGCCGCGGCGGCGACGACCCCAGCGGCGGCAGCGGCCTGGACATCGGCAACGTCTACTTTACCCAAGCCATCGCCAACCCCTTCGACGTGATGCTCAGCGTCACCTACCTCCTGGCCGGCGGCGTCGCGGAGCGATATCCGAACGTCAAGTTCATCTTCCTGGAGGCCAACGGCGGCTGGATCGTCCCGTGGCTGGAGCGCCTCGACCATCACGCCGAGGTCTTCAAGTGGGACGTCTCCTACCTCAAGATGCTGCCCTCGGAGTACTTCCGCCGCCAGTGCTGGATCAGCTTCGATACGGACGAGAGCACGCTCGCCTTCACCGCCTCGAGCCGGCTGGTGGGCGCCGACCGCATCATCTGGGCCAGCGACTACCCGCACCCGGACGCCAAGTACCCCGGCACGACCCGCGAGCTGCGCGCGGCGACGAAGATGCTGAGCCCCGAGGACCAGGCGCGCGTCTATGGCGAGAACGCCGCCGACTTGTACGCCCTGCCCAAGCTGGCGAAGGTCGCCGCCTAGGAAACTATCTCAAACGCGAACCACGCTGCCCACCGGCCGCATCCCCATCCCTTTAGGTAGGAACCTTGGCTGCGAAAAGTTCCTTTCGTACGGCGCTGTGCGATCTGCTCGGCGTCGACTATCCGATCATGAATGCCGGCATGGGCCGCATTGCGATGGCAGAACTGGTTGCCGCCGTCAGCAATGCCGGGGGATTCGGAGTCATCGGCGCGACGGGGATGCGCCCGGAAATGCTTCGAGATGTGATTCGAAGCGTCCGAGAGCTTACCGACAAACCTTTCGGCGTCGATATCCTGCTCCCGGATGTTCCACTCCGTAAGGGCGACAAGACCATCAGCGGGGCTGACCCCGGCGTCACGGCCGGTGCAGTGCCCGCGAAGGCGCCTAAGCTGCCGGAGGATATGGTCAGCGCCCGGGACGAGTTCAAAGCCAGACACCATATCCCCGATCCGATACGCCAGATGTCGAAGGGGCGAATGACCGGCGAGCGCAGCAGCCCTGGGCGGATCCGCGACCTGATCGATGTGACGCTGGAGCAACGTCCGGCTGTCTTTGTCTCAGGACTTGGCACTCCTGGGCCGCTCGTTGGGGAGTTCCACGAGCGCGGCATCAAGGTCATGGCGCTGGCGGGTAACGTGCGCACGGCGGTGAAAGCTGCGCGTGAGGGTGTCGATGTAGTCATTGCCCAGGGTCACGAGTCCGGGGGCCACACCGGACGCATCGGCACCATGGCGCTGGTGCCGCAAGTGGTTGACGCAGTAGCGCCGACGCCCGTCGTGGCGGCAGGCGGGATCGGCGATGGCAGGGGCATCGCGGCGGCGCTGGCGCTCGGCGCGGTGGGCGTATGGTGCGGCACGATCTTCGCCGCTTCGCGGGAGGCGAATATGCCGCTCTGGTACAAGCAGCGGTGTGTGGACTCGGGCGAAGACGATACGCTGGTTACCCGGTCGTACAGTGGCAAGCCGCAACGGATCCAGCGGAACCGGCTGGCTGAGGCCTGGGACAAGGAAATCGGCAAGTACTTGCCAATGCCATATCAAGGAATCCTGTACTTCCCGCTGCACCAGGCGGTGGAAGACCACAACATGACCGAGTATATGGGCCGGGCGGCAGGCCAGGTGATGGGGCTTATCAAGGAGATCAAGGGTGCCCGCGAGATCGTCGAGGACCTCGTGCGGCAGACCGAGGCTATTATCGAGCGCGGCGTACTCGCGCAGTCCCATCGTTCATCGAGGAGCGCCGGCCCGTCGGCCGAGCACCGAGCCGCCAGTACCAGCGGGTGAGCGAGTCGCGGGGACTGCTGCTGGCCCAAGCCGCCGCGGCAGACGAAGGGCTGCGGGATTATCGTCCGCGAAATTGGGCTCTAAGAGCCGCCATCGCTACCTCATACCAAGGAGCGCCAGCTTGAACAAGGTCAAGGTCGGGTTCTTCTCCTTCTCGGGGGTCACGGACCCCAAGGAGCATCGCTCGTACAACGAGTGGCACCAGCTGGACCACGTGCCGGAGAACCGCGCGCTCCCCGGCATCGTCCACGGCGAGCGGTGGGCGGCGACGCCCGATTGCGTGAAGGCCCGGGCCCTCTGCGATCCCTCCCTGGCCGGGGTCCACTACGTGACCCTGTACCTCATGACGGAGCCTGTCGACGCCGTGCTCAAGGACTTCTACGATCTTGGCGCCCAGCTCGGCGCCGTGGGGCGCTTCCACCAGCACCGGAAGGGATACATCGGCGGGCCCTTCCTCCTCGTCAAGGCCTACGCTGCGCCCAGGGTCCTCGTCTCGCCGGAGTCGATCCCCTACCGGCCCGCCCGCGGCATCTACGTCACCGTCTCGGACGTGGCGGACCCCAAGCAGCACGATGCCGTGACCCAGTGGTACGACCAGGTGCATATCCCGGACATGATGACGGTCAGGGGCGTGGCCGGGGTCTACTGGTTCACGAGCCAGGGGAGCCAGACGAGCCGGAACTTCGCCCACAGCAATCCGCCCGGGCGCGTCGTCCGCGTCTTCTATCTGGACGAGGACCCCGCCGACATGGTCGAGGATATGCGCAAGAAGCTCCCTCAGTGGCAGGCCGCAGGCCGCATGTTCGACCTGCCCAAGGCCGTCAAGACGATCTTCGCCGGGCCGTTCCGGACGATCCTTCCCTTCCAGTACGACTTCGCCGGCCGCATGGGCTAGGGGGCATCCTGGGCCATGGATGTGCACGAGGCCATACGGGGCCGCCTCTCGGTGCGGGAGTTCAAGCCCGATCCCGTCCCGGACGCCGTTGTGCGGAGGGTCCTCCTGGCGGCGCGTTGGGCGCCCAGCCAGCGCAACCGGCAGCCGTGGCGCCTCGTCGTCGTCCAGGACCGCGACACGCTGAAGAAAATCGGTGCGCTGGCCAGCACCGGGCCGTACATCGCCAACGCCGCCTTCGCTATCGCTCTGGCGATGGATGCCGGGGCCAAGGCCATTCAGCTCGATGCAGGTCAAGCCATTCAAAACATGGCGCTGGCCGCCTGGGCCGAGGGCCTGGGCGCCTGCTACGTCGGCGGGATCGACCGGGAGGCCGTGAAACAACTGCTGGGCATCCCGGCGGAGCAGGAGCTCATCACCGTCATGCCCTTCGGCTACCCGACGGACAAGGCGCTGGCGGGCGGCAAGCGGCGCCGGCCTCTCGAAGAGATCGCCTTCCGCGAGCGCTATGGGCAGCCCTGGCGGTAGGCGGGCGCATCCAGGGCCTTCTAGTTGTCTGGGAACACCTTTCTGTCAAGAAAGGGTTCCCAGGATAACTGAAACACCCTGGGGGGCCGCCTGTGCCTTGCGGCGGCGCGAAGGCTCCCGTATCATGGGCCGCGCAACTCCCTCGAAGGCCCGCCCGTGTTCGACGGCTATCGCATCCTCGACCTGACCGATGAGCGCGGCCAGCTCTGCGCCCGCATGCTGGGCGACCTGGGCGCCGACGTCGTCAAGATCGAGCCCCCCGGCGGCGACCGGGCGCGGCGCCTGGGCCCGTTCGCCGGCGATGAGCCCGATCCGTCCAAGAGTCTCACCTGGTTCGCCTACAACACGAACAAGCGCGGCGTCACGCTGGGCCTGGATACGGCGGACGGCCGGGACCTCTTCCGGCGGCTGGTCTCGGCGGCCGATGCGGTGGTGGAGTCCTTCCCGCCGGGCTATCTGCCGGGCCTGGGCCTGGGCTACGAGGAGCTCTCGCGCCTCAAGCCGGGGCTGGTGATGCTCTCCATCACGCCCTTCGGCCAGACGGGGCCCGACGCCGGCGCGACGGCCACGGACCTGACCCTGGTGGCGCGGGGCGGGCTCCTGAACATCTGCGGCGAGGCGGGCCGGCCTCCGGCGCGCATGCGCATCCCCCAGTCGCACGCCCAGGCCGGGGCCCAGGGCGCCATGGCGCTGGCGCTCGCCCTGCGACATCGCGATATGACGGGCGCGGGCCAGTATATCGATCTGTCCATGCAGGAGGCCGTCGCTGGCTCCCTCATCACGGTTCAGCAGCACTGGGACATCATGCGGCGCAACGAGACGCGGGGCACGAAGCTGCGCCGCGGCAACGTCATGGGCGGCTACTCCTGGCCCTGCGCCGATGGCCACATCGCCTGGTGCTGGTGGGTCGCGCCGGGCTGGGGCTACAAGATGTACGGCATCCTCGAGTGGATGACGGAAGAGGGGATGGCCAGTGACCTCTGGGACTGGGACTGGGAGAATCGCAGCACCAACGAGCTGAACCAGCAAGAGGTGGACCACTGGGAGGAGATCTTCGCCAAGTTCTTCCTCACCCATACCAAGGCCGAGACCTACGAGCAGGCGCTCAAGCGCCGCATCATGCTCTTCCCGACCTATAACGGCGTAGACCTGGCGGGCTACCAGCAGCTCCACGACCGGGGCTATTTCCAGCGCGTGCCGCACCTCGAGCTGGGGCGGGAGATCGTCTATCCGGGCTCCTTCGCCGAGACCTCAGAGGGGATGTGGTCGCTGCGGCGGCACCCGCCGCTGCTGGGCGAGCACAACCGGGAGGTCTACGGCGGCGAGCTCAATCTGTCGGTCGGGGAGCTGGCGGTGCTCAAGGCGGCGGGTGCGATATGACGGCACGCCTGCCGCTCTCGGGCATCCGCGTCGCCGACTTCTGCTGGGCGGTGGCCGGGCCCGTCACGACCAAGTTCCTCGCGCTCTTCGGGGCCGAGGTCATCAAGATCGAGAGCCGCTCGCGCCTCGATGGGGGCCGCCTGGGCTTCCCGTTCGTGGAGGGCAAGCCGGGCGTCAACAAGAGCGGCTACTACGCTAACCACAACCCGTCCAAGCTGAGCGTGCGATTGGACCTGGGGAAGCCGGAGGCGCGGGAGCTGGCCAAGCGCCTCGTGGCCGTCTCGGACATCGCATCCGAGAGCTTCAGCCTGGGCGTGATGGAGCGCTGGGGCCTGCACTATCCGGAGCTGGCGAAGGTCAAGCGCGACCTCATCATGATCAGCCTGACGATGCAAGGGCAGACGGGCCGGTACGCCCGGCACGTGGGGTTCGGGCGCACGCTGGCGGGCCTGGCGGGCATCGACAACCTGACGGGCTGGCCCGATGGCGAGCCGGCCGGCCCCAACCAGCCCTACACCGATCTCGTCGTCCCGTGGTTCGCGGTCACGACCATCCTCGCGGCGCTGCGTCACCGGGAGCGCACCGGCCGGGGCCAGTACATCGATCTCGCGCAGCTGGAGGCATCGCTGCACGTCGTCGCGCCCGCGATCCTGGATGCGACGGTGAACGGCCGCGCCATGGCCCGGGACGGGAATCGCAGCGCCGGCGCCGCGCCCCATGGCGTCTACCGCTGCAAGGGGGAGGACCGTTGGATAGCTGTCGCCGTCCTCACGGACGCGCACTGGCGCAATCTCTGTCACGCCACGGGCCGTCCGGAGCTGGCCAAGGACGATCGCTATGCGACGCTCCTGGGGCGCAAGGCTCGCGAGGCCGAGCTCGACCGGCTCGTCGAGGCGTGGACGTCCGAGCGCGAGCCCCACGAGGCGGTCGAGCTCCTGGACCGGGCCGGGGTGCCGGCCGCCGTGGTGGCCAACGGGGAGGACATCCACCGGGACCGGCAGCTTCGGCACCGGGGCCATCTGCGGACGCTGGAGCACCCCGTCATGGGCCAGCGGACCTACAGCGCCCCCTCGTTCCGCATGTCGCGCACGCCCGACGACATGCGCCGCGCCGCGCTCCTGGGCGAGCACAACGAGTACGTCTTCGGCGAGGTTCTGGGCATGGCCAAGGACGAGGTGGCGGAGCTGCAGCAGCGGGGCGTGATTGAATAATCGGGGCTTATGTACCTGTTAGGGTGATGTGGTAGAATCCCGCGTATGCAATGGCTCACGGATCGTCTCAAGTTTTGTGGGGCGTCCTTTATGAAGGGCGTTGACCAGGTAGGAGTTGCAGCTAATCATAATCGAGTAGTTGGTTTTCTATTTCTGCTCAGCCCTTTCGGGGTAGTTATTCCTCTCGGTGTTTTCTCTGGATGGCTGGCCTCCAGCATCGCTGCCGTAACAATTGTGAGCTTGATATCACTTGAGGGCGCATATCACCAAACAAAGACAAATGGAAAGACTGATCGCGCAACACTTTTGACAAGGCTTGCTTTCAACATCAGTATCCTTCAAGGCTACTGCGAGGCCCTTTCAATGCAACCGTCTATTATTCGTGATGCAAAAGACCTTGCAGATCAAGAGAGACTTTTCCAGAATCTATTGAATCAAACGGGACAGTTACTTGATAAAGCGGGTTTGAGGTATTTGTGGGCCAGGTTAGGTAATGATCCCGCAAATCCGCCAACTCGTGATGATGCCGTCATGGCGGGATGTTTGCCTATGTGTGAGGAGCTTTGGATTCGATGTAAAAAGAAGTTAATCATGCTCAACGAAGTTTACAAAGATGTGGCACACAGTGTCACGACTAACTAATAAGTTGCTCGTACGCGAGGTTGCGAGATAGGAGTAATTTGACAAGCGTATCCCGGAACAGGTACGAGTTCTCCCGATTGTTGAACCGCCACTCCAGTTCGTCGAGGTAGTCGTCCAGATGCTTGACCGTGTCAAGTATACAAGCCCCGAACTTCCTTGCCGGTGATGCGCGGCAGCCGCGTCACGGGATGACAACGTCAAGAGCGGCCCATTCAGGAGGGAAGTGCAAAACTCCTAAGCCAGCGAGGCATCAAAGCAGGCGAAATTCATCAGCCGGACGCTCACTCTCTGTGATGTACTTCCGGGCCCACGCTAGCCCTTCTCGAAGCCCTCGGAAGGTGACCAACCTCTCGCATTCCGTGCCGTTGAACCAGCCACTCTCGGACCACTCCCATGAAAGCGTAACTTCTCGGTTCGGGTCGACTTCTGCCGCAAAGACGGGAATTATCTCAAGGTCATCCCGACGCCTGTTGTAGATCGTGTAGGTATGCTCCACCGCCCAAAGGGACCGGGGCTTGAGGTTGAAGTCAGCCAAGCACGCTGAGAGCGCATCGACTACGCTTTGCCCTTCCGTCACCTCAGCGCAGGGAATTTGCCAGAAACGTCCGCCACCGAACCACTTGTCGGCCTTCGCCTGCGATGTATGCAGCAATAGATATTTCGCGGGTCCGTCCCGCCTGTGGTACGTCCATAAATCAAAGATGTCGCTGCGTATTTTCATTGCTGCGCAGTGTGGTCGCCTAGCTGTAGCGGCAGCGGGCAAGCCGGTTCGCGTGCTCGAGTACGGCACGGCAGGGATGCACCCGTCTACGCTGTTGGCGATCAGTCTTCATGTCCCTCCTCCTTCATATATTACCCACTCTGCCTATTATTGCACTGGACGAGAGTTTTGCACTTCCCTCATTCAGCTACAGCATCGCCGCGCGGCGCTTCCAGCCCCTCTATCGCCGCCGCCTGAAGGTAGCCAAGAACCGCTTCCCGGGTGCGCTCCAGCGCCTCTTCTCTCGTATCGCCATAGGTCGAGAGGCCGTTGAGCGTTGGGACATGGGTCACCCACACTCGGTCCTTGGCATCCCAGACCAGGAGGACGTGGAAACGGGCTGTCGGGTTCCGCCGCCTCTGTTTCAGCATCTCAGCCCCAGTCTATCACACGGGAGGCGGCACCCGTGCCCACGCTTCCGGCGGCTTCGTCCGCGGGAAGCGGTCGGGATGCAAAATCTCGGCCAGGATCTCCAGCCCGTCCACGATACGCGGCCCCGGCCGGTTGAAGCAGGCCGATCCGTCGACGGCGTAGACCTGCCCCGAGCGCACGGCCTGGAGCTTCGCCCAGGCGTCCGGGAGCTTCACCTGGCCCAGGTCCCGGAGCGTCTGCGCCAGGTTGTAGCCGCACGGCATGAGCACCACCACGTCCGGGTCGTAGGCGGCGATCTCGTCCCACCCGATCTGTCTCGAAGGGTGGCCCTCGCGGCCCAGGCCGTCGGCGCCGCCCGCCAGGCGGACCATCTCGGGCACCCAGTGGCCGCCGATGAAGGGCGGGTCGAGCCACTCCATGGCGAAGACGCGCGGGCGCGACGGGGCGTCCGCCGCTCGTCTGGCGACTTGTTCGATCCGCTGGCGCAGGGCCTTCACGATGCCGGCGGCGCGCTGGGGGACGCCGGCCACCTCGCCGACCTGCCGGATGCTGTCCAGGATGCCCTCCAGGGACGTGGGCTCCAGGGAGAGGACGCGCCGCTCGCCGGGCAGCTCCCGGACGGCGCGCTGGACCTGCCCGTAGGAGACGGCGCAGACCTGGCAGAGCTCCTGGGTGAGGATGAGACCGGGGTCCAGCCGCTCCAGGAGGCGCTGGTCCAGGGCGTAGATGCTGCTCCCGCCGTGGAGCGCCGAGGCGATGTGCCGGTGGATCTCGGCGCTGGGCCTGCCCGCGTGGTCGATGACCGACCTGGTCACGGCCGGCAGGCGCGCCGCCTCGGGCGGGTAGTCGCACTCGTGGGTGACGCCGACGAGCCGGTCGCCGAGGCCCAGGGCGAAGACGATCTCCGTGGCGCTGGGGAGGAGTGAGCAGATGCGCATGGGCAGGCCGCCGGCTACCAGTGCCAGATGGAGTCGTAGCGCTCCCAGAGGCCGATGGTCTCCTTTTGCGGGATGACCTTGACGCCGGGCACCAGGTCCGCCTTGGCGATGCCGCGGCGCTTCAGGTCCTCATCGACGGCGTAGACGGGGACACCCTTCCCGATGAGCTCCTTGACGTCCTTGTCGATGGTGGGCGGGACCTTGAGCGGAACGCCGCCGATGGTGAGGCCGCTGGCGTCCTGCCCCTGGAGGGCGTAGCTGACGGCGTTGCCGCGCAGGAGCACGGCCAGGTTGGCGCCAGCGTTCTTGACGGCGGCGGAGAACCAGAGGATCGTATCGTCCTGCTCCTCGATGGTCCCGTGGTAGGCCCGCTCGACGATGGCGAGGATGCTGCCCATGGGGGCCTCCTATCTGGTGCCGATGATGAGCGTGGTGGCGCTGGCCTGGGACCACTTGTAGAGGTCGCCGGGGCCGCCGCGCCGGGGGCCCTGAATCCAGTTGGACGAGCCACGCTCGTCCACGCAGAGCCCTCAGTTGATCCATTCGAGGCGGCCGCCCGCCATCTTGAACAGCCCCTCGACGAACCTGGCCGTCGTCGGGTGGTCCTGCTGCTCGACGCTGGTCCCCTTGACCGGGTTCGGATGGGGCGCCTGGTCCTTGAGCGTCAGGCTGACGGCGCCCTCGTAGGCGAAGACGTTGACGTGGTGCCCCTTGCGCAGCGCCGCGTCCACGATCCGCAGCGCCGTGGTCGTCGTCTCGGACTCGTAGGGCGGGTCCATGAGCGCGATGGTGATGGTCTTGGGCATGGCGTGCTCCTTCTTCCTCGTTGCCAGTCCCCAGTCCCTACTTCCTGGTCCCTGATCAGTGCCAGACGGCCTTGACGCCGTCCTGCATGAGGAGATCGACGAGGTGATCGACGTTGCTGACCTGGATACCGGGGAGCAGCGCGTCCTTGCCGATGGCGCGCTCTCTCAGGCAGAAGTCGTCGGCCAGGACCTGGACCTTCTTGGCGCCGGCGACCTTGGCCAGGGGGTTCTGGCCGATCCCCTTGCGGGCCATGAGGACGCTGTTCTGGAGCAGGAAGAGGGTAACGTCGTTGGCGGCGCCGGCCAGGCCGCGGGCCTGGTCGCAGAAGTAGGCGGCGTCGGCGTACTCGAAGCAGTCGCGGGAGGCGATGAGCAGGTACTTCCCCAAGGCTCCTCCTTTGCGCACGTTGGCTGGGCCACGTGATGAACCGGCTGGCGACGGGCTATTCTACCACTGTGACGCGCGCGGCGTAGCCGGTCAGATGACGCCCAGCTCGGCCAGGGCGTTCAGCCGTTCGAGGCTCAGGCCCATCTCGCGGTGGTAGACGGCGACGTTGTCCTCGCCCAGGAGGGGGGCGCGGCGCCGGATGCGCCAGGGCGTGCGCTTCATGACGAACGGTGCGCCCGGGTAGGTGAAGCTGCGGCCCAGCTCCGGGTGCTCGACCTCGGCGAAGAAGCGACGCTCCTTCAGGTGCGCATCGTCCAGCAGGTCGGAGGGGGCGCGGACAGCGGTCCAGGCGAGCTTTCGGGTCTGGCCGCCGTGAAAGACCTCGCCGGCGGTGAGGCGCGCGCAGAGGCGTCCGACGGTGGCCATCAGCACCGGCATCTTGGGCCGCAGCACGTCCGGGTCCAGGTAGCGGTCGTCCTTGAACTCGCCGGCGAGACCGTGCTCATCCAGCCACTGGACCAGGGCCAGGAACTGCTCCGGCGTGATCCCGGAAAGGAAGCAGTTGGCGTAGCGGCCGTCCTTGCAGAGGAACTGGACGGGCGGCGAGCCCGTGAGGTTGGCGTGGCGGCCCGTCTGGCGCCGCCGGTCCTGGCGCCGGGCGACGAAGTCCGGGAAGGCCCCCTCGGTGCAGGTGGCGAGGGCGTCGTTGGCGGCCACGTCGATGACGTCGCCGTCGCCCCGCAGGTCTCGGTTGTAGAGGGCGATGAGGATGGCGATGAAGGCGTAGTGGTCGCCGGTGTGCCAGGCGTTGCCGCCGCCGGGGGCGATGGGCGTGTCGTTGGGGTCGTCGGGGGGGTCGTAGCCGCAGACGCCCATCTGGCCGCCGCTGGCCATGAGGGTGAGGTCGGAAGCCTTGTATCGGGCCCAGGGGCCCGTCTGCCCGAAGGGTGTGAGGGCGCAGTATACGAGGCGCGGGTTCTGGGGGCGGAGCTGCTGGGGGCCGAGGCCGCGGGCCGCCATCTCCCCGGGCGGCAGCGTCTCCAGCACGACGTCGGCGTCGCGGGCGAGCTGGCGGAAGAGGCGCTGGGCGTCGGGCGTATCGAGGTTGAGGGTGACGCTGCGCTTGCTGGTGTTGTAGTGCCAGAAGTGCAGGCTGGCGTTGGGGCCGGGCCGGTCCTGGAAGAAGGGGCCGATGCGCCGGGCCGGGGAGCCCTCCGGCGGCTCGACCTTGATGACGCCGGCGCCCAGGTCCGCGAGGAGCTTGCCGCAGTGCTGGCCCTGGAGGGCCGCGACCTCGAGGACGCGCAGGCCGGCCAGGGGGCCGGTCGCCAGCGAGATATGGTCCACGTCTGACCGAACCCTGGCCAGGACTAGGGCTTTCGGCCTGTCAGCGCGATGAGCTTGTCCTGCGGACTGGCCGTGGCCGGAACAGGCACCGCCGGGGCAAAAATCCCCAACTGGCGCGAGCCATCGATGATGGGCGCCAGGGCCAGCGCCGCCGCAACCAGGTGCGGTTCGAGCCGCGTGCCCTGCCCCGTGGCCTTCGCCAAGTCCCAGCGGTGCACCAGGAGGTCCATGAAGGGCATCATGAGGAACTGCCCGCCGGTCATCTTCCCAAAGGGCGTTTCCAACTGGTTCTCCATCGCGCCCGGCGCCTTGACCACCGCGAGGACGCCGCGCACGCGGGCGTCGAACGCGGGCACGGCGCCTTCCTTGGGAAGGGGCTCGTTCACCTGCGTGTCGTCTCCGGTCACGTTACCGGTGAACACCCCATGGACGAACTCCGCCACCTTGAGGTTGTGTACGACGAGGGCTTTCACGCTCCACTCGGCGCACGGCGTGGGACTGTTGAGCTGCGACTCCTTCACAGCGGCCAAGGTGGCGCGGAACCTTCGGGCGGCCTCCTCGTACAGCGATACCGGGTCCGGCGTCTTCTGCGTCATGGGAACCTCCATTCGGTTCGTTGAGCGTTTGTTCATATCACTCCGGCTTCCGCCAGGGCGTTCAGCCGTTCGAGGCTCAGGCCCAGCTCGCGGTGGTAGACGGCGACGTTGTCCTCGCCCAGGAGAGGGGCGCGGCGCCGGATGCGCCAGGGCGTGCGCTTCATAACGAACGGTGCGCCGGGGTAGGTGAAGCTGCGGCCCAGCTCCGGGTGCTCGACCTCGAGGAAGAAGCCCCTGTCCTCGAGATGGGCGTCGCCCGGCAGTTCCGAGGGCGCCCGCACGACGGTCCAGGCGAACTTTCGTTTCTGGCCGCCGTGGAAGATCTCCGTGGCCGTGTGCGACGAGCAGAGCCGCTGGACGGTCTCCATGACGAGCCCCATCTTGCCGCGGAGCACCTCCGGATCGATGAGCGAATCGTCCTTGAGCTCGCCCGCCAGGCCCGCCTCGTCCAGCCACTGGACGAGGCTCTGGAACTCCTCGGGCTTGATGCGCGGGAAGAAGCAGTTGGCGTACTGGCCGTCCTGGCAGTGGAGCTGGACGGTGGGGGAGCTGCCCAGGCTGGCGTGGCGTCCCGTCTGGCGCACCAGGTCCTGCCCGCTGGAGACGTAGCGCGGGAAGGCGTGCTCCGTGCACAGGGCGATGGCCTCATGGACCGAGAGGTCGATGACGTCGCCCACGCCTCGAAGGTCGCGGTTGTAGAGGGCGATGAGGAGCGAGATGAAGGCGTAGTTGTCGCCCATGTGCCAGGCGTTGCCGCCGCCGGGGGCGATGGGCGTGTCGTTGGGGTCGTCGGGGGGGTCGTAGCCGCAGACGCCCATCTGGCCGCCGCTGGCCATGAGGGTGAGGTCGGAAGCCTTGTATCGGGCCCAGGGGCCCGTCTGCCCGAAGGGTGTGAGGGCGCAGTATACGAGGCGCGGGTTCTGGGGGCGGAGCTGCTGGGGGCCGAGGCCGCGGGCCGCCATCTCCCCGGGCGGCAGCGTCTCCAGCACGACGTCGGCGTCGCGGGCGAGCTGGCGGAAGAGGCGCTGGGCGTCGGGCGTATCGAGGTTGAGGGTGACGCTGCGCTTGCTGGTGTTGTAGTGCCAGAAGTGCAGGCTGGCGTTGGGGCCGGGCCGGTCCTGGAAGAAGGGGCCGACGCGCCGGGCCGGGGAGCCCTGGGGCGGCTCGACCTTGATGACGTCGGCGCCCAGGTCGGCCAGGAGCCGGCCGCAGTGCTGGCCGGCCTCGCCGGCGATCTCGATCACCCGGAGATCGTCCAGGGCCTGGCGCGCCGGGGCCGTCTGGGGACTCATCGCGACGCCTCCATGCGGACCATGTTGCGGGGCCAGAAGAGCCCGGCGGCGTCGCCCGCGGCCACCTCGGATTCGGAGAGGCCCAGGACCTCTTTGAGCACATAGTCGTTGTCCTGGCCCAGGAGGGGCCCGTGACGCCAGACCTCCCACGGCGCGTTCTCCATGCGCATCGGCATCCCCTCGTAGATGCGCTCGCCGAGGATGGGGTGCGCCGCGCGCGCGGCGAAGGCGCCGCGGTGGCGGAGCTGCGGGTCGCGCTCGACGCGGTCGCTCATGGACTGGACGGGGGCCGCCGGGACGCCCGCCGCCTGGAGCCGCTCCATGACCTCGTACTTGTTCAGCGTCTTGGTCCAGGCCTCGATCTGGGGGTCCATCTCGTCCTGGTGCTCCAGGCGTCCCAGGAGCGTGGCGAACTTGGGGTCGGAGGCCCAGGCCGGTCTGCCCATGACTTGGACCAGGGCGCGCCACTCCTCGTCGGTGAAGCAGGCGATGACGCACCAGTCGTTGCGGCCGGGCCCCGGCGCGTCGGGGCGCCCCGCGCACCGGTAGGAGTTGTGGGGCGCCGCGTGGGGCCCGCGATAGGTGTTGGTAAGGGGCGTGCCGGGCCAGTGGGTCCGGTTCCCGGGAGGTACGCCCGGGCGCCGGGTGGCGCGGCCGTTGACCGTGTAGTCCAGGATCGCCGCGCCGGTCAGGGTGCAGCCGACCTCCACCTGGGCTAAGTCGACGTGCTGGCCCTCGCCGGTGCGGTTTCGGTGATGGAGCGCCGCCAGGATGGCCATGGCGCCGTAGTATCCGGCGGTGTGATCCATGTAGGAGTAGCCCCAGCCGGCGGGCGCCCGGTCCGGGAGGCCGGAGAGGAAGGTGAGGCCGGAGAGGGCCTGGACGGCCGGGCCCCAGGTGTCGTAGTCGCGGTAGGGGCCGCTGTGGCCGAAGCCCGCCATGCTGACGTAGATGATGGCTGGGTTGACCCGGCGGAGCTGCTCGTAGCTGAGGCCCCGCTCCTCGAAGACGCGCGAGCTGAAGTTCTCGACGACGACGTCCGAGACGGCGATGAGGCGCCGGATGATGGCGAGGCCGTCCGGATGGCGGACGTTCAGGGTGGCGCTCAGCTTGTCGCAGTTGAAGTTGTTGAAATCGGCGTTGGTGTTGAGGCTGGGGGTGATGCCAGCTGGGGTGGAGAGGGCCGAGCCAAGGCGGATCATGTCCGGGTGCTCGGGCCACTCGATCTTGAAGACCTCGGCGCCGAACATGGCGAGGATGCGCGTCGTCTGGGGGCCCGCGCGGACCCAGGTGAAGTCGACGACGCGGAGGCCGGCCAGCGCCCCGTTGGTCAGCACCGTTCCTCGCTCCATGGGAGAGCCTCCCTCCTGGGACCGCTGAGAGCGCGGCCCCGCCTCCGGCATTTCGAGGGAATACTACGCTATTCGCGGTGAAACGCAACGGGGGAAAAGGAGGGACTGGGAGCTAGGAGTGGGGGACAGGGTTCAGCAGGTCGGCGACGCGGGGCCAGTCGAGCACGGCGCGGTGACCGCCCTCATCGAAGACCAGGTTCCTGGCGCCTGGGATGTGCGACGACCATCGGCTGCGCGCGCGGACGTTGACCAGCGGGACGCCCGCGTGACGGATGGAGCCGATGCGCCGGCGAAGTCCGTGAATATCGAGCTGGTCGTGCTGGAGAAACCACCGGGCGTAGAGCGCCATGGGCCTGCCGAGGACGGGCGCCCGGCCCATGCGCTCGCACCAGCGCTTGGTCGCCGCCTCCAGCCGGATGCCCAGGTGGGCCGCGACCGAGATGGCGGGATCGAGAGCGACGGCCTGCCGGATGCCGGGGTTGGCCGCGCCTCCGGCGATGTCCGCCAGCGTTTGGAGCACCACGGCGCCTCCCTTGCTATGGCCGACGACGGTGGCGCCGCCGAGGCCCTTGAGCTCCCGGACGAGCCGTCGCGCCGCCAGGCGGACCGATGCGCCGATGCACGCCCTCCGCGACCGGGCCGAGTCCTCGGCGAAGGAGAGGGCCTTCCAGTCCACGAGGCGTCCCGTGGCCCAGCTATAGGCGTAGGCCCGGCCCCCGGCGGAGGGCCGCCGCGCCAGCGCATCGAAGTCCTCGAAGCGGCCGCCCCGGCCGTGGATGAAGACCAACGCCGCCTCTTGCGGGGGCGCGGCGCCGTTTGGGGTGCGATGCGCGGTAGACACGAGCGAGGACACTCTCCTAAGCGCCGGCCGGCGCGGGGCGTGAGCTGGCCCGGGGTTCGGGACGCCCAACTATCCTTTCCGCTGGAGCGTCCGTTGTCAAGCGCCTGCGCCGCCTGGCCCTTGGACTCGCCTCCTTGACGCCGTGGCCGAACATCGCCATACTCCCAGCGCTCAGGACGGCTGCGGCGCCACCGCCATTGGGCGATCTTTTGGACGAGGAGAGTGCGATGCCGGGCAAGACCTACAAGCTGGTCGAGCTGGTCGGCGTTTCGGAAAAGGGCGTGGACGACGCCATCAAGAGCGCCATCGGGCGCGCGTCCCAGACGCTGAAGGGGCTGGACTGGTTCCAGGTGACGGAGGTCCGCGGCACCATCTCCGGCGGGAAGCCCGCCCAGTTCCAGGTGACGATGAAGGTCGGCTTCCGGGTGATGTCGCCGGGGGAGCTCAAGGGCGCCTAGTCTGGCCGCTCTTCTCGCGCCGTATGCGGCGAGAGGCGGGCCCCGGCCCGGGGCCTCGTCCTCAGGTCAATCTTGGCTCACGCCGCCGGCGTCAGACCGGGGACGTTCCGGAGAAGAAGATGGCTGTGACCTCAGTAGCTCGGCCAGCGAGCCCGCCTCCTGGGCGAGCCTTTCGATCCTGGGCCCGATAGCCTGGTACCCTTCTACCGCAGAGAAGTGGCGTTCCAGCTCCTGGCGGATCAGCCGGTTGAGCGCCTCAATCTCTCGTGCGCGCTGCTCTAAATGCCGATACTGTTCCTCCAGCTCCTTGCGCAGGCGGCGCTCTTCCAGAAAGTGCTTTTGAAGCTCCTTGGCGTAGACCTCCAGTTGCTGGCGAGCCATCTGCTGGAAGGGCGGGGGTATCTCGCCTGTGCCGCCACTCATGCTCCTCCCGCCTTCTTTTGGTACGTTCGTACGGGCCTCGGTTCTAGGCCGAGACTGGGGAAAGACCTATGCTTCCCCGGCCTGTTCCAAGACGCTCTCCACTTTTTCTAAGAGCTCCGTTGGGTTGAAAGGCTTTGTGACGTAATCGTCTGCGCCGGCCTTCTTCGCTTCCTGACGGTCGTTGTCCTGCGTAAGGATCGTAAGCATCACGATCTTTATGTGGCTCGTCGTCGGGTCCGTCTTGAGAGCGCGACACACCTGGAACCCGTCTATCTTGGGCATCACGATGTCTAGGAAGATGAGGTCAGGCTTCTCCTTCCTCGCGACCTCCAGTGCCTCTTCGCCGTCCCGCGCTACCACCAGGCGGTAGCGCTCATCGCCGCCCAGCGTCGCGAGCAGCAGGTTCACCACTGCGGCCTCATCGTCGGCAATCATTACCTTGTGTGTCACAGTGACCCCTCCTGTGAGCTGAATAGTGTCACACCCCCCGCACTCACGGAGTTCTGCACGGAGCGCGGAGCCCGCGGGACGGACGGGGTAACGGGGGCACGGCGCGCCGTGCCCCTACGAGTCTCGGGATAGGTTTCCCCATTCCTTTGGCGCCCGGCGCAATGCTCAGTGCATCGAAGCTGCGCGCCGGCAACCTACGGTTCGGCTAGCCCAAGGCGCACGGCTTGAATCGCCGCGTTCGTTCTGTCGGAGACGCCCAGTTTCTGGATAACTTGCTGAACGTACTTCTTCACCGTGACCTCTGCAAGGTGGAGCTCCCGGCAGATCTCCTTGTTCCCGTGCCCGCGAGCCAGAAGCCTCAGGACTTCAAGCTCTCTGGGCGTCAGATGCTCGACAAGGGATACGCTGGACTCCTGTTTCTTCCCTGCGGAGGCTCGTAGAAGGGCATCGATGGCGCATTTGAGGAGGCCGCTGCGGACCGTGGTTCCGCCATCCACCACCAAGCGGATGGCATGGCAGAGGAGCTCTCTGGAGACGTCCTTCGTCAAGTAGCCTGCGGCGCCGGCCTGGAGGGCCTCCACGACGTACATGTCGCTGTCGTACATGGTAAGCATGATGACTGGCGTGATGGGCCGGGCGCTCTTGATCCGCCGGACGGCCTCGGCGCCACTTATGCCGGGCATGCGGATGTCCATGAGCACAACGTCGGGATCGAGCTCGGTGGCCTTCGCAATGGCCTCCTCGCCGCTGGACGCCTCGCCGACCACGACGATATCGCGCTCCTCGGAGAGCATGGTCCGGACGCCCTCCCGGACCAGCGTGTGGTCGTCGACCAAAAGCACGGTTGTCGTTCGTGGCATTGATGCTATCGCTGGTGGGAGCAACTCCCTGGAATCGGGGGTGGTGATAGCGGGAGCCACACGCGCACGCTGGTGCCGCTCCCTGGCTGGCTCTGGAGGTGCCAGGCGCCGCCCGCGAGCTCGGCCCTCCGCCTCATGCTCAGGAGCCCGCCCACGTGCTTTTTTGCCATGGCCTCCTCCACGACGAAGCCGATGCCATTGTCGCTGATCTCAAGGCTGGCGTCTTCGCCGAGGCCCGTCAGGGACACCTTAACCGCCGTTGCGCGGGCGTGTCTGCGGATGTTCACCATGGCCTCGCGGAAGATGCGATACAGGGTCATCTCGACGGTCCGTGGAAGGCGATTCACTACGATCAGCGCCTGCGTGACTTGCGTGGAGGTCTCCTCCGCCAGGCGCCTGAGCTCCTCCTCCATGGCCGGGACCAAGCCCAGTTCGTCCAGGACGGGGGGCTGCAGGTCGTCCATGATATCGCGGGCCTCCTGGATAGCCTCCCGGCACAGGAGGGAGCCTCGCACAGCCGCCTGCCGGATCTTCGGGTAGGAGCGCGCCAGACCCTCCAGCGTCTGCAACTGCTGGAAGATCGAGGCCAGAGTCTGGGCGATCCGGTCGTGCACCTCCATGGCGATCCACTCGCGCTCCTCATCCTGGGCCGTGATCGCCAGGCGGAGCTCCGCCCGGAAGCGCGCTTCGGTTGCCGTCAGTTGGCGGCTCAGGCACCGTGCTTGGTGGAATAGTCGCCGGACCTCTTGCGCGTAGGCTTGGACTTGCGGGTCCATCAAGTACAGGGGTATCTCCGACGCACGTATCGCCAGGGAATTCGCTACCATGCGCCCCTCCTCTACTGCTTTTACCTTCTATCTCCCCATTAGCCGATGGCGAGATTCTTCGTCGGCATTCGGCCTCCTCAGACTATTTGTGAAACGCGGCACTAACTATTTGCAAGACGGGGCACTAAGAATCTAGGAATTAGGCCTGCAAGTCCTAATCTATACCTGACCTATACCTGCCCCTCCCCCATCCCCACTTTGTCAAACTCTTGCACTCGTCTAGCATGCCGCTAGTAGATAACATACTGTCTAGCATACTTCCGTCCCGCCTTTCTACCCCCTGAAGTATGCATACCGCGGTATGCATACCGGGATGCCCTCGCCCTATACCGGGGAGGGTAGCTAACACCAACATGGTCTGGGCTAACGTAATGGCGCAGAGGGGAGCGCCCTGGCGAAGGGACTGTGCGTGGCAGCCCAGACTGGTTCAAGGAGGTGATACCGAATGGCAGCGGGGAACCCAGGACACTCAGGTGCGAAGGGGTCCGCTGCATTGCGGTCCCGGGTCTTCTGGTTCCTGGCGGACCATCCCAACGGCGTACGGCTTGTGGAGATCGAGCGGCGGTTCAGGCTCAGCCGCCTGGAGGCAAGCAGGGTGGTCAAGAGCCTCATAGGGGACGGCAAGGTGAAGAAGCGGGAACGCTTCTACTACGCAACCTAGAACCTGATGCAAAGCGAGCGAACAAGCCCACCGTGTCACCCTGAGCCCCGGAGAGGGGGATTTGGCTACCCTCTCCCTAACCCTCTCCCTTCAGGAGAGAGCTTGCCCCGAGTCCTTCGAGGGGGACAAGCGGGAGAGGTCGATGGCACGGAGAGGGCGGCAGTCCGCCGCAGGCGGACGCACTCGGA
>CAZKTO010000011.1:0-44302 GCA_964555685.1 uncultured Dehalococcoidia bacterium
TCGTTCTTGGCGTAGGAGGGGGCTTTCTTCTCATCCATATGTGAACCTCCGAGTCTCGGGAAGAGCGGTGCGTGGCCAGTATAGCAGAGGGCCCCGCCCTGGCGATGCCCCTTTCCAGCGCGGGACGGGGAGAGGCCCCCTGGTCGCGTTGACCCGCCGCAGGCGGGCCCGTACACTCGCCGCAACGCCCGACGACGAAGGAGGCACGATGCCGAAGAAGGTGACGCGCCGGGGGATGGCGAGGGACGCCGGCCGGTACGAGCGGGGGCTCAAGACGCTGGCCAAGGTGACGGGGAGGCGCCGGGGCCCCACGGTCCGGCCCGAGGAGCCGCCCTCGGCGGAGGGGCTGCACCGGCTCTTCGTCGAGCACTGCTACGGCGACTCGTGGTCGGACCCGGTGCTGGACCTGCGGACCAAGAGCCTCGTGACCGTCGCGGTGCTGACGACGCTGGGAGCGCAGCGGGAGCTGAAGCTGCACATCCGGGGGGCCCACAACCTCGGGGTGTCGAAGGACGAGATCGTGGCGCTGCTGAAGCACCTGGCGGCCTACTGCGGCGTGCCGCGGACGGTGCACGCGACGGCGATGGCGCAGGAGGCCTGGCGAGAGATGGAGGCGCGATAAGCCTAGGCGGTGGCGATCCTGCGGGTGACGGCCTTGCCCAGGATCGTCGAGATGCCGCAGGACTGGAGCCCGCCATCGCCGCCGGCGACGAGGATGTGCAGCTGCTCCGGGCGCGACAGCAACGGCGCCAGGCCATCCGAGCAGTCGATGCCGCGCGCGGCCATCTTCTTCCGGGAGGCCTCGTGCCGATAGGGCGGGTACCAGGCCAGCGGCACGCGGCAGGTCTCGAAGATATGCTGCCGGAGCGCCGCCTTCGCCGGCTTGAGCTTGGCCACCATGCCGGCGATGACGGGGCTCATCACCAGCACGTGGTCCCAGCCGCCCGGCACGTCCTGCCCCGCCGCGGGCCCCGTGACCATCATGCCGTGCGTCACATGATGGAGCACCTGCGCGGGCTCCGGGCTCGTCTCCGTGATGGGCCACATGCCGTTGGCGGCGAAGAGGGTGACGGCGCTCTCGTCGCGGCGGAAGCCCCGCTCGACGTGGTAGGGCTCGTAGGGGGAGTCCTCCTCGTTCTCGCCGATGCAGCAGGAGAGGACCTTGCCGGGCCAGCCGAGAACGGCCTTGTCGACATCGCCGACGGAGGCGCCGCCAACGTTGAGCATGATGAGGCGCAAGGCCCGGCCTATGGTGGCGTTGGCCTTGGCGCCGGAGCCGAAGCAGCCGGCGCCGCAGTTGATCCCCAGCGCCTTCCGGATGGGCCCGTTGAAGACGATCATGGGCCCCACGGCGTTGGTGGTCGTCTGGACGCTATGGGCGGAGAAGATGGGATCGAGAAGGGCCTCGACGGCGGCGATGAGGGCCGGCATGTAGGCCGGCTCGCAGCCCGCCATGACGGCGTTGACGGCGATCTTCTCGACGGTGGCCGGCGCCCAGTGCGGCGGCACGTCGCCGAGGACATCCTGGGCGTCACGCCCGCTGCCGGCGACCATGGCCGCCACGCGCTCCTCGGTGGGCGGCACGACGGGCAGGCCATCCGTCATGCGGCGGCGGGAGAGGTAGTCGTTGACGGCCTCGAAGGAGTCCTCGATCTGGACGCGCGCGGTCACGACTGCTCGCCGTCGGGGTTCGTCCTAACTCCACCCCGACTTGTCGGGGCGCCCGCCTTCCCCGCCAGGGAAGGGTGGGGCTTCGTCAGCGCGGCGAGCACCTGCGGCACGCGCTGGCGGACGTCGGCGCGGACCTCGTCCTCGGGCCGCTGGTCGTAGCCCATGGGCAGCACGATGATGGGCAGGTCGGGGACGCGCTTGCCCTTGGCTGTGGCGCCGGCGAGGCTGCGGAAGGGCTCGGTGACGAAGCTCACGGTGGGGACTCCCAGCTCCTCCAGCGATGCGCTGGCGTGGATACACCACGCCGTGCAGGAGCCTCAGTTGCCCAATCCGGCGACGACGGCGCCCACGCGCCCCCGCAGCTCCCTGAGCTGGTCCTGGTACTTCTTGGGCAGCGCCCCTTTGAGGGGGTTCATGTAGATGACCTCGGCGCCCGCGACGCCGTACTCGGTGGTCAGCACCTTCGTAAGCTCATCGACCAGGATGTGCATGGAGCGCCAGAGCTCGTTGTCCAGGAATCCGACGCGCTTGCCGTCCAGGGAGGCCAGCCGGGGGGCCAGCCGGGTGCGCGTCGCCGGGGGCTCGCCATGGGGCAGCAGGATCGTTACGGTGCCAGGCATGATGCGCCTCCCCAAGGGTGTGAGGCGACTGTAGTACCGGGACGGGCGGGTGTCAAGAAGAGCCGGCAGCGCACCCCGGCCTGCCGGGGTACCCGACTCTCCCCCTTGACGGGGGAGAGAGCCCTATCCCTTCCCCCTCGATGGGGGAAGGTGAGGATGGGGGTGGGAGAGGTCCCGCGCGATCCGGGTTATGTCAAGACGCCGGATTGGGTGAGCCGCACCACCTCCGCCTCCGGCAGGCCCAGGAGCTCGTGCATCACGAAGGCAGTCGCCTCGCCCCAGGTCGGGGAGGCCCTGCGCGGCTCGCGGGGCAGGCCGGTCATCCGCATGGGGAGCGGCGCGACGAGGCGGCCCCTCGTGTTCGGGTGGAGCGCATCGGGGACGACGACGCCGCGGGCCCGCACGTGCGGGTCGCCGAGCATCTCCTGGACCTGGCAGGCTGGGCCGGCGGGCACGCCCTGGCGCTGAAGAGCCTCGGCCGCCTGGGCCGGCGTACGCTGGCGGGTCCACGCGCCGAGCCCCGCCTCCAGCTCCTGACGGCGCCCCATGCGGCCCTCGCGAGTGCGGAGCCCCGGGTCGGCCAGCCAGTCGGAGCGGCCCACGGCGCGGCAGAGGCCGCGCCACTCCTCGTCCGAGCCGGCCACCACGGCGACCCACGCGTCGTCCCCCTGGCACGGGTAGCAGCCGTGGAGCGGGAAGAAGTCATCGAGGTTGCCCTGGCGCTCCTGCTGCCGGCCGTTGATTATCCAGTCGAAGAGGCCCTGGCTGACCAGGTGCAGCGTCATCTCGGCCTCGGAGAAGTCGGCGTAGAGGCCCTGGCCCGTCCGCATGCGGCGGCGCAGGGCCGCCATAAGGAGCTGGGCGCCGAAGAGGGCGGAGACGTAGTCGTTGTAGGTAAAGGGCGTCTCGATGGGCCTCCCGCCGGCGTAGCCTTCGGTGTGCATCATGCCCGCTACGCCCTCCAGCACGATGCCGTAGGCGACGCAGTCCTTCATGGGCCCCGTGGCGCCGAAGCCGGAGAGGGAGACCATGACCAGGTCCGGGCGGCGCCGGCGCAGCGCCTCGTAGCCGAGGCCGAAGGAGTCCATCATGCCAGCGGAGAAGTTCTCGATGACGGCGTCGGCGGTCTGGACGAGTTCAAGAAAGAGGGCGCGCCCCTCGGGCCGCTTGAGGTCCAGGAGGGCGCTGCGGGCGTTGAGGTTGATGGCGTTGAAGAGGAGGGAGCCATCGAGGGGGTTGGTCGCCGGGTCGACGCCGGCGGCGAAGCGCATGTTGTCGGGCCGGCGCCAGCACTCGATCTTGATGACCTCGGCGCCCAGGCTGCCGCAGACGGAGGCGCCGTAGGGCGAGGCCACGGCGGGCCCCAGCTGGAGGATGCGGAAGCCTTCAAGAGGCAGCGTCATCTTCCGCCTCCGGCGGGGGGCTTGTTTTCAATATTGGATCGCAGCCGAGCCAGTCCACCAGCACCTCGCGGTTGTGCTGGCCCAGAGCCGGCGCGGGCCGGCGCGGCGCCCACTGGACGCCCGGCGTGAGGTAGGGCGGCCGGAGGACCGGCAGGGCGCCCAGGAAGGGGTGCTCCATCTCCTGCCAGGCACGCCGCTCGAGGTACTGCGGGCTCCTCGCCACGTCCTGGAACGTGAGCACGGCGCAGGCGGGAACAAGGTGCGCCTGGCAGGCGTCGAAGACCTCCTCCATGGTGCGGGCGTCCAGCCAGGCCTGGAAGAGCTCCAGAATGTCGAGGCCATGCTGGGCGCGCCCAACATACGTTCGGAAGAGGTCGATCGTGGCCCATCCGGGGCTGCCCATGGCCTTGATGAGGCCCTCCCACTGGGGGTCCTGGACGACGAAGATGCCGACGTAGCCATCCTTGCACGGGAAGAGCCCCCACGGGACCGACCGCAGAGGGCCGCCTGGGGCGGTCCGCGTCTCCACCCGGCGATCGAAGTCCCACGCGCCGATGCGGACGTGCATCACGCCGATCAGGCAATCGAGGGCCGAGATATCGACGTGGACGCCGCGGCCGGTGCGCAGGCTCTGCATGAGCGCGGCGGTGGCCCCGGCGGAGGCGAAGCCGGCGGCAACATGGTCCGCCGCGTAGCCCGGGACCTTGAGGGGAGGCTGGCCGGGCCGCTCGACGTGCCGGGGGTTGGCCATGGCCATGCCGCTCATGGCCCAGACGACGAGATCGGCGCCGTGGTAGTCGCGGTAGGGCCCCGTCTGGCCGAAGGGAGTAATCGAGACGACGCTCAGTCCGGGGAACCGCCGCGAGAGGGATGGGAAGCCGAGGCTCCAGGCCTCCATGTCCGACGGGCGCTGGGCCTCGATCAGGAGGTCGGCCTTGGCGAGGAGGCGGAGCAGCCCGTCGCGCCCCTGGGGCCGGGTGACGTCCAGGCTGACGCCCCGCTTGCCGAGGTTCAGATGTTGGAAGAAGGCGCTGGCATCGGGCCCGCGGTGCTCGCGGATGAAGGGGGGCGCCTGGCGGGCGACGTCGCCGCGGGGAGGCTCAACCTTGATGACCTCGGCGCCCAGGTCGGCCAGGGACCGTCCGCACAGGGGGGCCGAGAGGAACTCGCCCCACTCGACGACGGTCACGCCGTCCAGGAGTCCGACGTTGGAGCGCAGGGGCTTGGCTGAGGCGGTTTCCACGGGAGGCGGCGCCATGATAGGGTGGGCCCCTGGGGGTGTCAAGGACGGCCCGTTGACAGCCAGGGCCTTTTCATTCTCGCCCTTCGACAGGAACAGGTCCTTCACTCCATTCAGGACTCGCTTCGCTCGGCTCAGGGCGAACGGAAGACCAAAACCCGCTCGTGGTGAGCTTGTCGAACCACGGTGAGGTTCGAAGGTTTGCCAAAGAATGAAAAGACCCTGCGTTGACAGCCGCCTTCGGCCTGGTGTACAAACGAGCATCTCCTCCGCTCGCTTTGGGTGGGCCGCGCGGGACCCCCTATGCCGGCGAGCGCCGAAGGCGGTCCCCGCGCCCCCATCGGGAGGTGGTTCGCCATGAAGGCCAACGGAAAACGCTTCTACCAGGTCATCTCCGCCGACGGGCACGTCGAGGTCCCGCCCGACCGGTGGGCCAAGTACGTGCCCGCCCAGTGGCGCGACCGGGCGCCGCGTCTCGTGAAACTGGCCGAGGGCGGCGAGGGCTGGATTATCGAAGGGATGCCCATGCTCCACAACGGGCAGAACATCGCCGCCGGGAAGCAGCCCATCAAGCTCCGGAACGATAGCTACTACAATCCGGACGGTAGCCCCGCGCCCGGCGCCGGCGACGCCTGCCAGCGCCTGCGGGAGCAGGACCAGGACGGGATCGATGCCGAGGTGCTGTTCCCGGCCGTCTTCGCCACGAGCTTCCTGGAGGGCATCAAGGACCGGCCGGTCTATCGTTCGATGGTGCAGGCGTACAACACCTTCCTGGCGCGGGACTACTGCTCGGTGGCGCCCGACCGGCTCATCGGCTCCGGGGTCATGCCCGTCACCGGCGTCGACGACGCCGTGGCCGAGCTGAAGCGCTGCAAGGAGCTGGGGCTGCCCAGCGTGACCTTCTACAAGTTCCCCAACGGGGGCGGCGGCCCCCAGCCGGAGGACGACCGCTTCTGGCAGACGGCCCTCGATATCGGGATGCGGCTCTCCCCGCACCTGGGCTTTGGGGACTGGCGCGCCGACTTCGGCGGGGGCCACCGGGGTACGGGAGGAGCGGCGCTGCCCGCCGCCATGTGCGAGCGCATCCCCAACCGGCCCATGTTCTGCATCGCACAGCTCTTGTACGCCGGCGTCTTCGACCGCTTCCCCGCGATCCGCTTCTACATGGCCGAGTCCAACGCCAGCTGGATGCCCTCGGCCATGTACTTCTTCGACGACAACTACCAGCTCTTCAAGGACTGGTACAACGTGAAGCTGGCGATGAGGCCCAGCGAGTACGTCTGGAAGCACTGCATGTTCAGCTTCATCCGCGACCCCATGGCCATGAAGATGCGGGGCCTGCTCCCCATCGACAACCTCATGTGGGGGTCGGACCATCCGCACTCGGTGTGCAGCTTCCCGCGGTCACGAGAGGCGCTGGCGGAGATCTTCGCGGGCGTGCCGGAGAGCGTGAGGCGGAAGGTGCTGCTGGAGAACCCGGCGCGCTTCTTTGGCCTGGACCTCAAGACGCCGATCACGACGACGCCGAAAAATTAGCGCCAATAAGAAAACACGTAGGGGCGGGTTTGAAACCCGCCACTACCCAGGTCGTGATGGAACGTGTTACGTGAGCACTGCCTCTCGAAACTCCCGGAAGCTTGCGTTCACGGATGCGACCTTGCTCAGATCAATCGCATCAGCCAGTTTGGGGTTTTCAATGGCAGGGATGTAGTGGCGTCCAGCCCGATCATAGGCCCTCTTCAGATAGGCCTTAGGGTCATGGCACTCGGCCTGGGGAGCGGCTTCAGTGAACCGGGGACTACGTGACACTTGTTGAACCGCTTCCAGATCCGCGCTGAGCCATGATTCCAGTTCCTCCACTGCGACGACGTAACGGAACCGTAACCTGGGAAAGTCCTGCCTAACCATCTGCTCGATCTGCCGCACCTGTGAAAGGCGCCCTGTCTGACAGTCCTTGTCGACGACCGCTACAACTTTGTCAGACGACGATAGCTGCTCGGCCTTGATATGCCCGACAACCCGTTCAGGTTTGAGAATCTCACCCGAGCCCTTGAATGAGATCGGCTTGGCGGGGATATTCGCGATCCGCCTGGCAAGGGTTTGGAAGGTCTCCCGACCCCGCGCATCCTCAATGAAAAGATACAGCATTCCGCGCTAGACGCCGCCAAGGTGGCCGGCGTACCAGGCGTCGCCAACGCTCATGCCAGCGTCCTCAAGCCGTTTCTTCAGGGCCTCGCGGTTCTCCGGCCGCGAAGCGACGGTCCGCCCGTCCTTCTGCTCGACGACGACGATCTGGTCCAGTTTGAAGTTGCTGAGGAAGAACGGGGAATGGGTGGTGAGGAGGAGCTGGTGATTCTCCGCGTAGGCCTTGAGGAGGTCGGCGAGAGCGTTCTGCGCATACGGATGGATATAGTTCTCAGGTTCTTCGATGGCGATGAGGGGTGGTTTTTCTGGCAGGTTAAGGATCGTGAGCATGCCTATGAGTTTGAGCATTCCATCGGGTAGTGAGGTGCTGGGGACCAGATAGTCATCCGTCATCCTGACAGCAATGGACGTATTAGAGCCCTCCAGGTCGGTAACGAGCTCTGCGACCTGGGGGACGATAGCCTTGAGCTGTTCTTCGATCACGTCAAACGCCTGCCGCCGGTGCTTGGCGTGGAGAGTGTGTAGCACCTGGGGCAGATTATCCCCGAGCTCTTGCAGCCCAGATTGAGCATGAACCCCCTTGAATCCTCGCATTCGCGAGGGTTCAAGGTTGTAGACGGAGTATCCTTCGATGGTCGCATTCGCATCGAAAACCGACTGATACCGTTGTTTTACCGAGTCTTCAATAAAGCCACGACTGCGCAGTACCTCAGCCACCCGACGTAACGAGGGCCAATAGGAAGACTCTCGGCTCACTTCCTGGTGCCTGATTTTTCCCGCGGAGGAGAGCTTGGTTACCACAACGTCTTGATTTACGTCGGGAACCTCAAAAAGTTTCTCCTTCCCGCTGTCACTTGCCGCGCTAAATGATTCCCGCGCGACGGCCACGCTGCCTCCATGGTCGACATATTCGACGAGATACCAGTAAAGGGGGTAAGGGTGTTGCGGTCCTTGCCTGATCAACTCACCTTCAAGCCCAATCCGGAGAGTATGGCGCGCGTCCCCCTGGAATATCATCTCTCGCGACTTCCTTGCGACGTTGTCTGCCGGTCGTCGTAAGAGACGAACACTGTCAAGAACGTTCGTCTTGCCCGCATTGTTGGGGCCAATAAAGATCGTCAGCGGGCCCAGTCGCAGGTCCAACTGCTCAACACTCTTATAGTTGCGGATGCTTAGCTGCTCAATCACTCGGCAGTCCTCGACGCTTGACCCTACTATACTATCTTACCCCCTCCTCGGCAGCCTCACCTTCGCCTGGCCGGCCACGTTCGTCTCGCCGCGCTGGTTCACGCCCCAGACATCCAGGTGCGCCAGGTGCTCGCCGCCCTCGACGCTCTTGCCCGTCACGCGCCCCTTGCACCAGGTCGCGTCGCCGAAGACGTTGAACTTGACCAGCTTCGCCTCGATATGGCGCAGAAAGCCGTCGTCGCCCATCCAGTTGGTGAGGGCGTGGATGAGCCAGGCGACGCGCTGGCCGCCGAAGTCGTAGGCGCCGGGAGCGCCGACCTCCCGCGCGAAGGCGTCGTCCCAGTGGGCGCGCTCGGGGAAGTCGGGGGCATTCGTCTGCCGGTCCGGGACGTTGGCCTTAGGGTGCGCGCGGACGAAGCGCTGCGTGATCTCGGATGCCATGATGAACGGGCCGCCCCAGCCGGCCACGAACGCCACGGCCTCGCTGGAGGTGTACGGGCCCTTGACCACCTGCGGTATCTCCTCGCCGGCCTGCACGTCCTCCCAGTAGCGAGGCTCCGCGCCGCGGACGACCTCCTTATCGATGTCGGCCCAGATGCGCCTGATCTCCTCGTCGGTATACCGGGCCTTCTGGAACTCGCGGTGCTTCCCCTTCTCGGCGGCCGCGCGGCGCTCGGTGTTGATGAAGTGCATCCAGTGCTTGGCGATGAGCTCGCCCCGCTGGTTGCGGAAGGCCTGCTCGGTGACGTCCTCGATGGAGCGGCCGGCGAGGCTGCTCTTGTGCTCGATCATCTCCTTGACCTTGGTGGTGCCGCGGATCTCGTCGTTGCGCCGGATGGGGAGGAACCACTCCCAGGCCTCCTTGGCCCAGAAGCGGTGGACGCCCGGGAAGCCGCGGAAGCCGCCGGCGCCGGCGCCGCGGTGCATGGGGCCCTGGTTGCAGGAGTAGAGGAAGCTGGGGGGCGCGAGGAGGGCGCCGTCCTTGGCCTTCTTGGCGTACTCGGGGTCGACCCAGAGGGGGTTGAGGTCGCCGATGCCGTTGCACCACTGCCAGATGCTGTCCTTGGCGGCCTCGGAGTTCCATGGGTAGAGGATGGGCGTCTCCTCGTTGAGGCGGGCGCGGAGGCGGGCCAGGGCCTCCTCGGTGATCTTGCTATCGACGTTGCGGTCGGTGGTCATGGGTTACCTCACCCCCTGCCCCCTCTCCTGGCAGGAGAGGGGGAGGAATTGCAATCGGGGGACACCCCCGAACCCCTGGCGGGGAACCCAGGTTCCCTGCACCTTCCTGGAGCGCGCATGGGCATAGGCTACGCCGGCCAGAAGCGGGAGCGGGCGGCGCGCTCCAGCTCGGCGCGGAAGTCCGGGTGGGCGATCCGGATGAGCTCCTGGGCCCGCTCGCGCAGCGTCTTCCAGCGCAGCCGCGCCGCGCCGTACTCGGTGACGACGATGTCCGCCATGGAGCGGGGCACCGTCACCGAGGCGCCCTCCGGCAGCATGGGCACGATGCGCGAGCGCTTGCCATCGTTCGTCGTGCTGGGGAGCAGGATGATCGAGCGGCCGCCCCGGGCCATGAGCGCGCCCATGACGATGATGGGCTGGCCGCCCGGCCCGGCGAACTGGGCGTCGCCGATGGTCTCGGCGGTGGACTGGCCCGTGAGATCGACAGCCAGCGCCTGGTTGATGCCGACGAAGTTCTCGTTCTGAGCGACGGTGAGCGGGTTGATGACGTAGTCGCTGTTGTAGAGCTCGAAGAGCGGGTTCAGGTGGATGAACTGGACGTCCTCGCGGCTGCCTCCGGCGGCGGTGCTGACGCACTTGCCCCGGTGGAGGGTCTTGTGCTTATTGGTGATGACGCCGCCGGCGACGAGGCGCGTGGTGCCCCGGGGCGTGATCTCCGTGAAGAGGCCCAGGTCCAGGTGGTTGTCGAAGGCGCCGACGCGGGGGAGCCACTCGGTGACGCCGCCGAGGCCGATCTGGACCGTGTCGCCGTGGTTGACGAGCCGGGCGACGTGCTCGGCGATGGCCCCGGTGTGCGGGGGCGCCTCCTCCTTAGACACCCGGGAGATGGTCCAGCCGGTGGGCGCCTCGTTCTCGACGAAGTAGTCGATCTCGGAGACGTGGACGTAGTTCTCGCCGAAGGTGCGGATCATGCGCGGGTTGACCTCGCCCAGGACGAGCTTGGCGGTGCGGATGGCCATGGGCTTGTCCCAGACGGAGGCGCCGAAGCTGCAGAAGCCGTGCTCGTCGGGGGGCGAGAGCTCGACGAGGTAGACGTCGGCGCCGTAGCTGGGGTTGGCGCCGAAGGCGGGCGCGCTCTCGCACAGGTCGGAGTTGGCCCGGTACTGGACGAAGCCCCGGTGGACGGCCGGCCGGGCCAGGTTCGAGACGAAGCCGCACTCGATGGAGAAGGACTCGGCCCAGCCCGGGTCGTCGTACCAGCCGAAGTCGCGGCCGGGCTGCGGGACGCTGACGCGGACGTCGCGCAGGTCGCCGCGGCGCCCGGCCAGGGCGAGGCCCAGGGCCTGGGGCTCGCGCCCCCGGCAGAAGGCGACGCGATCGCCGGACTTGACGCGCGCGACGGCCTCCTGGGCCGTGACGAGCCGAGAGCGATAGCGCTTCTCCCAGTCGGATGCATAGTCAGGCTTGCGGGTGATGGGAATATCACGGGCGCGGTTGAACATGAGGCCGGCGCTCCTCGGTGGGACGCAGGGGAGGGCCCCGGTGCGGATGGCTCGAGTTTATCCACCGGCGAATCTGGAGTCAATGCGCCGTCCCGCTTCTTGACAGGCCAGGGGCCAGCGGCTAGGCTCCCCTCGCGCCGAAGGCCCGTTCCGCACCCAGGCCGCACCCCATGAGCGACAGTTCCATCTCCGGCAAGACCGCCATCGTCGGCATCGGCGCCAGCGACTTCCGGGCGCTGATGGCCCGGCCGGACCCCACGCGCACCAGGGAGGAGCTGGCGGCCTCCGCCGTGCGCGAGGCGCTGGACGACGCGGGCCTCACGCTCTCCCACATCGATGGGCTCATCACCGCCGGGGTGCCCGCCTACGAACCCTTCGCGTACCGCTCCGGCCTGCGGGACGTGCGCTTCCTCGCCAGCTACCCGTCCGGCGGGCGCATGTGCGCCGTCGCCCTGGGCCATGCGGCCATGGCCGTCCACCACGGGCTGGCCAACTACGTCGTCATGTTCAACTCTGTAACGTTCCGGTCGGAGGGGCAGAAGTTCGGCGGGGGGCAGCAGCAGGGCGACCTCTACAACGCCGTCTACGGCATGGCGTCCCCCGGCGCGGTCTACGCCCTGGCCTTCACCCGCTACCAGCACCTGTACGGCGGCACCGAGGCTGGCCTGGGCGAGATCGCGGTCGCGATCCGCAACCACGCGGCGCTCAACCCCCAGGCCATTCTCCAGGACCGCCACACCGTCGAGTCGTACCTCCAGTCGCGGTACGTGGCCCGGCCGTTGCGGCTGCTGGACTACTGCTTGATCAACGACGGCGCCGTGGCGTGGATCGTGACGACGACGGAGCGGGCCCGGGCGCTCCGCCACACGCCGGTGCTCATCGGCGGCTTCGCCGAGCGGGCCACGCTGCGGGAGCAGTACGTGGCCGAGGACTTCTGGCACGAGGCCTGCCGCTCGCTGCGGGCCGACCTGCTCGACCCCATCGGACTCACGACGAGCGACATCGGCTCGGCGCAGGTCTACGACAACTTCTCGCTGGCGGTGCTCTGGGGACTGGAGGGGTTCGGCTTCGCGCCCCGGGGCGAGGGGCTCCCGTGGCTCAAGGGAGGCCGCATCGCCCTGGGAGGCGAGCTGCCGGTCAACACCAGCGGCGGGATGCTGGCGGAGGCCTATCTCCAGGGCTGGAACAACCACGCCGAGGCGGTGCGCCAGCTCCGGTGGGAGGCCGGGCCGCGGCAGGTGCCCAACGTCCGCACGATCCTCTACTGGTGCCTCTCGGCGGTGCCGGGCGGCACGCTCCTGCTGCGCGGGGACTAGGGAACAGGGGACGGGGGACAGGATGAGCATCGAGATGCGGCTCGAGGAGCTGGCCCAGGACGTCTACGCCTGCCTCCAGCCGGACCGGGGCCTGGGGTGCAGCAACTCGGGCCTGGTCGACCGGGGTGGCGGGCTTGTTGTCGACACGTTCTGGGACCTGCCCCACACCCGCGAGCTCATCGCCCGCTACCGGCGGGTCTGGCGTCAGCCGGCCCGGCGCGTGGTGAACACCCACGCCAACGGCGACCACTGCTGGGGGAATCAGCTCTTCCCCCAGGCCGAGATCATCGGCCACCGGCTCTGCGCCGAGGAGTTCCTGCGGCAGGACCCGGCGGCGCTCCAGGCCCGGGTCCGGTCGGGCTGGTCGGGCGCGAGGCCGGCGTCCTTCGGCGCGGGGCTCGCCGGATGGGACTTCTCCGGCATCGAGCTCAAGCCGCCGACGACCCTCGTCCAGGAGCGCCTGGACCTGGACCTCGATGGCATGCGCGCGGAGGTCATTTACGCCGGCCCGGCCCACACCCTCGGCGACGTCATCGTGCACCTGCCAAAGGAGCGGGTCCTCTTCGCGGGCGACATCCTGTTCCGGCTCTGCACGCCACTGGGATGGGACGGCTCCAACGCCCGGTGGACCCAGGCGCTGGACCTGATGGTCAACCTGGCGCCCCAGGTCATCGTGCCGGGGCACGGGCCCCTGTGCGGCGTCGAGGGGCCCAGAGAGATGAAGGCCTACCTGGAGTACGTGTGGGCCGAGGCCCGGCGGACGTTCGAGGCGGGCCTCTCGCCGCTGGAGGCGTCGCGGCGCATCGACCTGGGGCCCTACGCCGGCTGGACGGAGCCCGAGCGCATCATCTTCATCGTGGCGCGGGCCTACCGGGAGCTGCGCGGCGAGCCCATCGACGCGCCGATGGACATGAACGGGCTGATGAGCGGGATGATGCTCTTGCGTGGCGAGCCGAAGTTCCAGCGCAGCGCCAGGCATCGTCCCGTTTGAGGTTTTCGGATAGGCGCTAAGGCAACCTCAGGGCGAACGGACTGACCAATGGCATATGAGAAACCGCTGCCCACGGTGACCAAGGAGGACCGGCCGTTCTGGGAGGCGGCGCGCCAGCATCGCCTGGTGCTGCCCAGGTGCCGGGCGTGCGGGCACGTCTGGTTCCCGCCCTACACGACCTGCCCGCGGTGCCTCTCGTTCGACCGGGAGTGGGTCCAGGCCAGTGGCCGCGGGCAGGTCTGGGGCTTCATCGAGATGGTGCAGCCGTACATCAGGGCCTTCGCCCCGGAGATCCCGTACAACGTCGTGCTGGTGCAGCTCGAGGAGGGGCCGCTCATGTTCAGCAACGTCGTGGGCGTCCCTTCGAGCGCCATCCATGTCGACCTGCCCGTCGAGGCCGTGTTCGAGGACGTGACGCCGGAGTTCACGCTCGTCAAGTTCAAGCCACGCGGGTGAGCCCCTCCCGCGCTCTCCTCAGCAGCCCGCCTGGACAGCCTTGAGCGCGTTCAGCCGGCCCACGCCCCGGAGTCCTCCCAGGAGCGGGTCCGTCAAGGGATCGGTGGCCGTCTCGATCCGCTGGCGTATCTGGACGTTGGTCATGGCGGGACATTCGGCGGCCAGCGACGCCGCGACGCCGGCCACGTACGGCGTGGCCATGGATGTCCCGGCCAGCGGCCCGTAGTTGAGCGGCACCCCATACGTACTATAGTAGTAGTTCGTGTGGTTCGCCGTGGTGGAGAGGACCCCCACGTTCGGGCTGAGCCACTCGTAGTTCGTGCCCCACCGTCCGCCGGGAGCGGCCACGTCGATCCCGGCGCCGTAGTTGGAGAAGTCGGCCTTGTTGTCGTCCCGGTCCGTAGCCGCCACCGCGATGACGTTGCTGTACACGGCTGGGTAGAGGACCGAGTTGCTGTTCTGATTGCCCGCGGCTGCCACGATGACTACGCCCTTGCTCCACGCGTAGTTGACCGCTTGCTCCAGGGTGATTGAGGGAACATCGGCACCGAGGCTCATGTTGATGACCCGCGCGCCGTTGTCCGTGGCCCAGGTGATCCCTTTGGCCACCCAGCTCCAATAGCCTCCGCCATCTCTGTCGCGGAGCACCTTGCCGTTCATCAGGGACGCGCCGGGCGCGGCGCCCGCGACGCCCTTGCCATTGTTGGTGCTGGCGGCGACGATGCCCGCGACGTGCGTGCCGTGCCCGAACTTGTCGTCCGCGGTCCGGTTGGTGGTGAAGTTCCTGTTGGCGACGACCTTGGCCTTCAGGTCCTCGTGGTCCTGGTCGATGCCGGAGTCGAGAATGGCGACTTTCGCGCCGGCCCCGTCCTGCACGGTGACGTCCCAGGAGGCGGGCGCCTGAATCTTGCCCAGCGCCCACTGCTCGCCGAAGCGCGGGTCGTTGGGCGTGTAGAGGGCCTGGACCCGCCCGTCGGGCTCGGCGAACTCGACGGCGGCCTCCTGAGCGTACTCCCTCGCCCTTCTCCTCTCGTGCTCCGGGCCTCCGCTGGCGTTGCTCCTGGGCACGCGGACGACCTGGACACCAATCCCTGCAATCAACTCCTCGACGGTCCCGCCATGCCGTCGGTGCACGTGCTCTTGCTCTTGGTCGGATGTGCCGGCCTCGAACTTGACCAGAATTCGTTCCGCAGCATGGGGCTCGTCGGAGTCTGCCGGGCCGTCCGGGCCAGGGTCGAAAAACCCGGCGGCGACCGTTGCGGCCATCACCACGAAGGCGATAATGAGTCCGAACGGCCACTGCATCCTTTCCATGGGTATATCCCCTCCGCCATAACCGGCTGCCCTCGGCTGAGGGAGTGGGTGGCACTATAGTGGCACCGTAAGGGAGCCCGGGGCCCGCGTCAACCTGTGGCGGTACTGTGCAACCGAGGACATAGGTAACACCATGGCTGGTGGCCGCTTCATGCTCTCCTTGGTGCTTGTGAGACGATACTGGAAGACGTTCCAGGGAGGCCCTGCCGGGATGCACCAAGCCCAGTGGAATCGGCCCGAAGGACACCAGCCATCCATCCTGGTGTTCGGTGATGCCCACCAGCTCCCCGATGAGGGCCTCGCTCACAAATGCCAGCGCGCCGCCCCACTTGATCTGTCCGTTGGAGCGCACTCGCCGCGCCGCTCGCTCCAGCGAGCGTGGGCACGTAGCCAGTAGGCCCTACCGCTGCCGCGGCCACGCCTCGTACTGGGGCAGGCCCAGGATGTCCCGCGCCTGGCGGGGCGTGGCGATGGCCCGGCCGGCCTGGCGCGCCATCTCCGCCACGCGCGTCACCAGCTCGGTGTTGGTGGGCTGGCCGGCGTCGCGAAAGGTCTCGTCGCCCAGGCCGATGCGGACGTGCCCGCCCGAGAGGACCGCCTGGGCAGCCATGGGGAGGATCGCCTTGCCGTAGCAGTGGATGAACCACTCGTGGCGCAGGCCCGGCGCCAGCTCGTTGATAATGTCGGCCCACATCAGGACGCCGCGGGGCGTGGTGGGCATGCCGTAGGGCGAGTACTCGGACGTGAAGAGCTTGAAGATGACGGGCTCATGCTCCAGGCCCATGTCCATGTAGGCCAGGGTGTGCCGGACATGGCCGGGCTCGGCGCAGCCGTTGTAGGCCTTCAGACCCAGACGCTGGCACGTCTGATACCAGAAGGTCATCTGGGCGTGGGAGAAGGCCTTGGCGCTCTCGGGGTTCTCGAAGCGCTTGGCCACGGGGTCGTACCGGTTCAGGTTGACGGCGCCCACGTCCAGGGCCGCCAGGGGGAGGCGCACGTCCGCGTCCCCGGCCAGGGCCACCACGTGGCTGAGGGACTGCTCGGTGAGGCCCTTGTAGGTGGGGTAGAAGACGATGTCGCGGGGGACGCCCATCTCGAAGACTTGGCGCATGGCGGCGGCGTAGGTCTCGTGGCTGGTCCAGAGCTGCTCGCCCGTCCTGGCGTCGCGGGCGTGGAAGTGGAGGATGGACGCGCCGGCCTCGACGCACGCGGCGGCGTCGCGCGCCACCTCCTCGGGCCCGTAGGGGACGTGGGGGTTGTCGGCCTTCTCCATAAGCTCGTTCATGGCCGTTTCAATGATGAGGGGCTTCATGGGGCTCCTTTCGATCGGCCCAAGGCGCGGGCTTCTCCCCTAACCCCCTATCCCCCTTCCCGTGCAGGGAAGGGGGATATCCACTCCCCTCTCCGCATCAGAGAGGGGCCGGGGGAGAGGGCGCTCAGATCACCTTCTCGTCGCGGTAGCGGGCGATGTCGTCCCAGGAGTAGCCGAACTCGAGGAGGACCTCCTCGGTGTGGGCGCCGAACTCGGGGGCGCGGCAGCGGACGGCGCCGGGGGTCTCGCTGAGCTTGACCGGGATGCCCACCTCGACCATCTTGCCCTCGGTGGGGTGCTGGAGCTCGGCGAAGTACTCGTTGGCGATGACCTGGGGGTCCGTGGGCAGGTCGTCGTAGCGCTGGACGGGCGTGCAGAGGACGCCCCTGGGCTTGAGCGCGCGGAGCCACTCCTCGCGCGGCCTGGTGATGAAGACCTCGTTGAGGATGCTGACCAGCTCGCCGCCGTTCTTGATCCGCGCGGCGTGGTCGGCGAACTTGGGCTCGTGCTCGATGCGCTGGATGCCCAGGACCTCGCAGAAGGCGGGCCAGTAGCGGTCGGACTGGATGCAGCCCAGGGCGATCCAGCGGTCGCCCTGGCAGCGGTAGATGCCGAAGAGGGGGTTGCCGGCGCTCTGGCGGGAGCGGGGGACCATCATGTCGCCGTTCAGGAGGTAGCCGTTGATGGCCAGGGCCTGGAGGATGAGCTGGCCGCCCAGCTGGGAGACCTCGACGTGCTGGCCGATGCCCTTGCGCTCGCGGGCCACGATGCCGCAGAGCACGCCGTAGGCCAGGGTCACGGCGCCCATCTGGTCGGCCAGGCCGCCGTTGGGGCGGTAGGCGGGCTCCGCGTCGAAGATGGAGAGGGCCGTCATCAGGCCGCCGCGGGCTTGGCCCAGGATGTCGTAGACGCCGTCGCGGGCGTCGGGACCTTTCGAGCCGAAGCCGGACACGGAGGCGTAGACGATCCTGGGGTTGCGCTCCTTGCACTCCTGGTAGCCGACCCCCAGCTTCTCGACGACGCCGACGCGGAAGTTCTGGGCGACCACGTCGGCCTTCTTGACCATGTCGAGGAAGAGCTCGCGGCCCTTGGGGTGCTTGAGGTTGAGGGTCATGCTGCGCTTGTTGCGGTTCATGGTCTCCAGGTAGGTGTTGAACCGCTTGCCCGCGACACCAGCGGCCGTCAGGTTGCGCCCGGGGTCGCCGTTGACGGGGTCCTCGACCTTGATGACGTCGGCCCCCATGTCGGAGAGCATGACGGTGCCCCACGGCCCGTTCTGGTAGATGGTGAGATCGAGGACTTTGATGCCTTCGAGCGGTCCTGGCATGGCGATACCTCCTGGGCTAGCGGCGCCGGCGCGCTTCAAGAGCGGTGCGAGACCGGCCGTACATGGCGCTACATTAGCCCGCAGGGGCCGCGCGCGTCAACGTGGCCTCCCGAGGGGCAGGCGGCCTGGGCTTGGGCGCGGCGAGGAGTACGAGGCCGCTCAAAACGTAGGAGCCCAGGAAGCCGTAGAAGATCTTCTCGTAGGAGCCCGTGGCGTCGAAGACGGCGGCGGCCAAGATCGGACCCAGGGCGATGGCGCCCATCTGGAACATGGTGGCGATGCCGCGGATGGAGCCCAGGTAGGCGCGGCCGTAGTAGTCCGGAAACACCATCTGCTGGAGGGTGGCCATGGTGCCGAAGAGCAGGCCGTAGAAGACGGCGTACACCATGGCGAGGGGCAGGCTTTCCACGTTGAGCAGGATGAGGACGGAGAGGGCCATGCCGAGATAGATGGCGGCGAGGGAGGCCCGCACCGGCAGGCGGTCGGCGATGAGTCCGGAGCCCACGGAGCCGATGCTGGAGAAGATGGACCAGACGGTGACGACGACGACGGCCGTGGCGGGCGAAAGGCTCTGGTCCTCCAGGTAGGCGACCAGGTTGAGGCTCACGCCGGAGGCGACGATGGCGCTCAGCGCCATCGAGAGGATGAGCAGGTAGAGGGATCGAGTCCGTAGCGCTTGCCTGAGCGTGAAGCTGCTCTCGCCCTCCTCCCGGGGCGCCGGAGGGGTGGCATCGGAACGGACGGGCCGGTCCGCCTCGGGTGGGTCGCCATCGGGGCGCAGGCCCATGTCCTCGGGCTCGCGCCGGAGCCAGAGGAACGCGGGCAGGAGAGCCGACCAGGTGATGACGCCCAGGGCCAGGAAGCCCGCGCGCCAGTCGTAGGCGCTCACCAGGCCCTGGGCCACCAGGGGCGAGGTGCCGTTGCCGACTCGCGTGCCCAGGCTCGAGAAGGCGATGGCCCGCCCGCGGTGGCGGATGAACCACTTGCTGATGGTGACGTTGGCGGCGACGCCCACGGCGCCCTGGAGCGCGGCCCGCCCCACGATCATGGCGAAGTAGAACTGCCAGACCTCCTGGACGAAGGCCTGCGAGAAGAGAGCGCCGCCCACCAGGAGCAGGCCGGCCGAGACGATCCAGCGCGGGCCGTAGCGGTCGACGACGGGGCCCAGGGCGAAGCCCGTGATGCCGCCCAGCAGCGTGCCGATGCTGTGCGCCCCGACGAAGACCGAGCGGCTCCAGCCGAACTCCTCCGTGACGGGCTTGATGAAGACGCCGATGGTGGGGTTGAACTGGCCCGTCTGGACGAGGCCGATGAAGCAGACGACGGCGACGATGGTCCAGCCGTAGTAGACGGGGCGCCGCGTCGTGGGGCGGGCGGCGCTCTCGGCGCGGTGCTTGCGCATGAAGGGGAGCCGGCGGCCTCATGCCCCGACGAGTCGGGGCGTCCCGATGCGGCATCGAGACCACCGGGGCTGTCCCGCAACTCTACGGGGGCTGCATCGGGAAGGTCAAGGGTGACCCCCTCATGCGATGCGACCGCCGATGGGCGGCGCGGGCCCCGACCGGCGAAGATACCGCCCCGATCCGGGCTGCGCCTCGATCCGGCCTTCGTTCAGGAGCAGGCGCCCGCGCGAAAGCGAGAGGACAGGCCAGCCCGCGACCTCCCACCCTTCGTACAGCGTGTAGCCGGCGGTGACGTGCTGCTCGCCGGCCCGAATAGTGGCCTTCCTGCCTGGATCGATGATGAGCAGGTCCGCATCGGCGCCGGGCTGGATCACACCCTTGCGCGGATAGAGGCCAAAGATCCTGGCAGGGTTCTCACTCAGCACGCGCGCCAGCCAGGAGACGGGTAGCCCGCGCTTCACCACGCCTTCGCTAAACATGAGGGGCACCATCGTCTCCACGGAGGGCGCGCCGAAGGGGATCGTCTTGCCGGCTGCGTCGACGAAGATGTTGCGCCAGCCGGACTCCTTGTCTTCTTTGATGAAAGGCGCATGGTCGCTGGCCACGCATGCGACGTAGCCGTCCCTGGCGCCCCGCCACATGGCTTCCTGATTGAACCCATCCGCGGAGCGCAGCGGAGGGCCGATCTTAGCGAAGGGGCCCCAGCGCTCCATCTCCCCGTCGGAGAGGAGCAGGTACTGGGGGCAGGTCTCTGTCCAGACCCGCTGCCCGGCGGCCTGCGCCTGCTTGATCCGCTCCAGAGCCAGGTGCGCGCTCAAGTGCACCACATAGAGGGGGCACCCCGTCATGCCGGCCATCGCGATGCCTCGGTTGGTCGCCTCCTCCTCCGTCCAATCAGGCCTGGTCTCCAGGAAGTGCTGCGGCCCCACCTTCTCTTCCCGGATCGAGCGTTGCTCCAGGTAGTCGATGACGTCGCCGCTCTCGCAGTGGAGCTGGCAGAGGCCGCCGGCGCCGCCGATGGTCTCCATCGCCTGGAGGATGAAGGAGTCTGGGCAGTAGATCGCGCCCCAGCCCTTGTAGCACATGAACATCTTGAAGGACGTGACGCCCGCTTCCACGACCTCCTCGATGGCGGCGAGGTCCCCAGGAGCGTTGCGGAGGATCAAGTGGAAGCCGAAGTCCAGCACCGAGTCGCGCTCCGCTTCGGCGCGGACGCGGGCGACGGCCTCGGGCAACCGCTCGCCGGGGCGGGAGGCGATGAAGTTGACGACGGTGGTGATGCCGCCGTACGCCGCCGCCTGGGGGCCTATGCGCCAGTCGTCGTAGCGGCCGAAGTGGGTGTGGACGTCGATGGGGCCTGGCAGCACGTACCGCCCCGTGGCGTCGATCGTCTGGCGCGCGGGGGGCAGGGCATCGGGCGGGCCCACGGCGACGATCTTCCCGCCGTCGATGGCGACGGCCGCCTGCACCGTGCCTGTCGCTGTGACGATCGTCCCTTTGAGTATGACCGTGTCGATCTCCCGCATGGACATGCTCCACCTCCTCACCCATTACGGGTGGACAACAAGAGATACCACGCCAGGCCAAGGAGATGTCAAGAGCTATCCCGCGATCACCGGCGGAGGATCTTCGGGAACGCGAAACGCGTTACAAAAAGGGGCCAGCCCGCCAAGCGAGCCCAGCGGTCTGGCGAAGGGGTGGACGAGGATTGGAGCGGAAGACGGGATTTGAACCCGCGACCCTCTCCTTGGCAAGGAGATGCTCTACCACTGAGCCACTTCCGCTCGATGCGCCAGCGGGACTGGCGCCCCGTGCCGCGGTACAGACGCAACTATAGCACCAGGGAGAATCGGGCGCCAAGGGACGGCGGGCCCGACGCTTCTGGGGAGAGCCGTGGTGCCGAGGGAGAGACTCGAACTCTCACGGGTTTAACCCCACCACCCCCTCAAGATGGCGTGTCTGCCAGTTCCACCACCTCGGCACAGTGCGACCGCCCGCCCGTCGCCGGCCGCCGCGCGCGACGGCGCAATACCAGCCGCGAACGCCTGGGGAGGTGGCGAACGCCGGCATGCAACAGGTTCGGGCGAACTCATGATACGGTCGGAGGGCGCGCGCCGTCAAGGAACGGCGCCTCGTGGCCAGGGTCTTTCGATTCTGGTGGGGCTGCAATCCCTTCCCCCGTCTGCGGGGGAAGGGCCTGCCCTGTTCTTAGCCGAAGCCCTGAGCGGAGCGACAAGGGAAGCCGAAGGGTTAGGATGGGGGCGTGCCCCCAAGCGAGATGACGCGCGGGCCCCGCGACGTCGAGTGGCCGGGCCCCGATGACCAGGAGCCATCCCCGGAGCCGTCCGTCAGCCGTCTACCGGAGGCCGCGCTGGCCGAGTATAATGGGCGGCTGCGGCCCATGCCGCCGCAAATATCACGGGAGGAGCGATGCCATATGCCTGCTGAAGTCGGCGACAGCGCGCCCGATTTCACGCTGCCAAGCTCGACCGGCCAGAAGATCACCTTGAGCCAGCTCAAGGGTAAGCCTGTTGTTTTCGGATGGTTCCCAGCGGCCTTCACCGGTGGCTGAGCGAACCAGGTCTCCTCGTTCCACATGGCCCAGAAGCGGTTCGAGGAGAAGGGCGCTCAGGTGTTGAGCGCGAGCTGCGATAGTCAGTTCGTCCAGCGGGCCTTCGGGGCCAGCCTCGGCGGCGTGACCCACCCGATCCTGGCGGACTCCCACCCCAAGGGCAAGGTCGCGTCGGATTACGGGGTCTACAACGCAGAGTATGGGCTGCCGCGCCGCTCCCTCTTCATCATCGACGCCGAAGGGGTGATACGGTACAAGAAGGTCTTCGCCCAGGGCCTACCCAGCGTGGACGAGGCGCTGGCCGAGATCGACAAGCTCAAGAAGTAGCCCCCATCGTCATCGGAGCCGGCAGGCCCGGGACGCGGAGTCCCGGGCCTGTTTTGTTGCTCAAAGGCACTTCAGGCGGTAGCGCGCTCAGCAACCTCACCCCAGAGGAGTTCGCCCACAAGGCCAACGCAGCAGCAATCCCGGTGGGACTCTCGTAATGCCTGGACCTGGAGAGTCTTGCACAGGGTGCTAAACGCGTTCCGCAGTCGGGAGGCGTCGGCCTTCGTCATTGCGAGGCCCGATAGCATCGGGCCGAAGCAATCTCCTGCATAGGCTTGCGCAGGGCTTGAGATTGCGGAGCCTGCCCTGAGCAGCGCGAAGGGTCGCCCCGACTTGTCGGGACTCCTCGCAATGACGAGATGGTAACGGTTTAAGGTATAACGCGAGGGTCTGTAAGACTGGGGGCAGGTCAGGGTGATCTCTTTCCGGCAGGATGGCAGGAGCGGCAGGATTTGAACCCGCGGCCGGCGGTTTTGGAGACCGCTGCTCTACCGGGCTGAGCTACGCTCCTACGGCGACGCCCCTGCCTCCGCCCAGTATACCGATTGGGCCCGGAAGCTCGCAAGGCGAGAGGCCCGCCGGGGACCGCGCCCGTCGCCCAGATGCCGCAGTCCCGGCGCCGCCGCCTACCCCATCTTCCCGCTCAGCTGCCGCCCGCCCAGCACGTGCACGTGCAGGTGCCCGACGCTCTGCCCGCCCTCCTGGCCACAGTTGATCGTCAGGCGGTAGCCGGTCTTCGCCACGCCGGCCTTGGCCGCGGCCCGGTTCGCCATGAGCACCATCCGCGCGGCCAGGTCGGCTCCCGAAGAGTCGATCTGGTCGATGGAGGCGATGTGCTCGAACGGGATGACGAGCAGGTGGACCGGCGCCTGCGGGCTGATGTCCTTGAGGACGAAGAGGCGGTCGTCCCGGTCGACGATCTCGCCCTGGACCTGGCCCGCGCCGATCTTGCAGAAGATGCAGTCCATCAACCCTCACCCCCTCATTCCCCCTCTCCGGGCCGGAGAGGGGGCCGGTAGCACCGGCGGGTGACCGCTGCCGCGTCCTGGCGGCTACGGCGCACCCTCGGAACGCGAGAGGGCTGGCACGCATCTGCCAGCCCTCTCGTTATCGGTCGAGGGTCCGTTGACCGGGAAAGCCTCGGTTCTCTCCTAGTGCGTCTCGGGCTTGCCGCGGGCGCCGCAGTCCTTGTGGTAGGCGTTGAAATCGGTATGCGGCGCCCCGCCGGCCGTCAGACTCTCCCGGTGCGTCGCCTTGGAGACCGTCTGGCAGGTGCACGACCACGTCCGCACCGTGGCCTCGACCCCGCACCGGGGGCAGGCCGGCCGCTTCGTACCGACAGTAGTCGCCATCCGCCGGGCCCTCCTAGATGCCGAGCTGCTGGGCCACCAACTCCCGGTGATAGTCGCCATCGCCGAAGGCCAGCTCCGCAGCCTTGGCCCGCCGGAAGTAGAGCTGCATGTCGTGCTCTTTGGTGAAGCCGATGCCGCCGTGGATCTGGTGGCCCAGGGCGCAGACGCGCCGGTAGGCGTCGCTGACCCACGCCTTGGCCATGGAGACCTCCTTGGAGGAGTCCAGGCCCTCGCTGAGACGCCAGATGGCCTCGTAGGCGATGTACCGGGAGCCGTCCACGTCCGTCACCATGTTGGCGCAGTGGTGCTGGATGGCCTGGAAGCTGCCAATGGGCCGGCCGAACTGGACGCGCTGCTTGGCGTAGTCCACGCTCATCTCGAGCACTTTCTGAGCGCCGCCCACCATCTCCGCGCACTTGCCCGAGGCTCCCCACTCGGCGATCTTCCGGACCACGTCCCAGCCCTGGTCCGGCTTGCCCACGATGTTGCCCGCAGGCGCCTTCACGTCCTTGAACTGGATCTCGACCTGATGGTCGGAGGCGATCGTCTTCAGCGCCTCGTACTTGATGCCCGGGCTCTTGGCGTCGACGATGAAGAGGCTGACGCCATCCTCTGGCTTGCCGCCCTTCTTGGTCCGCGCCACCACCAGCAGATGGTCGGCGCCCTGGCCGTAGGAGATAAAGAGCTTGGTGCCGTTGAGCACGTAGTCGTTGCCCTTCTTCACCGCCTCCAGGGCGACGCCGGAGGCCTCCCAGGTGGCGCTAGGCTCGGTCTGGGCGTAGACCCAGATCTCGCTGCCGTCGGCGATCTTGGGCAGGTAGCGCTTCTTCTGCTCCTCGGTGCCGAAGTGCAGGATGGGCATGCCGCAGAGGGCCACCGTCGAGAAGAAGGGGCCAGGCACCAGGGCTCGCCCGTGCTCCTCGATGAGGACGGACAGGTCCAGGAAGCTGTTCCCCGTCCCGCCGTACTGCTCCGGGAAGGGGAGCGCCATCCATCCCAGGTCGGCCATCTTCTTCCAGAGCTCGGTGGAGAAGCCCCTGGGGTCCTCCTCCATGGCGCGAACCAGGCTCTTGGGGCACTCCTTCTCCAGGAACTCCCGCGCCGACTTCTTGATCATCTCCTGCTCTTGCGTAAGGCCGAGGTCCATCTGCTCCTCCGATCGATCTTTCGCCCCGACTCGTCGGGGCGGTTACTCCAGATTCAGCAGGCTGCCCGCCCCGACACGTCGGGGCTATCGCGGCAGTCCCAGGCCGCGGGTGGCGATAACGTTGCGCTGGATCTCGCTGGCTCCGCCGGCGATGGTCATGCCAACGGACGTGTAGTATATCCCGTTCACGCGTCCCCGCAAGGGGGCGTACTTCACCTGGTTCTCGATCTGCCCGTAGAGCCCCACGATGGTCATGGCCGCGAAGGCGAGGCGCTTGAACACCTCCGTCCCGAAGACCTTGGCCACCGAGGCCTGATAGTCCGGCTTGAGGCCGTTGGAGGCCATCCACGCGACGTTCAGGGCCAGGTTGCGCGCCACCATGTTCTCGATGGCCGCATCGGCCAGCTTGGCCCGCGTCTCCGGCCTCCTGGCCGAGGCGATACCCTTGGCCGTGGGATCGTTCAGCAGGCCCAACAGGCCCTCGATGACGCTCCGCCCAATGGCCGAGAAGTTGATGAAGGTGGACCGCTCGCTCTCCAGCAGGCCCACGGCGTAGTACCAGCCCTGGTTCAGCTCGCCCAGCAGGTTCTGCCGGGGCACCTCCATGTTGTCGAAGAAGACCTGGTTGAAGCCCTTCATGCCGGCCATGTTGATGATGGGCCGCATGGTAAGGCCCTGCTTGGTGCTCTTGAGGTCCACCAGGAGGCAGCTGATGCCCTTGTGCTTGGGCGCGTCCTGGTCCGTCCGCACGACGAGGAAATAGTAGTCGGCCCGGTGGGCGCCGCTGGACCAGATCTTGGAGCCGTTGACGACGAAGACATCGCCCCGGAGATCGGCGCGGGTCTGGAGGCCGGCGAGATCGGAGCCGGCGCCGGGCTCGCTGAAGCCCTGGGCCCACACCACCTCACCCCGGGCGATGGCGCCCAGGTGCTTGCGCTTCTGCTCCTCACTCCCCACGCGCATGATCGTGGGCCCCACGATGCCGACGCCCATGAGGTCCATCCCCGGCGCGTCGCGGTAGGACATCTCCTCCATGAAGACGGTCTGCCGCAGCGGCGAGGCGTCCTGCCCCCCGTAGGCCTTGGGCCATCCCATGGTCAGCCAGCCCCGCTGCGCCAGCTTCCTGCGCATCTGCCGCTCGAAGCCGTCTTCATCGCCCTCGAACATGGATGAGACGACGCCCGTCCGCTCGGGAGGGACCTCCCGGCGCAGGAACTCGCGGAGCTCCTGGCGGAAGGCCTCGTCTTCGGGGGAGAAGCGGAAGTCCATGGAGCGGCGCCGCGGGACGGGCTCTCGGCTCAGGGCAGCGAGACGGCCAGGCAGGTGACCGTCCGCACGATGCCCGAGATGGTGTGGATGCGACTGGTGACCACGTCGCCGACGGCGTTCAGGTCCGCCGCCTCGATGATGGCGATAATATCGTAGGGGCCCGTGACGGCGTCCACGGCGGACACGCCCTTGACGCCCTTGAGCGCCGCGGCCACCTCTTTGGTCCGCCCGACGGAGGTCTCGACCAGTACGAAGGCGCGGGTCGCCACTGCCTTCCTCCTTGAGATGACATCGGCGCACAGGCGAGGCTACAGAGCGGAAGTAGGGCGCCGGGTGACATTCTAGCCCTGGCCCCCAGGCCTGTCAACGAGAGGCAGGGACTGGGGGGTGCGACCCTGGGGCGCGTCCGTCTCGCCTTTGCCATCGCCCGCCGGCCACGCTATAGTAGGCCGTCCGAGGCGGCGGCATGCCCAAGTTCGTCAAGGTGGCACAAGTCGGCGACATTCCGGACGGGACCGGCCGCCTCGTCATGGGCCCGTTCGAGAAGCCCATGGCCCTCTTCCACGTCCGGGGCCGCTACTACGCCATCAACTACATCTGCCCCCACATGGGCGGGCCCCTGGGCGAGGGGACGCTGGACGGCTACGTCGTCGCCTGCCCGTGGCACCAGTGGACCTTCGACGTCCGCGACGGCAAACCCGATCATCCGGGCGGCCACACCGTCTCCGCCTACGAGACGAAGGTCGACGGCGGGGACGTGTACGTGGGCTGGCTGAAGAACGGGAGCGAGGGCTGATGGCCGGGCCGTCCCTCACCAAGACCTTCGAGTTCTCCGCCTCCCACCGCTACTACCGCGACGAGTGGCCGGAGGAGGAGAACCGGCGCGTCTTCGGCGCCTGCGCCTACCCCAACGGGCACGGGCACAACTACCTCCTGGAGGTCACCGTGCAGGGGCCCGTGGACCCGGTCACCGGCATGGTCATCAACCTGGTGGACCTGAAGACCGTCGTCGAGGACGTGCTGGCCGAGTTCGATCACAAGCACCTGAACAAGGACATGGACTACTTCCGCGACCGTATCCCGACGACCGAGAACCTGGCCACGACGCTCTGGGAGCGTATCGAGGGGCGGCTGCCCCCACCGGCGCGCCTGGCCGGCATCCGCCTGCACGAGGACGAGGACCTCTTCGTGGAGTACGCCGGGCCAGCAAGGGACGGCGCGTGATGGGCGAGCGGCAGGGCACGGTCTATCTCTCGCGGCGCTACCGCTTCGCCGCCTCCCACAAGCTCTACGCTCCCGAGCTCTCCGAGGAGGAGAACCGCCGCATCTTCGGTAAGTGCGCCAACCCCAACGGCCACGGCCACAACTACCAGGTCATCGTCACCGTGGCCGGCGCCATCGAACCCAAGACGGGCATGTGCTGCGACCTCGTGGCCCTGGACGGCCTGGTGCGCGACCGCGTGCTGCGCCGCTACGACCACCGCTATCTGAACCTGGACGGCGAGGACTTCCTGGAGCTCGTGCCCACGGGCGAGAACATCGTGAAGCGCGTGTGGGACCTCCTGGACGGGCGCGTGCCCGGCGCCCGCCTCCATCGGGTGCGCCTGGTGGAGACCCGGGACAACTCCTTCGAGTATTCGGGCGGGGGCCCCTAGACGTGCCGTCGCTGGTGGGCAAGCGCTGCATCGTCACCGGCGCGTCCAGCGGCATCGGCCTCGCCATCGCCCGTCGCTTCGCCCAGGATGGCGCCCACGTGGCCCTCGTCGCCCGCACGGCCGCGAAGCTGGAGGCCGCCGCCCGGTCCATGGCCGAGGCGCCCGGACGGCGGATCGTCCTCCCGGCCGACCTGACGCGGGACGAGCCCGCCCGCCAGGTCGTCCAGCGCGCCATCGAGGGCTTCGGCGGCCTCGACGTGCTGGTGAACGCCGCCGGCGCGGCGACCTTCCGTCCCATCGCCGAGACGACGCCCGAGCAGTGGGACGAGGTGATGGACGCCAACCTCAAGGCCGTCTTCCTGCTCTGCCGGCACGCCGTGCCTCCCATGCTCGCGGCGGGCCGCGGCGATATCGTCAACATCGCCTCCATCGCGGCCCATCAAGGCTTCGCGGGCGGCACGGCCTACTGCGCCTCCAAGCACGGCGTGCTGGGCCTCTCGCGGGCCCTCGCCCTCGAGGTCCGGCGGCAGGGGCTGCGCGTCATCACCGTCTCGCCCGGCTCCGTCGACACGCCGCTCTGGGACCGGCAGGACTGGAGCCCCGAGCGCGCCAAGATGCTCCACCCCGAGGACGTGGCCGGCGCCGTCCACGCCGCTCTCACCATCTCCGACAACGCCGCCGTGGACGAGCTCATCGTCATGCCCCGGGATGGGGTGCTGTAACAGGGGGAATACCTCGTTATGCGATTCACAAGCGCTCCGGTGCGGAGGCGCCCGTGAAAGCCGCACGCACAACCGTGCCAGTTCGTTGCCCCCAACAGATTCTTCCGCTATCGGCTGGCCTAGCCCATATCGTAGTAACATGCGTGGCCACGTGGGTAGTCTCGGCACTATCTTCGAGGTGGATTTGCCCCTGTCTCCTTGGACGGAATTCAAACAGGACTGGCCTTGATAGAGAATCTTCCGTTGGATCCGAAGCGTTACCTGAGGGCAGGCCGAGCTGGCGAGTGACCTAGACAGGCTGTTGTCGCTTAAGATTCGCTATCGTTGGGCTTTTACCTGTTGCTTAAGGGCTTCAACCTGAGCGGCTGGTCTGCCCATCGTGATGGCCGTCTGGAAGTCGGCATCGGCCTCGGCGTCTTGGCGCAGGAATAGTCTGGTGACCGCCCGATTCAAGTACGCTTGAGCATCTCGAGGATCCAGTTCGATCAGTTTGCTGAAATCCGGTAGGGCATCTTGGTAGCGGCGTAGATTGGCGTAGGCGGTCCCCCGAGCTTCGAATGCCAGCGGCAGCCTGGGATCAAGTTCGATGGCCTTTGTTGCGTCCGCCACAGCCTGGGTAAACTGGCGGAGACGGTTCTCAAGCCGTGCGCGGACCGCATAGGCGAGCGCGTTGGTGGGATCCAACTCGATGGCCTTGGTCATATCAGCGATGGCCAGGTCATTCTGCTGTGCGTCGGCGTAGGTTCCACCACGGGCTGTGAAGAAGAGGGTGTCATTCGGACTCAGGTCGATTGCCTTGGTGAAATCGGCGATCGCCGCCTGGTACTCTTTACGGTCGGTGTACACGAGGCCACGTTGGAAGTACGCCCTAGCCAAGGCAGGATTGAGCTTTATGGCCTCGCCAAAGTCGGCAATGGCCTCGTTAGGCCTCCCAAGGAGCCTGTGCACTACTCCCCGGTTGAGGTAGTAGTCGGCGACAAAGGCCACGTTCACGATTTCTTTGGAACGCAACGTCAGATCGATAGCGGTGGAATAATCCGCGAGTGCGCGGTCGTATTGACGCAAACGGAGATAGCTGATTCCACGGTTGTAGTAGGTGTCACCGAACTCGGGCCTCAACTCGATGGCCTTGTCAAAGTCGGCGATTGCTGGCTCTTCCTGTCTCATATCGGAATAGACGTTTCCTCGGTTGTGAAAGGCCTCAGGTGCCTTTGGGTCCAGGTCGATAGCCCGATCAAAATCGGCGAGAGCTTCATTGAGCCTGCCGAGGCGGCGATAGGCGATGCCGCGGGCGATGTAGGCATCGCGAAATCTGGGGTCGTCAGCGATGGCCTTGCTATATTCGGCAACAGCCTCCTCCCAACGCTCTTGCTTTGCGAGCTCCACACCGGCGTTGAAGTGCTTGACCTTTGGAGGCGCTAAAATACCGCCGCCGCCTTTGCCGGAACGAGTCTTGGGTTCGTAGGTGAACCGTACTGTGGCTTGCACCTCCGGAGCCAGGGGAGTTTGATCGTTGTTGCTAAGTTCGGCCAGGAAGGTGTGCTGACCACTATGCACATCACTGATCTTCACCTTGGTAGATGCCGTGCGACGGATGGAGACGCCGTCGATCGTGATGTGGACGTGACCCCGGCCTGGCCGGTTCGCACGGCCGATGTTCTTTGCATCAAGCTTGAAATTGGCGACCTTCAGCTTGACTTCCACAGCCGTCGCACGTAGCGTCTGCCCCTCCTTGGGTGATTGGATAGTTAGCGTTGGAGGCTTAGAAGGCTTGCCCTGCGCGTAAACGGTACTGGGGATGGCTATGAGTGCCGCCATCACGATGCAGGTGAGGACTAGGCGAAGGTTGCTCGGTCGCATCTGTTGGTTACTCCGCTACTTCAAAGGTCTATTCCCCGGATGAACTCCTGAGCCTTACGCATCGCCTCCGGGATGTCCCGTAAAGAGTCCAGCGATGTCCGTCTCATATCGGGACAACGTCTTCGATTACCCGTCGCGCGAGGCGAGGCGTGAGCGCCTGCCGCATGACCAGATCCACGTTCACGCCAAGGAGTTCGGCAACATACCGCCGGAGGGCCACGAACTCCAGGAGGTCGGGTGGGGACGCGAACTCGACCAGGAGGTCGAGATCACTGCCGGGGCTCTGCTCGCCACGCACATACGACCCAAACAGCCCGAGAGTGGTCACGCTGTAGCGCGCCCGGAGCTCAGGCAGATGCTCCCGGAGCACACGAGCAAACTCCGCGGCTGGGCCATGCAGCGCAGAGGAAGTCCCTTTCATAACAGCCCCATTCTACACTGGAAGAGGCAGGGAGAGAGCGCTTCCAACGGTCAATACCCCATCGCCTCCAGCTCATCGTCGCCGATGCCGAAGTGGTGCGCCACCTCGTGGACGACGGTGCGGCGGACCTCGTCCACGAGGTCATCCTCGCTGGCGAAGGCCGCCTCGACGGCGCCCTGGAAGATAGTGATGCGGTCCGGGAGCACCATGCCGTAGTGGGCGCCCCGCTCCGTCAGCGGCACGCCCTCGTAGAGACCCAGCAGGCCGTACCGCGTCGAGGCGCCGTTGTCCCGGAGCTGCTCGCGCGTGGGCCACATGCGGACCAGCACCTCGACGTTCTCCAGCCGCTCCTGGATCGCCGGCGGCAGACTCTCCAGGGCCCGCGCCACCAGCTCCTCGAACTCGCTCCTCGGCATCATTGCATGTCCACCACCAGCGTCGACCACGAGAAGTCGCGGGCGCCGTAGCCCTCCCCCGTCAGGGGATTGTAGTACTCGCGGAAGCCGGAGCGCCGCACCAGCTCGGCTGACCTTGTGGCGATGCTGCCGGCCACCTCGGCGTAGCCGTGCCGGCGCAGGGCCTTGACCAGGAACCAGTTGGTGTTGAGCCAGGTCGGCCCACGCCAGATAAGGTACCGCTCGCCGGGGCGGAAGGAGCCCTCGCGCCGGGCCACCGAGGGCGCCGGGTAGGGCAGCCAGAACTCGTCCTCGTTCAGCAGATGGCGCTCCACCAGCGCCTCGACCCGATCGCGGCCAATAGACTCGAGCAGGAGCGGCATGAGGCTCGCGATGGTCAGCGTCTTGAGCGGGCGCTCGTCCCTCCCCGCGAGGCCGTAGAACGCGCCAGAGGCGGAGTCCCACATCTTGCCCAGGATGGCCTCCTCCGTCCGCAGCGCCATGCGATCGAAGGATGCCGCGCTCACCTCATCGCCCGTCATCCGGCAGAGGCGGGCGGTGGCCCGCAGCCCCTGGGCGTAGATGCTATTGACCAGCGCGTCCTCGACGTTGAACCGGTCGCGGCGGAAGATGGCGTCCAAATTGTAGTTGCGCCCCAGGATGAGGTTGTGCAGGTCCAGCAGGCGGTCGCGCACCTGGAGGCCTAGGCGCGAGGGGTTGCGGGCGCCCAGGGCCTCGTCGTAGGCCGGGAGCTGGTCCATCCCCGTCTCATAGGGGCTGATGACGGAGATGAGCGAGTCGGCGTCGGGGTCGCGGCGGTCGCGCAGCCACAGGTAGTAGCGCTTGACGCGCTCGACGGCCTCGGCGAGGAACTCCTTGTCCTGCCCGCGCTCGGCGACGGCCAGGGCCGCCTGGGCCAGCACCGGCGGCTGGATCATGGCCGTGTGCCGGGGACGCCACGAGAGCCTGCTCTGCCAGTAGGCCGGGATGTCGAGGACGAGCCGCGCGCCCCAGCGGGTGACGTGGGGGATGAAGCCGTCGGGCTGCTGGCTCCGCCAGAGGTTGCGCAGCTCGCGCTCGGCCAGCTTCACATCGATGTGGCAGAGGACGATGGCGTGGAAGCACGAGTCCCAGAACCACTGCCACGGGTAGCCGCCCGCCCGCGACGGACAGACGTACGAGTAGTCGCTCTTGGTGGCGGCGTCGCGACCCTGCCTCAGGTTGGCGAAGAGGACCCCGGCGGCGGCCTCGCGGAGCGCGGCGAGGTCGGCGGGGGGGAGGGGGGTGGGCATGTTAGGGCCAGTTCGAATCCGGTCGCTGACCTGATCGACGACGTCACAGGTTAGTTCGTGCGACGTTGCCCCGGAACACGGAACATCCCTGTCTCGTCGTTCTCTGGGTGCATCACGAGCCGCCAATCTCTTTCCCGCTTCAATGCCGCCCGCCGGTTTGGGAAAGCTTCTACATCTGCTGGAACCCCACTCTGAACCAAAACAATAATCCATTGGTCCGGCCGCAGCTTCGAGTCCATCTCTCTGCTCCTTCAATTGGTCTTAGCGCGTTCATGCCAGACGAACACTTCAGCGTAATTGAAGAAGGTGCAGATTCTACTGAGCCCACTCGTTTGAAATGTAGGGCGGTTGAGTTGACGGACAAACAAGTCGCGTCTGGTATCGTTAGCGACTATTGCGAAGGTCGGCTGAAAGTGGGGTGCACCGAGATAGACATCATTCAACCGGAGAAGACCTGAATATATCGGCGTGGAATGTTCAACCTCGAAAAGCGCACTCAGTGCGCTTGAACCCCTGTCTAGCCAAATAACGTCCACCTCTTCGAGTATGCTCCTGACATTCTCCAGGCCAGACGGGAGCAGGTCACGGAACCGGTAGGCTCTGGCAAGACTCCAATCCAGCTTTAACCGGTCAGGAAGTGGGACCCAGACTTCATAACCTTTGGCAATACCTATGGCTCCAAGGAGTGTCTGAACCTGAGGATGCGAGAGTTCAGGTATATTCCGTTGACCCTCCGACCTTACTGCGGACTCGAGTCTCACCCATCCAAAGTGGGCATCCGCGCTAAACCGGCCCGCGTTGGCTATGTACAACTCGGTTGAGTTGGGTCTGAGAAATACCTGTGCTTTGTACTGACCATCTCGGGCTGGTTGTATTGAATTGAAGACCCTTTCATATTCCGCGAAGGGAATCAGCAGCGGTTCTGTTTGCGAGTCCCAGAGGAAGCATATGAAGGAATTCCGGCCTTGCAGCTGCAGGAGATCATCCTGCCGCAGACCGTAAAAAGTTGATTGCCTATCGTGAACCTTGGAGAAGCGAACGTAGATTCGTGTCTCAGAAGCCTCAACCTCAAAAAGTGATTGGCTGCGGTCCAATTTGCGAATCGAGCCGAATCTAGAAGTCAAGCCTTCTAAGAACGCCGTTTTGACCTGGTTGGCCATGTCGAAGTGGCAATCTGCTTAGGTATGCCGACCTGAAACCATTCAGTAGATTACGTTTTCCACTCGGCGTCGGCGGGGAAGACGTTCGAGCAGCGCACCGCCGTCGTCGGCGCCGACGAGACGTCCTTGGTCGCCTCCCGGAACGTGGCCAGGTGCGGCGACTTCATGTGCTCCTGGAAGGCCGCCTCGTCCCGGTAGACCTCGACGAAGACGAACTTGTTGGGGTCGGTCTTGTCGTTGTAGACGTCGAACCGGAGACAGGCGGGCTCGTTCCTGGTGGAGGCTCGGGCGTCCTCGACCGCCGCGCTCAGGAAAGCCTGCCGCCGCTCGGGCTTGACCTGGAAGGTGACGACGATGATGTGCATGGGGCTCCCCTCATAGCGTTCAGCCCTTGGGCGCGGGGGCCTTGCTCTTGGTATAGCGCTCCTCGATGGCGCGCACCTTGCCCAGGCGCCGCACGTGCCGCTCATCGCCGGTGAAGCGCGCCCCGGCGAAGGCCTCGACGACCTCCCGCGCCACCTCGACGCCCACGATCCGGCCGCCGAGGCAGAGCACGTTCATATCGTCGTGCTCCACGCCCTGGTGGGCCGAGTAGGTGTCGTGGCACACGGCGGCCCGCACGCCCGGGACCTTGTTGGCGGCCACGCTGGCCCCGACGCCGCTGCCGCAGACGATGACCCCCCGCTCCGCCCGGCCCGCGGCCACCGCCTCCGCGACCCGGAGCGCGAAGTCCGGGTAGTCGTCGTCCGGATTGAAGTGCTCCGCCCCGAGCTCCAGGACATCGTGCCCCCCGGCCGCCAGCCATCGGACGACCGCCTTCATAGCCTCGAACCCGGCGTGGTCACCGCCGACGGCGATGCGCATGGTGGTCCTTTCCGTTAGCCCAGCGGTTGACAGCGCCGGGCGACGCTCTGGCGCCTGTGTAGTGTACCACCGGGAGCAGCCACGCAGGACTATACTTGCCGAGATGGGCAGGCTCGACCCGCTCCTCGAAGAGACGACCGCCGCCAGCGTGGCCATGAAGCTGTTGAGCGCCGTGGTGTCGCTGATCTACTGGGGTGCGACTGGCGACTCGCCGTGGCCCGGCGTCATCCTCGGCGAAGTGGCCGGGTTCGGCTTCGGGGTGGCGCTCCTGGCGCTGTCCTCGCCGAGACGCAGACGGTAGGCGTCCGCCCGCCTGCGGCGGGCCCGGCACAAGATATCGGTGAACTCATCCCGCCGCTCCGTCCTCCAGCCCGTACAGCCGCGCGCAGTTGTCCCACAGGACCTTCCGCTTCGTCTCGCGGCCGATCCCCTCCTGCGCCAGAAAGGTGTCCACCGCCCGCGGGTACGGCCCGTCCGGGTGCGGGTAGTCCGTCGAGAAGACGATATTGTCGTCGCCCAGGGCGTCCACCACGTGCCGCACGAGGCTCTCGTCGGCGTCCACCGAGATGTAGCACTGGCGCAGGAAGTACTCCGAGGGCTTGGCGGAGAGGCGCACCTCCTCGCCGGGGCCGTACTTCCCCCACTGATCGTCCAGCCGGTAGAGCCACCACGGCAGCCACGAGCAGTTGCCCTCCAGGAACGCCACCCGCAGCCGCGGGAAGCGCTCCAGCACGCCGCCCGCGATCATGCTGCCCGCCGCCAGCATCAGCTCCAGCGTGAACGATGAGGCGTGAGAGAGGGTCCGGAAGGACGGGTGGCCCGCCAGCCGCGCCTGCACGTAGTCGCGCGAGAGGGCCAGCGACGTGCCGTGAAAGCAGGCGGGGACGTTGAGCCGCTCCAGCTCCGCCCAGAGCGGATCGAACTCCCGGTCGTGGACGTGCCGGCCGGCCACGGGCATCGGCAGGAGCGCGACGCCGACCATGCCCAGATCCTGGACGGCCCGGCGCGCCTCCCGGGCCGCCTCCTCCGGGTCGTGCTGGGCGACAACGGCCGTGGCCTTGAACCGGGCCGGGTCCGCCTTGCAGAAGCCGGCGGCCCAGTCGTTGAACCCGCGGGCCAGCGCCGCCGCGAAGGCCGGCTCCATCGCGTCGTCGGAGACATACATGGCGGCCCGCGTCCGGAACATGATCCCCACGTCGATCCCTTCGGCGTCCATGGCGCTGAGGTACGAGGGCGGATCGTACTCGCGGCGACGGGCCTCCTCCAGGACGGCCCTGGTCTTCTCAACGAGGGGCCGGTTGGCGCGGCTCACCTTGGGGTCCGTCATCCACGGCGGGACGACCTTGCCGTCCATCACCTGAGCGCGGCGGCCGTCGGCCAGCGTCTGGAGGCGCGGGGCCCGGTCCCGCCACCGCTCGTCGATGGAGCGGGCGTACATATCCAGCGGCTCCATCAGATGCAGGTCGCTATCGATCACTCGGTAACCCAGCTTCGCCATAGCCGCCCTCCCCGCTCGCTCCAGGCCCTTCGGTGAGCGCATGCTACCGCGCCCCGACACGTCGGGGCAAGCGGTGGCGGCGGCCACCTGTTCTCGCGTATGCTTGCAGCGCCTGACCGCCCAGACGCAGCGCAGAGCGCGCTCGCACCGACGGCCCAGGAGGGTTCGATGCGGTTCAGCGTGGGCATGACGCCCTACTCGCGTTTCCCCGACCTGGCATCGCTGCAGGCCTCCGTCCAGACGGCGGAGCGGCTGGGCTTCCACGGCGTGAGCATCGGTGACCATGTCGTCATCCCGCACTCGCATATCAAGACGCTGAGCCCCGTCTGGTACGACCCGCTGGTGCTGGGGACGGCCGTGGCCGCATCGAGCCAGCGCCTGCGCATCCTCTTCGCCACCTTCGTGATGCCCTACCACGAGCCCCTGGGCCTGGCGAAGGCCATCGCCAGCCTGGACGTGCTCTCCGGCGGGCGAGTCACCGTGGCCGCAGCGGTCGGCTGGATCGAGGGCGAGTTCGAAGCGCTGGGCGTGCCGTTCAAAGAGCGCGGCGCCCGGACGGACGAGTACCTGCGGGCGATGAAGGAGCTCTGGACCAGCGAACGGCCGGCGTTCCAGGGGCGCTTCGTGTCGTTCCGGGACATCGCGTTCGAACCGCGGCCGGTGCAGCGGCCGCACCCGCCGGTGTGGATCGGCGGCGGGGTGCCGCGGACGCTCCGGCGCGCGGCGGAGCTGGGGGACGGCTGGCATCCGCTGGGCCGGCCCAAGGCCCAGCTGGCAGCCGAGGCCGCGGAGCTGCGGCGCCTCCTGGCGGAGCGGGGGCGCGACCCCAGCCGGTTCACCTTCTCCTACACGGTCCACTGGGCGAGCGTGGCCGGCCAGACCGTGCGCCACACGCGCGCCGCCGGCGGCGAGGCGGCGGTGCTCAGCGGTGACCCCGAGCAGGCGATCCAGGAGATCCGCGATCTCGAAGGGCTGGGGTTCAGTCACCTGACGGTCCGGCTCCGGGGCCTCACCCACCAGGAGATGTGCGCGGCGATGGAGCGGTTCCACCGGGAGGTGATGGAGCCGCTGGCCCGGTAGCCGGTAGCACCCCCTCGAAAGACTCGGGGCAGGCTCCGGGCAACCGCTACCGCCCGCCAGTGCCGGGGGCCGTCCGCTGCCGCTTCTGGCCAGCCGGCGCCGAACCGACCGCACAGCACTTATTCGGCGTTAACGAGTTGGGAAGGCACCCCAAGAGGGGGAATCGCGTGTCCCGGCGTAGGCGATGGACGCCCGCGTCTCGTTACGGGGTTGCAAAAGGTTCTTGACAGGCCGAGGCAAGGGGTGTACCGTACGCCCGAACGGCGGTGGAGACCAAGCATGCCTCCGTCGTGTGGTGAAATGGGAGATCCCGGCTAGAATCACAGAAGTGTCGGCTAGAGGCGGCGCTGCACAAGAATATCTCGAAGGAGGGTTTCGGTGTCGGAACAAAATAAGGCTGTTGCGAGGAAAGTCTTCGAAGAGGTCATGAACAAGAAAAATATGGCTGTGATTCCACAAATAGTCGCCCCCAATTTCGTCGGATATCAAGGGGCGCAAAAGGTTGAGGGCCAAGAAGGCGTGAAACAGTTAGCAAACATGTACCTGACAGCCTTCCCTGATGCCAAAATGACTGTAGTAGAACAGCTTGCAGTCGGAGATAAGGTCGTGACGCGCTGGAAGGCGACTGGCACTCATAGAGGCGACCTCATGGGAGTGAAAGCATCTGGGAAAAAGGTCAATATCACGGGGATCACAATTAACCGGATCGCAAATGGGAAAATTGTCGAGGAGTGGGAGGAGTTTGATTCGGCGGGGATGATGCAGCAGATCGGGGCGGCATCCTAGCAAAGTGGCCCCTGACGGGGCAGGGATGAGTGTTGGGGTTGGAGTAGGCGTGGGGTTGCTTGGCGAACCGTTTGTAGTCGATCATTCAGTACTCCTCGGATTGTCTTTTCGGTGCGATATCACTGGATCACACCGTCGACTGCCAAACGATCGACTTCGGTTTCGGTCATGCCCAATAGCCCCTGGAACACGTAGTCGTTGTGCTCTCCAATAAGAGGCGCTCTTCTAAATGCAGCGGGATCAGCAGCGGAGAGCTTGTACAGCGGCCCGTTATAGAGCATCTTCGGCGTCTCAGGGTGGGGGAGCCACCGATAATGGCCTCGGGCCGCGAGGTGGCGATCCTCGAAGGGCAACTCTCCCGGACGGCGTAAGGCAGCGGCCGGGACGCCCGCTGCCTGCAACGTGTCCATTACCTCGTCCGGCAAACGTTCACGGGTCCAAGCTTCGATAAGGCTGTCGAGCACATCCTCATGCCGCTTCCGTTGCGCCCCCGTCTCGAACCTTGGATCAGCGATCCACTCCTCTCGGCCGATGGTTCTGGCCAACGTCTGCCATTCCTGTTCGGTAAAGGCTGCGATGACACACCAGCGGTCTTCGCCTTTGCAGCGATATGCGTTGTGAGGACAGACCCACGGACACCTGTTCCCAGAGCGCTCTTGGACCCGTCCGTTCACGGCGTAATCCAGCACCGGGCCGCCAAGCAGCGCCGCTGCCGCCTCCACCTGGGACAGGTCGATGAGTTGTCCGCGGCCGGTACGCCGCCGGTAGAGTAGCGCCGAAAGCAAGGCCACAGCGCCATGGCCTGGACTGCTCACGGAGTCCCCAAAGGTGACCCCGAACCCAGTTGGGGGACGCTCCGGTGGGCCGATCAGATAACTGACACCGGCGAGCGCGAGCATGGTGAACCCGAACCCGGAGAACTGCGCGCGGGGACCCGTGGTGCCCGTCGGTGGCAACCGCAGGATCACCAAGTCGGGGTTCACGCTCCGAAGCCTGTCAGGTGCCAGACCCAGGCGTTCCAGCGTTGGGTACGTGAAGTTCTCAACCACCGCATCGCTAATTCGCACCAGATCCAGAACTACCTGTTGGGCGCCCGGGTGCTGAAGGTTCAGTATCATGCTCAGCTTCCCGCAATTGGCGTTGTTGAACCATCCCCCCAGATTCACGCTATCTTCCGGGCCCGGAGCCGACGGCTTCAACGCGCGCATGCCGTCCAGGTGCACCACGGACTCAACCTTGATCACCTCCGCGCCGTAATTGGCGATGTCGCGGGTGACACTGGGACCCGCTCCATACCAGCTCAGGTCGACGATGCGAATCCCTTCCAGCGACGACCGCGCGGTGGCCATGGCGACTCGACTCATCTAGCACAGCCCCCGATGATTGCCGATGCGCGCGTTCGTGTCATGACCGTTACAACGCTCCTCCAGCCCGCAGGGAGCATAGGAGTTGTCGGGTTAGTCCGAGCTCCCCCACATACACTTCTGCGTTATGCTCGCCGAGTCTCGGGGCCCGCTGCGTCCTCGTGGGAGTGGCCGACATGCTATACGGCGGTCTTGGATAGGCGACAACACGCCCCGCTTCAGGATGGTCGACGGGAACGAAGAACTGTCTCGCTTGAAGCTGAGGATCGGTGAAGAGGTCCGCTGTATTGTTCAGCGACCCCGCTGGGATTCCCCATTTCTGGGCGCGTTGCATGACCTCATCTTTCGGCCTCCCCCTCGTGAAAGCCGTGATGATCGCGTCCACGTGTGGCTGATTCGGGACGGTGTATGCGAGGTCCAGCCACTTAGGATCGCGGAGGTCGTGCTCCATCCCCTCCTCGGCGAGAAGCTCCACGAGCGCCTCCACGTGATAGAGCCAAACCAGGAGTATCCAGCCGTCCCGACACGGGTAAGGGCTCATCACGCCGCGCGCGTTCCCCGGCCGTTGCATCCACGGTGGAATCGCCATGGGGAAAGCTGTCGAATATGCCTGCGCGTCCAGCCCGAAGCTTAGCACCTCCTGCATCGAGACTTCGACGCGCTGGCCAAGTCCGGTACGCTCTTGATCCCACAGCGCCACGAGGGTGCCTTCCGCCGCTCGAGTGCCGGCTGCCTGCAACGCGAGAAACGAGCTATAGCCTCCGCTTGGTGCCATATCTTTGTAGCCGCAGCTGTACATAAGGCCGCTCATCGCCATCCCGACGATGTCCGGTGCCTTGTAGCCTGCGTAGGGCCCGTCAAGCCCGAAACCGGTGACACAGGTAACCACAAGATGCGGGAAAGCCTTCGCGAGCACTTCGTACCCAAGGCCGACCCGATCCAGATGTCCGGGCGGATAGGATGCGACAATTCCGTTCGCACCACTGGCCAGCGCCTTGAACGCATGCCGGCCATCGGCAGTGTCCAGGTTCAGCGTGACCGATCTCTTGTTCGTATTGAGCGCAAGGTACCACAGGCTGCGTTCAGGTCCGGGCACGTCACCCCAAAACGGCGGCAATGACCGGTCGGGACACCCCGTAGGGGGCTCAATCTTCATGACGTCGGCACCGAGATCCGCGAGCAGTTTGCCACAGTAGGAACCCAGGGTATCCCCAAGCTCGAGGATGCGGTACCCTGCTAGCGCTCCCTTTGTATTCTTCTGCCTAGCCACGCGGCTGCCACTCTCCGATAACTCTTTGGACCGACCCTGACAGGCGGGGGCTCCAGTGTCAGGAAACTACCACCCTTTTGGACCGGGCGCAAGCGCTGGGGCACACGATCCACCCATGGTGTCGGGTCCGCACTGAGACCCGCCCCATGGGTTTGGGGAGGGAAGTCGTGGCCCATATTCTCGTAGCAATGACACCTTGAACAACGCTCGCAGTATCGGCGGAGACTCTTACTGACCACAGAGCGCTGAATCCGTGGGACGGATAGCGCAGGGGCACGGCGCGCCGTGCCCCTGCGCGTCTCGGGATAGGCTTCCCCATTCCCTTAGCACTCCGCGCAAAGCTCAATAAGCACAGCAAAGCAAGGGCCCGCGCTCCCCAGCGCGGGCCCTGTTCCTTCGCGGCCTGGGTGACGGGCTAGGCCGTGATCAGCTCGCGGGCCTGGCTGTAGACGTCCTGCTTCTTGCCGTAGATGACGGCGGAGGCCTTGGCCGCCCGCGTCTCGTTACGGGGTTGCAAAAGGTGCTTGACAGGCCGAGACAAGGGGCCTATCGTTCGCCTGAACGGCGGTGGAGACCAAGCATGCCTCCGTCGTGTGTTGAAATGGGAAATCCCGGGTATTGCCGCTACTACAGGCGGAAGGAGCGGAGGCAATCGATGGTTAAAGCATACGCGTCCGCCTCAGCCAAGGTCCGCGCACGTCTCAACTACCCCATCATTGACGCCGATGGGCACACCGTCGAGCTCACGCCCGTCGTCCTGGACTATATGAAGGAGATAGGTGGCACCGACATCTTGAAGAAAGTTTGGGATCGGGCCAACTTGACCCACTGGACCTCCCCTGAGGAGCGAAGAGACAACTGGGTCCCTCTCAAAACCTGGTGGGGGTTGCCGCCCCGAACACTTGATCGAGCCACCGCCCATCTCCCTCGACTCCTGTACGAACGCCTGGACGACATGGGAATCGACTTCGCTGTTCAATACCCGTCGTTCGGTTTGGGGCTCCCCAGGATAGAGGACCGGGAGACACGCTTGGTGGCCTGTCGGGCATACAACACCTACCTCTCTGCTGCGTATAGGGAATACGCTGACCGAATGACGCCCGCAGCTGTTATCCCGATGCACACCCCCCAGGAAGCCATCGACGAGTTGCAATACGCAGTCAAAGTCCTTGGGCTGAAGGTTATCATGATCTCCCTCGTGTCTCGCCCTATTCCGAGGGTTCGCCGCGAGTGGCCCCAGGCGGCTGCCTTCGCCGAACGTCTGGAGACTTTCGGGCTGGACAGCGACTACGACTACGATCCCGTTTGGGCCAAGTGTGTCGAGCTAAAGGTCGCAGTGGTTTCTCACGCCGCCGGCATGGATTGGGGGAGCCGCCGGTCTATCTCGAACTACATGTTCAATCACATCGGCATGTTCGCCGCCGCTGGTGAAGCGCTTTGCAAGTCCCTGTTTATGGGAGGGGTTACGCGGCGCTTCCCCACTCTGAATTTCGCCTTCCTGGAAGGCGGCGTGGGCTGGGCGTGCAACCTGTATGCCGATATGGTGGGCCACTGGGAAAAGCGCAATGGGAAAGCCATCCATAATCTCGATCCAGCCAGGACGGACCAAGAACTGCTCCTGCGTCTCATGGCCGAGTATGGCGGTGAAATGGTGACGTCTAGGCTGGAGAGCCTTCGGGCGTTCTTTCGGCAGGAGCAGCCGAGACCACCCGTGCTTGACGATTGGGCAGCCTGCCAGATCGACAAAGCTGAGGACCTTCATACGTTGTTTGTCCCGCGGTTCTACTTCGGCTGTGAGGCCGATGACCCTATGAACGCATTGGCCTTCAACACGAAGGTAAATCCCTTCGGCGCCCGGCTCCAAGCGGTCTTGGGTTCCGATATAGGCCACTGGGACGCTGCGGATATGATGAACGTGGTGGCAGAAGCGTATGAGTTGGTTGAGAGAGGGCTCATTGCCGAGGAAGATTTCCGGGACTTGGTGTTCACCAATCCGGTTCGCCTGCATGCGGGCATGGACCCGGACTTCTTCAAGGGGACCCGAGTTGAGAACGCAGTAGCACGACTCCTAAGGGGGTCTGAGGAGGGACGGCACCCATGACATGCACTCGTAGGAGCATCTTCTCTGTGGTTGCGGTGCTGGCCGCCTTGACCGTCGGCTTGGCGGCGTGCGGAGGTGCCGAGCCCGCTGCGACCCCTGAACCCACCGCTGCGCCAGCGCCGCAGGCGACCGCGCCCCCCGCCCAGCCGACGCAGCCGCCTTTACCCACCGCGACGGCGGCCCCGTCACCGACGCCGAGACCGACGCCGACGCCGCCTCCAGCCACCCCACGCCCGGCTGGCCCCCAGCCCAGGTACGGGGGCGTCCTTCAGGCCAGGCTCCACATCGACTGGCCCAACTGGGACACCTACCACAACACGGGCGGATTCTCCACGGTGTTCAACCAACAACTCCTCAGTAATCTCATCCGATTCAAAAAGGACAGCGTTTCGGTGATCGAAGGAGATACGGCGGAGAGTTGGGAACTGGGGGCCGACGGCAAGACCTACACATTCAAGCTGCGCAAGGACGTCTTGTGGTCCGACGGCAAGCCCTTCACCTCAGCCGACGTGCTCTACAACTTCCAGCGGGCTGCCGACCCGAAGTTCGTCTTCAACAAAGAGAGGGTGGACCCTATCGCCGTCATGGAGGCGCCCGACCCATTCACTTTCAAAGTCATACTGAAGACGGTGAGCGCCTCCTTCCTCCCTAACATCGCGGGGCCTTTTATGCTCATGTACCCCGCCCACGTCTCCGACATGGCTGCATGGCAGAGGTCGCCCGTGGGGAGTGGTCCCTTCCTCTTCAAGCAGTACAATAAGGGCGCATCCCAGGTCTTCACGAAAAATCCTGGCTATTACGGGAAGGACGCTGTCGGCCGGCGCCTGCCTTATCTTGACGAAATTGTATACCACATCATTGGTGAACCAACCCTCGGTCTAGCGGCCTTCCGGACAGGCAGACTACACTGTGGCTGCGGGTACGACAGCGATTTCCTCACCGATGCTGAGGAACAGCTCCGAAAGGAGATCGCGGGGGTGAAGCTAGAGCTCACCTTCGGATCTGTGCACGCTCTCCTGTTCAACCTTCGGCGGCCGTCATTTAATAATCTGGCCTTCCGGCAGGCCCTGGCTGTCGGATTCGACAAGGAGAAGGTCGCCGCCGTCGCCCGTCAGGGAAAGAACTATCGTCCTATGCCCCCCCTCTTTCCACCTGAACTGGGCGGCCAGTGGGGCCTTCCAAAGAGCGAGCTTATCAAAATCCCAGGCTACAACCCCGACCACTCGGCGGACTTGGCTATAGCGAGACAGAAGTTCCAGGAGTCGGGCATCGACCCCAGGGACGTGTCGCTGCAGGTTCTTGGCAGCGCCTCCGTCCGCACTGCGACTGAACTCGTGGCCACAGTCCTCTCCGAACTAGGGGTGAAGGCCGTGCCCTTCGTGCCAGAGCTCGCAGAGTTGACGAGGCGCCGTACCGCCGGTGACTTCGACATCCTATATTTCCTCGTCGGACTCTCGCTTGACGACCCGGCCGACCAGTACGCCAGCGTGCTACAGAGGGATGGCTCGCGCAACTTCGGGAGATACATCAGTGACCGAGTGGACCGGCTATTGCGAGATCAAGACGCCGAACTCGACCCTGTAAAGCGTCGCGCTTTACTCTGGGAGGTGCAGCGGATTCACTTAGCCGAGTTCCCTACGGTGCCATTCCTCTCCCAGGGCGGCGCCTTCGGCACCCGGCCAGAGGTCTTCGGCTACATCCCCCCAAAACTCTCGGCGACATCGGCCTTCCGGCTGGAAGAGATCTGGCTGGAACCCGCTCTTTGAGATCAGCGCTAACAGAGTCCCGGAGATCGTCCACCGTATCGCTCTCAAGTCGTCGTCTCGAACCGTATGCCGTCAGCAGCCGCTCGACCGCTGCTAGCAAGAAGTCGCCGCGTTCGTTCCGCACGAGGGGCGAGTGGAGCCGTTCGGTGTGGCGAAGGGGGTGAGGGCGGCAGCGGACCCCGACTTGTCGGGGCACCCGGACTGACAAGATTTTGAGATAGTTTCTTAGCACTCCGCGCAAAGCTCAATGAGACAGAAAAGCAAGGGCCCGCGCTGGGGAGCGCGGGCCCTGTTCCTTCGCGGCCTGGGTGACGGGCTAGGCCGTGATCAGCTC
>CAZKTO010000011.1:44402-52785 GCA_964555685.1 uncultured Dehalococcoidia bacterium
GCGGGCCTGGCTGTAGACGTCCTGCTTCTTGCCGTAGATGACGGCAGCGCCCTTGGCCGCCGAGACGAGGTGCACCCAGCGGAACGGCTGCCGGGTGTTGACGTACTCCTCCACGATGGCCTGGTGGAACTTGAAGACGTGCATCTCGGTGAAGTCGTCGCGGCAGGAGAGCTCGGCGAGGCGGGTGAAGAGGGGCATGGCGTCGTAGCCGCCGTCGGCGTACTGCTGGGCGAGGGCGATGGTCTGGCGGACCTCGGGCGGCGCCACCATGAGGTCCAGCCGGGGCCCAACGAGGGAGAAGTCGTACTCGGGCTGGTTCTCGACGCTCTCGGCGATGGCGTCGATGAGGGCGCGCTGGCCGCGGGCCGGAAGCTTCGCCAGGGTCTCGTCGTCCGTCCGGGGGCCCCACTCCATCTTCTTCTCGCTCAGGCGGATCTCGGGGCCGGTGTGCCAGGTGAGGAGCGCCAGGAGCTTGTTGCGCAGACTGATGCCGGGCATCTTGAGGAGGTAGCGGCGGATGTTGATGCCGGTGTGGAGATGGACGTCCATGGGGTTGCCGTAGCTGGTGCGCAGGTGGATGACCGAGGCGCCGATGGAGACGGCCTCGGCGGCCCCCTCCAGCGAGAGGCCGGCGGCCAGGGCCTCGGCCACCATCTCCGGGATATCGGCGTAGCGGTCCGTCTTACCGATGCGGTCGGCCAGCTCGCCGATGGCCTTGGTCTCGCGGGCGCTGGAGCGCTCCGTGACGCCGATCTCGAGGAGCTTATAGCGGTTCAGCAGCTCCTCGATGGCGGGGAAGGCGGGCGCACTGCTCATGACGGAGAGGTAGAAGGCGCCCTGACAGAGGTAGCGGACGGGCGGGCGCAGGAGGTAGCGAGCATACTCCCAGCCGGCTACGTCGAGGGCGCGGGCCGTGTAGCTGGGGTAGAGAAAGTAGTGATCGTCCTCGGGGTTGCGGGAGATGGCCTTGGTCAGGACAGCGTCCAGGGCCTCGCCGGGTGTGAGGTTCTCGAGGAGCCAGAGGAGGTGCTTTTCGACGAAGGAGCCGTGGCGCATGCGCCACCCTCGTTCCAGGGACGCCTTGATGCCCTCGACGCCGCCTTCGACGTCGTCCAGCGCCTCCAGCTCCGGCATGATGTAGGGGCCCATCTCGGGCGAGTGAACGTGCAGGTTGCAGAGGGTGGTGTGCTGCATGATCGGGAGATAGGCCGTCTCGCCCGAGAGCATACGGGAGGTATGGTAGACGGGGTACGTGCCGGCGACCGGGTGGATGGGCCCGCCGTGGTGGTGCCCAGGGAGCTCCGTGGAGCGGGTGACGGCGAGGGCGCCAGCGGTCAGGATGGCCTTGGGCGAGACGCCGGCCCGGAGCTTAGCGAGGGTCGCCGGGATGATCTCCTCCGGGTCCGTCTCCTCCACGAACCGGACGAGCTCCTCCATCTCGCGGGGGAACCGGACGGGTTTGAACATCGGCGCCTCCTTGGCGTATCCAACTGGACCGGAAGTGGCGCGCCGGCCCCGCGTCTCGCCAGAGCCGCGATGGAAACAGACCACATCTCCCGCCCGGCGGCGCCGGGCGTCGGCTCTAGGTTTGCTGTTACGTATACCACGTCGCCCGTGCGGAGTCAATCCGTCGAAAGCCGGCGAGAGAGACGCTGGGCGTTGGTGATTCCCTCCGTTTGATGATGTGGAGCAGGCGGACAGGCCAGGGGCGGCCTTTGCCGATCGGGTAGACTGGCGCGAGGAGCACTCGCACCATGTCGCGCAACTCACCCCAGGCCACGCTGGGAGACCGGGCCGCCATCGCGGGAATCGGGCAGACGGCGTTCACGCGCAGCTCCCGCAGGTCGGAGCTGGCGATGGCGGCGGAGGCCTCTCTGGCGGCCATCGCCGACGCGGGCCTAGCGCCCGAGGAGATCGACGGGATCGTGCGGCTGGAGATGGACTCGACCTCGGAGGTGGCGCTGCAGAACGCCCTGGGCATCCCGTACCTGCGCTTCTTCTCCCAGTTCGGGTATGCCAACCTGTGCGGCGCGGTGACGCACGCGGCGATGGCGGTGGCCACCGGCATGGCGGCGAACGTGCTGGTCTTCCGCTCGATGAACGGACGGTCGGGCCGGCGGCTGGGCGTGTCGCGGGCCGGGGCGGTGGCCGCCGGCGACGCCGCCTTTTGGGCTCCCTACGGGTTCCTGACGCCGGCTCAGTGGGATGCGGCCATCGCCCGGCGGCACATGGCGCAGTACGGGACGACGAGCCGCCAGATGGGCGCCGTGGCGGTGGCCTGCCGCAGGCACGCCAACCAGAACCCGCGGGCCCTGATGCACGGCCGACCCCTCACCATCGAGGAGCACCAGGCGTCGCGGACGATCGCGGACCCGCTGCGTCTCTACGATTGCTGCCTGGAGTCGGACGGCGCGGGGGCGGTGGTGGTGACGTCGTCGGAGCGGGCGCGGGAGCTGCGGCAGCGGCCCGCCTACATCCTGGCCGGCGCGCAAGGGAGCGGGCCCCGCCAGGGCATCCACAGGCCCTTGGCCTCCGAGAACATGGCGGAGTTCGAGGAGACCCGGTACGTGGCGCGGCAGCTCTTCGCGATGGCTGGCGTGACGCCCCGGGAGATCGACGTGGCGCAGGTCTACGAGCACTTCACGGTGGCGGTGATCATCGCGCTGGAGGACTTGGGGTTCTGCGCCAAGGGCGAGGGCGGGCCGTTCGTCGAGGGCGGGCGGATCGAGATCGGGGGCGAGCTGCCCGTGAACACGAGCGGCGGGAACCTTTCGGAGGCGTACGTCCACGGCATCACGCACATCATCGAGGCGGTGCGCCAGGTGCGGGGGACGTCAACGGCGCAGGTGGCGGGGGCGGAGCTCTCGCTCGTCGCAGGGCCAAACTTCATCCCGACGGGCGCGCTGATCCTGCGGAGGTAGAGACCGCAGATTGCACAAGTGTTGTCAACACGGCGAAGAATGCGTCGTCCGATGCCGAATGACGCCGCGCGGCGGCCCCATCGAGTCGCTCCTCGTCGCCGACGGTGCGAGGCTTCAGCGGAAGAGCTCGATGCGATCCTCGAGGTGTTAGGATAACGTCCTGTTGCTCTTGTCAGGTGAGCCTGTTAGTATGTTCCGTTAGGTGTAGTTGCTTTATCCGCTTCTCGCCTCTCCCCCTGAGGCGCCGACAGAGAGGCGCGTGCGACGCTACATCTTCTAACGTTTCTCAAAAGGGAGGCGTCGCATCGGTAGCTCTGCCGGGGACCTGGCTCCCGAGACAACCAGGCAGGGCCTTGATCTTGAGGCCGCATTGCTCGTAGGTGGCCTTGACAGGGCCAGCTAGCGGGGACGCTTAGGCGCGCTTTCGGCTTGACCCTCAACACAGGCGCCATCTGCACCATGCACGATCCCAATGCGACGGAGAGAGGGGGAACCATTACTCGATCGCGAATCAGAAAAGTCGTCCTCGTGGCTCCGCGTTCAACGGGAGGCAACTTCGAATACGTTGCCATTCCGAGACAAGGTCTGCTCTACCTCTCGGGCGCCCTCAAACAGTGGGGGGGCCCATACCTATACGACAGAGAGATCTGGTATGAGGATCGGAATGGCTCTATCGACCCCGACGCTGATCTCACCGGCGCCGACGTCCTCCTCATCACCGCACTAATCAACGAGGCGCCTCGGGCCTACGAAATTGCTCGAATGGCCCGAGCCTTCCACCCTCAATTGAAGATCGTAGGAGGCGGGCCCCATATGAGCCCGCTTTCGGACGAAGCCCTGCGGGAAGGGGGGTTCGATGTGGTGGTGCAGCGGGAGGGAGAGGACATCATCGGCCCCTTGTGCGATGGTCTTCTCTCTCATACTGGAGATGCGTTGCTCGCCGCGTTGGGTAAGATTCCCGGCATCTCGTTCTTTCGTGATGGACAGCTTGTCCAAACCCCCCGAACAGGACTCTTACGGCCCGAGTTCGTCGAGCTTCCAGACTTCGACGCCATACGAGATCTCACGCCGCGGAACCCCTTGGCCGCAGGCGTGATCGAGACGACGCGGGGGTGTGTGGAGCACTGCAGTTACTGCCAGGTGATCCAACAATTCCTCGGCTACCGAATGGTGCCGCGAGAGACAGAGCGGCGAAGACTCCTCCAACTTCATGACCTGGCCTCTCGTGGCTTGATCTACTCCAATGGCCAGGGGCGGTTCAGCGTTTTTGTCTCGGACGATCTCCACACGCCCCCACTCCGGGCGACCAAGTTCCGAAACGAGCGCCTCGGACGCCTGAAAGATTGGTCGCACTGGACTAAGGATATGTGGCTGGTCGCCCAGGTCCGCGCCGAGGTGGCACAAGACGCTGAGTTGGCAACGGCACTGGGCGAGGCTGGCTTTAGAATGCTGTATGTCGGTGTAGAGTCCAGGAATGCCCAGAACCTGCAGGCCGTTCATAAGCGGCAACAACCAGACCAAGTGGACCGCGATCTACGCGCGTTGGGCTCCCGCGGGTTCATTCTCACCGCGATGACGATCCTTGGCCTTCCCTTCGACACGACCGACGAGATCATGGAGATGGCGGAGTGGGTTCGGAGTGTCAGCAAGTACCAGACAGCCAATCTCTTGACCCCATTGCCCGCCACCTCCAACTGGCATGCGCTAACGCCCTTGGACGAAGACGGCTCCGTCCTGCCGCCTGGGAAGATGCGCCCGTACCATCTCTACACGGGCAGACAGCTGGTGCATCGTGATGCTCGATGGACCATGCAGGAATCGCGCGTTCTGTTTGACCAATACACTCAGCGAATCCGGCCCGTGGACACCCTGTATGAACGAATCTTCAAAATGTTCAAGTGGCATGGGCGCAGAATCACTCGCAATGTGAAGGATGGGAGCGCCGGACCCGGGTCTCATCTCAGGAGCACCCGGCCAAAGCCCGACATGGGCGCGAGCTTGGCATAAGCCCCTTAGGCTGGCGATACCGCAACCGTTTGCCCACAGGGATCGCCTGCGGGGGCCCCTCTACCTATCACCTTGATTACGCAGCCCTAGCGCTCCAGCCAGACGTCCTCCCAGCGCCATGGTGGCCCATCCTGATTGATGAGGGCGCTGAAGTTCTTCAGGGGTCCCACCCAGGCCCAGCTCGTGGGGCTGCTGGTCAGGACGACGTACCACGCCAGATCGAGCAGCCTGAGCTGCAGGTCCTTAGTCAGCGCTATCCGTCTCTGCTGGTCCAGCTCCCCATCGATCCTGTCCAGGAGCGCATCGATCTGCGAATCGCTCCACTTGCCGTAGTTGAGCCCAGACCCCGTCCGGACGAAGGGATCGATGGTAGCGGAGGGATCGACGATGCCCGCGGAGTTGCTGCTAACGTAGACCCCAAAGTCGCCCCGCGTCTGGACCTGCTGGGTCGTGGCGTTGTCCATGATCCGGAGGTCGAACTGGGTGCCGAGGGACCGGTTCAACTGGTCGATGGTGACCTCGCCGCTTCGGGTGTAGATGTCCCGGACCGGGATGGTTACCTTGAGTCCCTGGAAGGCCACGCCCGCGTCCGTGAGGAGGCGCTTGGCCTCCTGGATATCGGCCTGCCTGGTGTTGGGGTTGTAGCCGGGCAGCACCCGCAGCTGGTCTGGGGTGAGACCGAACGGGGACTTCACCGGCTCCAGGAAGTGGAGCGGCTCGCCTTCGCCCTGAGTCAGGGCTGCGCTGGCGGCCTGCCGGTCGATGGCCAAGTGGATGGCGCGGCGCACCCGCACGTCGCTCCACGGCTGCACGCCGGAGCGGAAGGTGATGTAGATGAACCCCGAGCCCGAGGTGAAGACCTGGACGCCGGGGATCTCCCGCTTGATCTGGTCAACTTTCCCCTGTAGCACCGTGCTGGAGTGAGGGAAGGTGAAGTCGAGCCTGCCCGTCCGAAAGGCGCCCAGCCCCAGGGCCTCGTCGCCGATGATGAGGATGGTGATGCCGTCCAGGAACGGCAGGGGCCTGCCCACGGAGTCCTTCTTGAAGTAGGCGGCGTTCCGCTTCAGGTTCACCGAGTCGCCGGTCTTCCACCCGTCCCAGACGAAGGGGCCGCTGCCCACCGGGCGCTTCTGCTCGAACTCGGTGATGGGCACGTGCTCGGGATAGATGGTGTTGCCGATAGCGCCCAGGGTGGGCAGGAACGAGGCGCTGACCGCCGAAAGGGTCACCTTCAGGGTGAAGTCGTCCGACCTCTCCATGCTCTGGATGAGGGCGAGGGGGCCCTTGAAGGGCGGCGCCGGCACCTTGCCATCGATGTTCTTGGTGATCCGGTTGAGCGTCCAGATCGCGTCGCCGGCCGTCACGGGCTTGCCATCGTGCCACTTGGCGTTCTTGACGAGGTTGAAGGTGTGGACCTTGCCGTCCTGGCTGACGCTCCAGCTCTCGGCCAGGTCCGGCCCGAGGCCCTGCTTCCCCTGGTAGAGCTGGACCAGCCAGTTCATCTGCGGGAGCATCGTGGCCCAGTCGGAGCTGCTGCGCGCGCGGTTGATATCCAGGTTCGAGGGGTCGCGAGTCATCCAGACCCGGAGCACACCGCCGGCCTTGGGCTGCGGGCCCACCGGTGTAGGAGTCGGCGCCGGCGTTGGCGTTGGAGCGAGCGTGGCCACGGGCCGGGGAGCGCTGGTCGCTGTCGGCTGGGGCGCGCGCGTCGGCGTGGGCGCCTCCTCCTCTCCGCCGCACGCGGCCACCACCAGCGCCGCCGTGACCAGCGCCCCGAAGAGGGCCGATACCTGCCGCCATCGTCGAGGCATGACCATTCTCCTGCCAGGCCTTGACCCTCGCCTGTCCTAGCGCTCCAGCCAGGTGTCCTCGTAGCGGAGCCACGGGCCGTCCTGAGCGCCGCCTCCCTTGAAGTTCCGCATCACCGGACTCCAGGCGATGGTGCTGACGGTCCCTCCCAGGAGCGCCAGCCACGAGAGTTCCAGCAGCTTGAGTTCCGTCTTTTGCGAGAGCGCGAGGCGCTTGGCCTCGTCCAGCGTGGTCTCCAAGTCGTCGATCAAGGTGTCCAACTCGGCGTCACTCCACTTGGCGTAGTTGGCGGCGGCGCCCGTCCGGTAGAAGGGGGCGAAGATCTGGGAGGGGTCGTCGAGGGCGTAGCTGTTCTGGTCGATGATCATCTCAAATTGCCCCGTGGCCTGGTTACGCAGCGTCGTCGGGCCGTCCTCGATCCGGATGGCGATCTCGATCCCGAGGCTCCGCTTGTACTGGTCGACGACGGGCACGGCGACGTTCTCGTAGATGTCGCGGACCTTGGCCACGGGCTTGAGGGCCGCCGGATTGATGTTAGCCGCCGCCAGGAGCCGTTTCGCCTCGGCGATGTCCTCCGCTTTCTGGTCGAGCCGGTAGCCGGGCAGCTTGGCGATCTCCGCCTCCGGGAAGGACCACTTGCCGCCCCCGAGGCGCGTCGGGGCGTAGAGGATGAACGGCGTCCCCTGGCCCAGGGCGTAGACGTCCTGGTAGTCCCTGCGGTTGAACGCCAGGTTGAACGCCCTGCGGACCCGCTGGTCGCTCCACGGCGCCACGTTGTTGAAGAGGACGCGGGCGTGGCCCCCCATGAGCACGCGAGTCTGCACGCCCTGAATGTCCCGTTTGACCTGCTCCTCCTTCCCCTGGAGGATCACCGGATCGAAGGCCGCGAAGGGCATGTCGATCTGGCCGGTGCGGAAGGCGGCGTACTGGGCCGCCCGGTCGGCGATGAGGAAGAGCTTGATCCCGTCCAGGTAGGGCTTCCCGGTCTTGAAGTAGTCGGGGTTCCTGACGAGATCGGCGCTGACGCTCGGGGCGTATTTCTCGAACTTGAAGGGCCCGCTGCCGATGGGCTTGAGCTGCTTGAACTGCTCGATGGGGACGTGGGCGGGGTAGATGACGTTGCCAATGGATCCAAGGTTGGGGATAAAGGAGGCCCGGACGATGGAGAGGGTCACCACCACCGTGGCCGGGTCTGGGGCCTCGACCTTTTGCAGGCCCACCAGGGAGGCGCGGTAGGCGGCGTTGGGCAGGGCCGGATCCAGACCGATGCGGTTCAGGCTGTAGACGACATCGGCGGCGGTCACGGGCTTGCCATCGTGCCACCGGGCGTTCCTTACCAGGTTGAAGGTCCAGACCTTGCCATCGCCGCTGACGCTCCACCGCTCCGCCAGGTCGGGGCCGACGCCATCGCCCCCCTGATAGTTCTGGACGAGCCAGTTCATCTGGGGGAGCATGATGCTCCAGTTAGCGCTGCTCCTCCGGTCGTGGATGTCCAGACCCTCGGGCTCTCTTGTGATAGTGACCCGGAGGGTGCCTCCCCTGCGGGGCTGCGGGGCCGTGGGGGCGGGCGTGGGCGCAGGGGTTGCTGTTGGGGCCGGGATGGCGGTGGCCGCTTGTGCCGCGGATTGCGCGAAGGCCAGGCCCGT
>CAZKTO010000012.1:0-23804 GCA_964555685.1 uncultured Dehalococcoidia bacterium
TCCTCTTTAGGGAAGGGGGCCAGGGGGTTAGGTCCGAGGCCCCCCCCCGGCACCCTGGTTTAGATCTCAATGCTCGGCTCTGTAAGCACCCTGTGCAAGCCTCAGTACGAGGCCCCGCCGTGGGTCATGGCCCCACGCGGGGCGGGCGCGGCGCCTGCCGCCGGACGGGGTCGCGCGCGCCCGGCGCCCCGCTCAGCAGCCGGTCGACGAGCTCTCGCACGCCGTCCGTCAGCCGGTCCTGGAAGCGGCCCACCTCCTGCGAGAGGGCGCTCTGGAAGGTAGTGGCGTAGGTGCCCATCTTGCGGAACTTCTTGAACCGGCGCCGCAGCAGCGTGCGGGTGAAGCTCATCTGCGCGTCCAGGAGGGACTGGACCAGCAGCCGCTCGAGCTGCCGCGCCGCCTCCGGGAGGTCGTTGTGGGCGCCGCCCTCGGGCTCCGGCACCAGCGTGTCGATGATGCCCAGGGCGCGGCAGTCCACGGCCGTGAGCTTGAGGGCGGATGCCACCTCCTCGACGCGCTCGGGGTTCCGGTAGAGGATCCACGCGGCCGCCTCCGGCGCGATGGGGGTGTAGATGGCGTTCTCCATCATCAGGTTGTGGTCCGCGACGCTGAGGGCCAGGGCCCCCTCGCTGCCGCCCTCGCCGATGATGACGGAGACGATGGGCACCGGCAGGTCGGACATCATGCTGATGGTGGCGCTGATGGCCCCGGCGATCCCCCGCTCCTCCGCCTCCAGCCCCGCGTAGGCGCCGGGCGTGTCGATGAAGGTGACGACGGGCAGTCTGAACTTGGCGGCCAGGGCCATCGCCCGCTGGGCCTTCCGGTAGCCCTCCGGCAGGGCGCGCCCCTCCCGGAACTTCGCCGTCTCGCCGGCGTGGCCGCGCTCCGTGGCGATGACCACCACGGCCTCCCCAGCCAGGTAGCCGAGGCCGCAGAGCATGGCGGGATCGTCGCCGTAGAGGCGGTCGCCGCGGATCGGGATAAGATTCGAGATGATCCGGTCGATGTAGTCGTGGGAGGTAGGCCGGGCCTGGTGGCGGGCCAGTTGCACGCGCTTCCACGCCGGCGCCTCGGCGCTATCGGCCTGGCGCAGGCGCGCCCGCTTGGCGATGGTCAGGCGGTACTTGAAGCCCAGGAGGTCCAGCACCAGCTCCAGGTGGCGCTTGAGCCGCTGCCGGTCCATGACGCCATCGATCATGCCGTGCTGGAGGGCGAACTCGGCGGTATGGGCCTGCTCGGGCAGCGGCCGACCCGTGGCCTCCTCGGCCACGCGCCGGGCGGCGAATCCGATGGTGGCGCCCGGCTCGGCGAAGGCCAGGTCGGCCATGGTGGCGGCGCCGGCCAGGATGTGGCCCGTGGTGGGGCTGGCCAGCACGGCGATGAAGGGGACGCCGGCCTTGTGCAGGCGCTTGATGGTGGCCACCATCTTGGCCATCTGCATGAGGGCCAGCACGCCCTCCTGCATCCGCGCCGCGCCGCCACACGCCACCAGCAGGAACGGCAAGCGCCGCTGGTAGGCCAGCTCGGCGGCCAGCGTCAGCTTCTCGCCGACGGCGCTCCCCACGCTGCCGCCCATGAACCCGTAGTCCACGGCGGCCACGACCGTTTGGACCCCGCCGATGTAGCCGGTGCCGGTGACGACGGCTTCGGAGAGGCCCGTGACCCGCTGCGCCTGCTCCAGCCGCTCCCGGTAGCTCACCTTGTCCGAGAAGGAGAGGGGGTCCAGGACGACCAGCGACGCGTTGGTCTCTTTGAAGGTGCCGGGGTCCGTCAGGAGCTGGATGCGCTGGTTGGCGGACAGCGTGTAGTGATGACGGCAGGTGGGGCAGACCCGGTAGCGGCGGTAGACGGGGTCGTGGGCGAGATCGGCGCCGCAGTCCAGGCAGCTATCGTCCGTGTGGTCGGCGTGATCCGCCGCCACGAGCGGGGACACGGCGTCCTGTTGCAGGTCCTTGGCCATCGGGCTCCCAGCTCCGTCACGCCCGCCGCGCCTGAGGGGGGAGCCCCGGTTGGGTTATCGGACGACCTCCTGCTCGGCGTCTCCGTAACCCTCAGCCTCCAGCTCCTCCATCAGGCGTTTCGCTTTAGTATACCCCACCTTGAGCCGCCGTGACAGGAGCGACGGCGAAAGTCGCGTGTTCTGCCCGGCGATGGCGCGGGCCTGGCGCAGCAGGGCCTCGTCGCCCTCCTCCTCGCCCTCGGCGATGGCCATGGCCGGGGCGAAGGGTCCGGAGGGGGCCGAGGAGCTAGCAGCCGGCGGCGCGGCGCCCTCGGCGCTCACCGTGATCTGGGGCGGTCGCCCCGGCTGGCCTTGCTGGTTCCATGCCCGCACCAGGCGCTCGATCTCACGGTCGGAGACGTAGACGCCCTGGATGCGGATGGGCTTGGGCGCGTCCTGCGGGAGGTAGAGCATGTCGCCCTTCCCCAGGAGCTTCTCGGCGCCGGCGCCGTCCAGGATCGTCCGCGAGTCGACGAGGGACGTGACGGCGAAGCTGATCCGCGTGGGGAAGTTGGCCTTGATGAGGCCCGTGACGACATCCACCGAGGGCCTCTGGGTGGCGACGACCAGGTGGATGCCCGTGGCCCGGCCCAACTGGGCCAGGCGCGTGAGGGCGTGCTCCACGTCGTAGGGCGCGGCCATCATCAGATCGGCCAGCTCGTCGATGGCGATGACAAGATAGGGCAGCGGGTCTACCACGAGCCGGTGCTTGTTGTAGCCCTCGAGGTTCCGGGCGCCTATGGAAGAGAAGCGCTTGTACCGCTCGTCCATCTCGTGCATGGCCCACCTGAGCGCGCCGACTACCTTGTCGACCTCGATGATGACCGGCGTGATGAGGTGAGGCAAGCTGTTGTAGGTGACCATCTCCACGCGCTTGGGATCGATAAGGAGGAGCCGCACGTCCCGGGGCGTCGCGGTCATGAGGATGCAGGCCAGCACGGCGTTGATGCAGACGCTCTTGCCGCTGCCGGTGGCGCCGGCGATGAGCAGGTGCGGCATCTTGGCGAGGTCGGCGACGGCCGGCTCGCCGCCGCTCCCCTTGCCCAGGGCGAGGGGCAGCTTGGTCTTGGCCCGCAGCTTGGTGAAGCCGGCGCTCTCCAGGGTGCTGCGCAGGCTCACGATCTCGGACGTGGTGTTGGGCACCTCGATGCCCACGAGGGACTTGCCGGGGATGGGCGCCTCGATGCGGATGCTGGGAGCGGCGAGGGCCAGGGCCAGGTCCCTGTCCAGGTTGGCGATGGCATCCACCTTGACGCGCGTGCGGGAGACCTCCTCCCGCCGCAGGAGGGGCTTGCCGTCCTCGTCCAGGGCCTGCTTGCCCTCGGCGTCGCGGACGCGGACCTCCTTGAACTTGCGCTGCCAGCCGGGCTCGACGCCGAACTGGGTCACCGCAGGGCCGGGGTTGATCTCCACCACCGAGGCCTGGATGCCGTAGCTGCCCAGGGCCTCCTCGATGCGGCGGGCGCGGGCCTCGTTGTCGGCCGGGCTGGGCGCGTCCGAGGGCACGTTATCGAGGATCTCGATGGAGGGCAGACGCCACCCGCCGGGGCTCTCGTGCGGCTCCAGGGCGACCTCGCCGTTACGATAGGCGCCGCTCGCCACGGGACGGCCGTTGGGCTCGTGCTTGGGCCTCCGGACCGGCGCCGCCCCGGCCGGGGCGCGCCGCTCCTCGCGGCGTGGCTCCTCCTCGGTCTCTTCTGGATGCGCTCCCTCGGCCTCGTCGAGGAAGGGCGGCGCCGTCCCCTCGCCCTCGGACGCCGTGGCCTCCTCCTCACCCCCGGACCGGCGGTCCCTGGCCCAGCGCGCCAGCGCGACCAGGCCCGCCCAGACCGACCTCCCGGCCCCCAGGGCTCCGACGCCCGCGGCCAGGGCGCTCCAGCGGGCCACTCCCCATGCCACGCCGGGCGCCACGAGCCCCAGGCCCACGACGCCCAGGCCCGCCAGACGCAGCGCCCCCACGGCGTCGGGGCTATCGATGATATCGAGGGCGATACGGCCGCCCAGCGTGCTCTCGCTGAGGACGCCGGGCCCGCCAGGGTAGAAGCCCAGGGCGCCCCACCCGGCCATGGCGAGGGCGCTGAGGCCGGCCCACCGGTGGAGGTGCCTGGCCAGAACCTTGGGCGCGAAGCGCAGGCCCCCGAGGAGCAGCATCGCCGAGGCGCCGATGGCGCCCGCGCCGAACCCGATCTCCTGCCAGACCCGGTCGGTGCGCCACGCGCCCACGCCCGCCGCCACCACGAAGGCGCCCAGGACCACCACATGGGCCTGGCGGGAGGCGAGGAGGGGCCCTATGCGCCATCGCTTGGCGCGCCGCGGCGTGGCCGCAGGCTTGGGGCTCTTGCTTTTGACCGTGGCCTTGGGCACGTTGTCCGCTCTCCGGGCTAGACCTCCACGGCGACGGGCAGGATCATGGGCCTGCGCTTCGTCGTCTTGAAGAAGTACTGGCCGAGGCTCTCCTTCACCTTCTGCTGGATGAAGTCCGTCTCGGCATGGTGGCTCGTGACACCGGCCAGGGACTCGATAATGATCTCCTTGGACCGGCCCAGGATCTCGGGCGCCGCCTCCTCGTCCACGAACCCGTAGGAGACGACCTCCGGCGCGCCGACGATGCGGCCCGTCTGCTTGTCCACGGCCAGGAAGGCGACGACGATGCCGTCCCGGGAGAGCATCTTGCGGTCGCGGAGCACCACGGTCGACATCTCCCACCGGGCGAGGCCATCCACGTAGATGGGGCCGGCGGCCACCTGGCCGGCGCGGGTGGCGGTCTCCGGCGTCAGCTCCAGCACGTCGCCGTCCTCGAGGACAAAGACATGCTCGTCGGGGATGCCCATGGTGCGGGCCAGGGCCGCGTGGGTGACCAGATGCCGGTACTCGCCGTGGATGGGCACGAAGAACCGGGGCCGCGTCAGGCTGATCATCGTCTTGAGTTCTTCTTGGGCCGCGTGGCCGTGGACGTGGACCCGCTCCAGCTTGTCGTAGAGGACGCGGGCGCCCCGGCGCATCAGGTTGTCGATGGTCTTGTAGACCAGGGACTCGTTGCCGGGGATAGGCGTGGCGGAGATGACCACGGTGTCGCCGGCGAGGATGGAGACCTCCTTGTGGTCGTCGTTGGCCATGCGGACCAGGGCCGAGGTGGGCTCGCCCTGGGAGCCGGTGGTGACGATGACGGCCTGCTCCGGCGGCAGCAGGTTCAGCTCGTCGATGCTCAGGAGCGTGCCGGCGGGGACGCTGAGATAGCCCAGCTTGATGGCCATCTGCACGTTGTCCACCATGCTGCGCCCGACGACAGCCACCTTGCGGCCGTGGCTCCCGGCCGCGTCAATGACCTGCTGGATGCGCGCGATAAGGGAGGCGAAGGTGGTGACGATGACCCGGCCCGGCGCCTCGCCCACCACGCGCATGAGCGTCTCGCCCACCACCTGCTCGGACGGCGTGTAGCCGGGCAGCTCGGCGTAGGTCGAGTCAGAGAGGAGCAGCAGCACGCCATCGGCCCCAAAGGAGGCCAGCTTGCCCAGATCCGAGGGCAGGCCGGAGACGGGCGTGTGGTCGAACTTGAAGTCGCCGGTGTGGATGACGGTGCCGACGGGTGTGCGGACGGCCAAGCCCATGGCGTCCGGGATGCTGTGACAGACGCGGAAGAACTCGGCCGAGAGCCGCCCGAAGCGGAGCCGGTCGCCGGCCGTGACCTCCCGGACCTCCGCGTGGGGGATCTTGCGCATCTCCCGGAGCTTCACCTTGATGAGGCCCACCGTCAGCTTGGATGCGTAGACCGGCGCCCGAATCTGGTCCATGACGTAGGGCAGGGCGCCGATGTGGTCCTCGTGGCCGTGGGTGATGAGAATGGCCCGGACCTTCCCCCTCCGCTCGGCCAGGTAGCTGATGTCCGGGATGACCAGGTCGACGCCCAGCATCCCCTCCTTGGGGAACATGACGCCCGCGTCGATGACGACGAGGTCGTCGCCGTACTCGACGACCATCATGTTCTTGCCGATCTCCCCCAGGCCGCCCAGGGGAACGATGCGAAGCTTCTGGCTCATGTGGTGGCGGACCGCCCAGTTCGATTTGGATTAGAAGAGATTGAGCTGCTTCGGCTCCGGCTGCGCCTCGGGGACCGGCTGCGATTGGGTGAGGAGAGCGGGGACCTTGCGGAAGTCCTCTTCCAGCGTCTTGCGCAGGCTCTGCTGGTAGAGGGCGGCGGCCGGATGGTGGACCGGCAGGACGACCCGGCCGCCCACCGTGCGCGCCTTGCCGTGCGCCTTGCTGATGCTATCGCCTGGCAGGAACCCGGCCATGGAGTAGCGGCCCAGGGTGACGATGAGCTTGGGGTTGATGAAGTCGATCTGGCCGTCCAGCCAGTGACGGCAGGCCTGGACCTCGCTGGGCAGGGGGTCGCGGTTCCCCGGCGGGCGGCACTTGACGACGTTGGCGATGTAGACCTCCGAGCGCGTGAGGCCGATGGACGCGATCAACTCGTCCAGGAGCTTGCCCGCCTGGCCGACGAAGGGCCGGCCCTGCTGGTCCTCGTGGAAGCCGGGAGCCTCGCCGATGAACATGACCTGGGCGCTGGGGGAGCCCTCGCCGGGGACGACGCGAGTGCGCGTCTTGGAGAGCTCGCAGGCGGTACAGCCGAGGGCCGTTTGGCAGAGGGCGCTCAGGGAGGCGTACTCAGGCATCCTCGAACCTGGTTTGAAACTGTGTCCTCAAAGGGAATCATAGCACGTAACCATAAAGAGGGTCAAACTGGGCCGGCGGCGCCGGCGGGCCCGCCTGAGGCGGGCTGCCGCGTCTCGATGGCGCGGCGCTCGCTTGGCGCGGGCCGCCCCCCTACGCCCCGGCCACCACAACCTCCGCCTCTACGATCACCTCGGCATCGATGGAGTTGGAGATGAAGCAGTTGGGCTCCATACGCCCCACGATCTGCCGTGCGCTGTCCACGTCCTCGGCCCGCTTCACGGCGATGGTCGGGCGGACCTTGACGCGGCTGACGACCTGCTTCCCGTAGACGGGCTCCAGCAGCCCCTCGGCCTGGCTCCGGTAGCTCACGAACTCCAGCTTGCGAGAACGAGCCAGGGCCAGGAACGTGAAGAGCAGGCACGTCTCCACGGCAGCCACGAAGAGGCTCTCCGGCGTCCAGTTCCCCTCGGGGCCCTTGAACTCGGGCGGCGTCGAGACGCGGATGTCGGGCTTGCCCGGCGCCGAGAGCACCGCCTCGACGCCCTTCTCCCAGACGACGCTGGTGGAATACGTGAAGCTCTTCGGGCGTACGCTCGTCATGGCTCCCTCCTCGGCCCACGGCGGGCAGATGCTTTTCGCGAGCGGAAGCAGACACGAGGACCGCCGGCGTGGCGGCGTTCGCCGCAGGCAGGGAGAGACGTGCGCCTGCGGCCGGGCTACAGGCCCTTGGCCGCTATGAACTCCGCGAGGTCGGCGACGCGGCTCGAGTAGCCCCACTCGTTATCGTACCAGCCCAGGACCTTCACCATGTCCCCATCCATGACCATGGTGGATAGGGCGTCGATGATGCAGGAGTGGGGGTTCGCCTTGAAGTCGCTGGAGACCAGCTCCTCCTCGCAGTACTGGAGGATGCCCTTCATGGGGCCCTGGGCCGCCGCCTTGAAGGCCGCGTTGACCTCGGCCACGGTCACCTTCCGGCTCACGTCCACCACGAGGTCGATGAGGGAGACGGTCGAGGTGGGGACGCGGAAGGCCAGGCCGTGGAGCTTGCCGTTGAGCTGCGGCAGGACCAGGCCCACGGCCTTGGCCGCGCCCGTGGAGGTGGGGATGATGTTCATGGCCGCGGCCCGGGCCCGGCGCAGGTCCTTGTGGAAGACGTCCAGCACCTGCTGGTCGTTGGTGTAGGAGTGGACGGTGGACATGAACCCGCGCCGGACGCCGAACGTGTCGTGGAGGACCTTGGCCATGGGGGCGACGCAGTTGGTGGTGCAGGAGGCGTTGGAGACGACCTTGTGCTTGGCCGGGTTGTACGCCGAGTCGTTGACGCCTAGGACGAGGGTCACGTCCTCGCCCGTGGCGGGGGCCGAGATGATGACGCGCTTGGCGCCGCCCGTGAGGTGCGCCGACGCCTTGGAGGCGTCCGTGAAAAGGCCCGTCGACTCGATGACGAGATCGATGCCCTCGGAGCGCCACGGGATCTTCGCCGGGTCCCGCTCGGCGAAGACCTTGACGGGCCGCTCGTCGACAAGGAGGTAGCCGTTCTGGACGTCGACCTTGCCGGGGAAGGCGCCGTAGTTGGTATCGTGCTTCAGGAGGTGCGCGTTGGTCTTGGCATCGGCGAGGTCGTTGATGGCGGCGACTTCCAGCTTGCCCCGATGGTTCTCGTGAATCGCGCGGAAGACCTGCCGGCCGATCCTCCCGAACCCGTTGATGCCGATCTTGACCGGCATGAGCTCTCTCCTTGCGCAGCGGCGCCAGGCCGTCGCCCGAACGGCCATCGAACACTGTAACAGAGGCCCTTGCGACCGTCAATTTGGGATGGTCTGGGAACGTCTTTCTGCAAGAGAGGGCTCCCAGGGCAACGAGCGAACGGGCTAGCGGGTGGCGAGGGCCTTGAAGCGGTCGCGGTTCAGGCGGTGGCGCTCGTCGTTCGAGAGGACGCGCTTGCGCAGGCGCAGGTTCTTGGGGGTCACCTCGACGACCTCGTCGTCGGCGATGAACTGGAGCGCCTCCTCCAGGCTCATCTGGACCGGCGGCGTCAGTTTGATGGCGATATCGGAGGTCGAGGAGCGCATGTTCGTCAGCTTCTTCTCTTTGCAGACGTTCACGACCAGGTCAGCGTCGCGGGCGTGCGTGCCGACGATCATGCCCTCGTAGACTGGCGTGCCCGGCTCGACGAAGGTCATGCCGCGCTGCTGCGCGTTGTTCAGGCCGTAGGCGACGGCGATGCCTGTCTCGGCGGCGACGAGGGCGCCCGTGCGGGTCGACTTGACCTCGCCCCGCAGCGGCTCGTAGCCGGTGAAGATGCTGTTCATGACCCCATTGCCCCGGGTGGCCTTGAGGAAGAAGCCGCGGAAGCCGATGACGCCGCGCGTCGGGATCTTGAACTCGAGACGCATCCGGCCATGGCCGTCGCTGCGCATGTCGGTCATCTGGGCCAGCCGGGCCGCCAGGTTCTCCGTCAGCACGCCGATGGTCTCATCCCCCACGTCCAGCACCAGCCGCTCGTAGGGCTCGGTGCGCTGCCCGTGGACCATCTTCACGATCGCCTCGGGCCGCGAGACGCGGAACTCGTACCCCTCGCGGCGCATCGTCTCGACGAGGATAGCCAGGTGCAGCTCCCCGCGGCCGGAGACCAGGAACTCGTCGGCGCTGTCCGTCTCCTGCACGCGGAGGCTGATGTTGGTCTGGAGCTCGGTGAAGAGGCGCTCGCGGAGTTCGCGCGAGGTCACGTACAGGCCGTCCTGCCCGGCGAAGGGCCCGTTGTTGACGCCGAAGGTCATCTGGACCGTCGGCTCGCCGATATCGATGGCGGGCAGGGGCTCCGGACGGTCGATGGCGGCGATGGTATCGCTGATGGCGACATGCTCGAGGCCGGCCAGGGCGACGATCTCGCCCGCCTCGGCCCGCTCGACCTCTTGCCGCGCCAGACCCTGGTAGGTGAAGAGCCTCGTTACCTTGCGCAGGGCCGTCGTCCCGTCCCGCTTGATGTGAGCGACCTGAACACCCAGGGACACGGCGCCCCGGGCGATGCGGCCCGTGACGATCTGCCCCAGATGGCTGTCATGGGCCAGGGCCGTCACGAGCATCTGGAAGCCGCCCTCGGGGTCGCCGGCGGGCGGCGGGATGTGCTGGACGATGGCCTCGAAGAGGGGCTCCATGCTCTTGGGCGGGTCCTTCGGGTCGGCCATGGCATAGCCGGCCTTGGCGGCGGTATAGAGGACCGGGAAGTCGAGCTGCTCGGAGTCCGTGGCCAGCTCCAGGAAGAGGTCCTGCACCATCTCCAGGACCTCCCGCGGCCTGGCCGAGGGCCGGTCGATCTTGTTGATAACGACGATGGGCTTCAGCCGCTTCTGGAGGGCGTGCTGCAGGACGAAGTAGGTCTGGGGCATGGGGCCGTCCACCGCGTCCACCACCAGGAGGCAGCCATCGGCCATGTTCAGGACGCGCTCCACCTCGCCGCTGAAGTCGGCGTGGCCGGGCGTATCGATGATGTTGATCTTGACGCCGCGATAGGTGATGGCCGTGTTCTTCGCCAGAATCGTGATGCCCTTCTCCCGCTCCAGCTCGTTCGAGTCCATGATGAGCTCGCCGACCTGCTGGTTCTCGCGGAAGATGTGGCTCTGCTTGAGCATAGCGTCCACGAGCGTCGTCTTGCCGTGATCGACGTGAGCGATGATGGCGATGTTGCGGATGGCGGGAGGCATGAAAGCTCGCTACCGAAAAAGGCTGGTCGGCGAAGACCAGCGCTTTCTTGATTATAGCATCTATCACCGGGCGTTGACGGACTGCCGCAGAGCGCAGAGCGCCGCGGGCGGGGCCCGGCGCGTCAGGCGGCGCTATGCGCCCGCGCGCACGAAGCGGTGGTACTCCAGGGCGTTCTTGACCGCCCGGGCCGCGCGCTCGTAGGTGGGGAACGCCGGGATGCCCTTCGACCGGAACTGCTCGTCCAGCTCGCGCAGGAGATCGGCGTGGCGGTAGGGCGATGGCGAATTGGGGATGGCGACGATGGGCTTGGCCGTCCGCTCTTTCAGGCGCAGGAGCGCCTCCATCTGCGTCTCGGTGGCTCCCTGGTTCCGCTGGCCGGCCAGCAGGCTGAACTGCATGACGATGACATCGATGACCGGGTCGCCGGCCAGGACGTCCATGATCGTATCGATCTCGCGGCGATTGGAGCCCATGTCGATGGGGTTGCGGAAGCTGGCGCCCACCAGGCTGAAGAACTGGGCCAGGCGGTCGTAGGACGCGGGCGAGAGGGGGGGCACGGAGAGGCCCGCCTTGACGAAGGCGTCCGTGATGGAGACGGACTGGCCTCCGGCGCCGCCGGTGAGCCCGCACCCGGCGCCCATGAAGGGCGGAGCCATCAGCAGCGCCTTGAACGTGTCCACCGCATCCTCGAGGGAGTGGACCAGGATGGCGCCCGTCTGCTTGGCCATGGCCTCCCAGATGGCCATGGACTCGGCCAGCGCGGCCGTGTGCGAGGCCGTGGCGCGCTTGCCGGCGTCCGTCTGCCCGCCCTTCCAGATCACCACCGGCTTGCGGGGCGTCGTCTCGCGCAGCAGGCGGAAGAAGCGCCGGCCGTCCCGCACGCTCTCGATGTACATGCCGATGGCCTCGGTCTGCGGGTCCTGGGCCAGGTACTCCAGATAGTCCGCGTTCTCCAGCACGATCCCATTGCCGAAGCTGATCATCTTGCTGATGCGGACGCCGTTCTCCGGCGCGGCTACGGAGAAGGAGTTGGCGTGGGAGCCGCTCTGGCTGGCAAAGCCGACGCTGCCCCCATCGTAGACCGGCTGGCCGGGGAAGAAGCAGACGCCCAGCGATGGGTTGTGGAGGCCCATGCAGTTGGGGCCCACCAGGACCATGCCGGCCTCCCGCGCCATGGCCAGGAGCTGGTCCTGGGCCGCCTTGCCCTCGGCCGTGCCCGTCTCGGCGTATCCCGCGGTGAAGAGCGTCAGTCCGCCCACCTGGTGCTGAATGCAGTCGGCCATCACTCGGGGCGCCACGGACCTGGGCACCGCGCACACGGCGTAGTCCACGGGCTCGGGCACCTGGTCGAGGCTCGTGTAGTTGACGACGCCCAGTCCCTCGATCTCCGGGATCTCCTTGGGGTCAACCTGGACCGAGTAGAGCTTGCCCTTGAACCGCTTCATGCCGTTGAGCCACATGAAGCCGCTGGACTTCTTGTCACCGAAGATGACGACGGTCTTGGGGTTGAAGGCCCGGTCCAGGGCGGCGAAGTCGATGGGCATGGGGGTCCTCCAGAAGAGGAAGCGGCAGCCATTATAGCGGCGCCTCAGATGGAGCGGCAAACAGAAGCGGTCAGGGCATGGGGTGAAGGCGGCGCCAGAGGAGGCCCTGGGAGGGAGAGAGGATGAGAGCAAGGATGAAGAGGGCGGTCGCAGAAAGAACGATCGTTGGGCCCGTGGGTACGTTCAGGTGGTAGGAGAGATAGAGGCCAGCCACGACGGCGGCCAGCGCGACGGCGACGGCCGTCGCCATCAGCGCCGGCAGGCGCCGGGCCAGCAGACGCGCCGTCGCCGCCGGGGTCACCAGCAGTGCCAGCACGAGGACGATCCCCACGGACGTGAGCGCCGCCACCGTCGTCACGCCGACGAGCAGCGGCAGCAGGTACTCCACCAGGCGCACCGGCACGCCGGAGACCGCCGCCATCGTCGAGTCGTACGCCGTGAACAGCAGCTCTTTGTAGAGGAGCAGGACCGCCGCCAGCACGCCGCCGGCGACGCCTCCCACGGCGGCCACGTCCGTCCACGAGGCGCCCAGCGGGTTCCCGAACAGAAAGCCAAAGAGATCGGGCGCATAGCCATCGGCCCGGCTCACGATGATGATCCCCAGGGCGAACCCGGCGGCGTAGATGATCCCGATGGACGTGTCCATCAGCAGGCGCGTCTGGCGGGTCAGGAAGGTCATGGCGATGGAGGCCGGGAAGACCCAGGCCAGCGCGCCACCCAGCACGCTCCCGCCCATGACGAAGGCCGCGCCCATGCCCGTAAGGGAGGAGTGGGCGATGGCATCGCCCATGAACCCCAGCCCTTTCAGCACCACGTAGGTGCCCACCACGGCGCAGACCACCCCCGCCAGCGCCGCGACTACCAACGCGCGCTGCATGAAAGCGTACTGGAGCGGCTCCACGAAGGCGTCGTGCATCAGGCGCCTCCATCGCGGCCCTTGGGCTGGGGCGCGTGGGCGTGATGCTGGTAGGCGTAGACCTTGCCGTCCGCGTGGACCGTGAGGAGGTGCTGGCCGAAGGTCTCGCCCAGGACGTCCTCGGTGAGAATCTGGTCGGGCCGGCCCACGGCGACGACGGTGCCGCGGATGCAGCAGGCGCGGTCGCAGGCGGTGGAGACGCATGAGAGATCGTGGGTGCTCATGACGATGGTGGCTCCTTCGTCCTTGAGCGCCCGGATGATGTCGAGGAACTGGTGCTGGGCCGCGGCGTCGAGGCCGGCCATGGGCTCGTCCAGCAGGAGCAGCCGCGGGCGGCTGGCCAGGGCGCGGGCGAGGAGCACCCGCCGCCGCTGGCCTCCCGAGAGCTCGCCGATGAGGCGGTCGCGCAGCTCGGCCATCCCCACCTTGGCCAGCGCCTCCTCGGCGGCCTCCCGGTCCGCCCGGCCCGGCCGCCGGAACAGGCCCAGGCCCCCGTACCGGCCCATCAGCGCCACATCGGCCACGCTCACGGGGAAGTCCCAGTCCACCAGCTCCATCTGGGGCACGTAGCCGGCCTGCGCCCGGGATGCCCCCGCCGGCTGGCCAAAGAGACGCACCTGGCCCCGCCACGGCTTCAGGAGACCCAGGACGGCCTTGAAGAGCGTCGACTTGCCGGAGCCGTTGGCCCCGATGACGCCCATGATCTCGCCCTGGGGCACCTGGAAGGTGATATCGTGCAGGACCAGGTGCTGCCCGTAGCCCGCCCAAAGGCCCTGCACCTCCAGCGCCAGGGCGCCGCTGCTACTCATGCGTCCTCCTCTACGGCGTCGCACCCCCGAGGAGCGTGACGAGGCTCTTGGCGTTGGCCCGCATCATCTCGACATAGGAAGGCGTCTCATCGCTCAGGGCGTCGGAGTTGATGACGCCCACCCTGGCGCCCGTGTCCCGGGCCACCTGGCGCAGCGCGTCCTGGCTGAACTGCGGCTCGGCGAAGACGGCGGGGATCCGCTCCCGCCGGACCAGCGCGACGACCTCGGCCACCCTGCCAGGCGAGAGGTCGCCGCCGCTGCTCGGCAGGAAGGCCGATACCCGGAGGCCGTACCGCTCGCCGAAGTAGCCGAAGGCGTCGTGGAAGGTGACCAGATGCCGTCGCGCGGGCGGGATAGGCTTGAGCGTCGCCTCGATCTCCTCATCCAGCCTGCGGAGCGCCTCGATGTAGGCGCCGGCGTTGCGGCGGTAGAGCCCGGTCCGCGCCGGGTCCGCCTTCGCCAGCCCGTCCCGGATGCGCTCCACGTAGTGGATGGCGTACCGCGGGTCCTGCCAGAAGTGCGGGTCGGCGCCCCTCTTTTCGTCCCCATCCCCTCGGTCCCCCAACCGTCCCGGCTTCAGGCCCGTGGACGCCACGATGACCGCGGCGTCGCGCCGTCGCGCGCCGTCGATGAGGGGCCCGAGGAAGCCATCCAGGCCGGCGCCGTTGGTCACGATGACTCGCGCCCCGCCGATGGTCACGCTGTCCCTGGGCGACGACTGGAAGGCGTGCACGTCCGCACCCGAGGGTATGAGATGCCTCACCTCGACAGCCTCTCCGCCGACGTTTCTCACAAGGTCAGCCAGGATGACGGTGGTGGTCACGACCGGGACCCGCCCCGCCGGACCGCTGTCCTGGGCGCCATCACCGCCGCAGGCCGCGACCCCAAGCGCAGCCAAAGCCACCGCCACCATCGCGAAGAGCGCCCCGACTCGCCGGGGCCACTGCCGGGGCCGCCAACGCCTCCGCTCTGGACGCATATCGGTCTCCAACGGCATCGGTACTGTCTCGTTTCGGCCCGTTCATTGAGATTCAGTATCAATACCATCCAGCAATGAGACCCGGTATCACCAGTCGCCAAAAAAGAGAGCTAGGCCGCCTCCGTCTTGGCCAGGCAGTCGCGGCAGCGGCCGTAGACCTCGAGCCAGTGTCCCTCCATGGAGAACTGGTGGCCGGCGGCCCGCTCGCGCAGCACCGGCTCGATCTCGCAGCCCAGGAGGTCCTGGGAGTGGCCGCACTCGGTGCAGATCAGATGATGGTGGTGGCCGCGATGGCTCACCTGGTAGTGCAGGCGCCCGTTCTCCAGGAGCACCCGGCAGACGAGGCCCATGTCCACCATGAGCTTGACGTTCCGGTAGATGGTGGCCCTGCCGACGCCCGGGAGCTCCTGGCCAAGGCCCTCGGCGGTGAAGTGTCCCCGCTGCCGGGCCACGGCCTTGGCGACGGTCCAGCGGGACGCCGTGACCCGTTGACCCTGCTCCTCCAGCCGGGCGATGAAGCCCTCCACCAGCGGATGGCGCCCTGCGGCCATAATGAGACCTCGTATCGAAAAGCATACGGGCCCCTTCGGCTTCTGTCAATAGCACGCCGCTTGCCGCCCAGGGTCGTTCAAGTAGGGTATAGTATCATTCCAGCCACCGAGGAGAGACTGGTGGCAGACTCGCCCGCATAATGCTGCGGCGGGCCTGGGGAGGCTGAGCATGCGCGACCGGCGGGTCGTCGACGCCGACGGCCATATCCTCGAGCCGCGGGACCTGTGGACCAGGAACGTCCCCGCCAGGTTCCGGGACGGCACGCTTTCGGTCGTCTGGAACCCGGAGCTGCGCCTCGACCAGACGCTCCTCGCCGGCCAGGTCGTTCAGCGGGCGTCGGTGAATAACGGCATGGCGCGGCAGTCGGCGGCCCGGCGCGCCGACCCCAGCGGCTGGCGCTGGGAGGAGCAGACGCCCGCGGGGCTCGACGCCGCGGCCCGCGTCGCCGAGCTGGACCGGGAGGGGATCGACGCCGCGGCCCTCTATCCGTCGCTAGGCCTGCTCCTGGGCGGCATCGCCGAGCCCGAGCACGCGGTGGCCGCCTGCCGCATCTATAACGACTGGCTGGCCGAGTTCTGCCGCGCGGCGCCGGAGCGGCTCATCGGCGTCGCCGCGTTACCCATGCAGGCGCCCGAGGCATCCGCCATCGAGGCCCGGCGCGCCGTCGAGGAGGCGGGCATGCGCGGCGTCTTCGTCCGCCCCAATCCCTACAACGGCCGCCCGCTGCACGATCGCACCTTCGACCCGCTGTGGGAGGCGCTCCAGGGGCTGGGCGTGCCCGTGGGCCTGCACCCCTCCGGCACCGTCGAGGTGACGAGCGCGGCCCAGACCTACAAGCCGCTCTGGGGCCCCGAGCTCCTCTACGTCGGCAAGCCGATGCACTTTCTGATCGACGACCTCATGGCCCTCTCCATGCTCATGGGCACAGGTGTGCTGGAGCGCTTCCCGCGCCTGAAGGTCGTGGTGCTGGAGGCCGGCGGCGGCTGGCTGCCCCACTGGGCCGACAAGATGGACCATTGGTTCGACGTGGTCCACTACCAGGTGAAGCACCTCTCGCTCAAGCCCAGCGAGTACCTGCGGCGCCAGGTCTGGACGTCGTTCGATCCCGACGAGCGGACGCTGCCCGCCGTCATCGAGCTCCTGGGGCCTGACCGGCTGGTCTGGGCCTCCGACTTCCCGCACATGGACGTCATGGCGCCGTCGGCAACCGAGGAGCTGTACGAGCACATCGCGGGGCTGGACGGGGCGGCGCGGGAGAAGGTGCTGGGGGCCAACGCGCGGGAGCTGTACGGGGTGTAGGAGGCGTGGCTCCGCGCTCACCTGGTCATCGCCCCGTTGTCCACGGGGATCACGGCGCCCGTCACGAAGCTCATGTCGTCGCACGAGAGGTTGAGCGCCATGGCGGCGATCTCCTCGGGCTTGGCGTAGCGCGGGTTGTAGCCGTCCACGATGACCGGGACCGGCGGGGCCCTTCGCGGCCCGCTGCGCCGCACCTCGGCCATCAGGTCCGTCTCCACCTTGCCCGGGCAGATGCAGTTGACCCTGATGTTGTCCGCCGCGTACTGGCGCGCCAGGCACCGGGCGAGATGAACGACGGCCGCCTTGCTCACGTAGTAGGCCGTGGCGTCGCCGGCCTTGAGGCCCGCCAGGGAGCCGGTAATGACGATGGAGCCGCCCCCGGCCTTCCGCAAAAGCGGGATGCCGTGCTTGCACGTCCACATGACGCCCTTGAGGTTGACGCCCAGGACGCGGTCCAGCTCCGCCTCGGCGAGCTCGGTGAGGACGGTGTCGGCGGCGGAGAAGATGCCGGCGTTGGCGTAGAGGGTGTCGAGGCGTCCGTAGCGCGACTCGGCCTGGCGCATGGCCGCGGCCACCTCGGCCTCCTTCGAGACGTCGGCCCGGACGAACCAGGCCTCGCCCCCGGCCTTCCGGACGGCCTGCACGGTGGCCTCGCCGCCGGCGGGGTCGAGGTCGCAGATGGCGACGGACGCGCCCTCGCGGGCGAAGAGGAGCGACGCGGCGCGGCCGATGCCGGACCCGGCGCCGGTGATAAGCGCGACCTTGCCCGCGAGACGCATGGCTGACCTCCGCATCACGCTGGCGCCGATGCCGCCAACCGTGACGCGGGGCCAGTATAGGCAGGATGCGAGTCCCGGGGCAAACGACTTCGCGGTGTCGCGTGTCCTGTACGAGCTCGCAACGAAGCTGTCGAGGCCGGCGCCCCTCTTGCGCATCGGCTAATCTTTCTAATACACTACATCAAGTTTTTCGTCGGATAGTCCTATGCCGGACGGGGCGCAACTCTCCCTCGCTGGCGGATGCGCAGGTCTTCCATGGAGAAGGACGTGGCTTCCGGCGCTGACCTCGCCGCCGCGCCCGCCGCCGTCATCGACGCGGAGGGCCTGAGCGCCGCCAGCCTTCAGTCCCGGTCCTCAACAGGGGGCCGGGACTGGTTCAACCTCCTCGCTACCCTGGGCCTCCTCGCCTCCCTGGCCCTGGTGCTGCTGGGCATCGTCGACGTAAGGCGCGGCCTCCTTCTGCCCCTGCCTGAGTACTATCGCGTGGGCGCACCCACCGCGGTCTTGCACTTCGCCCCGCACCAGCTCTTGTTGCTGGGACTGGGAGCGGCCGGGACATGGTTGTTCTATCGGCGTCTGGCCGCTGCGGAGCGGCGCCTGGGGCGCGGCCGCCTGAAAGCCCTGGCCAACGTTGTCGGCGTCGCCGTTCTGCTGCTCTTGATCGGAGACCTGTTCCTCTACCGGGGAGTGGCAGCGGCCCGGATCGCCTCCGCGGAGGCCATTGGCTTGGGGAACACCATACCGGCGGCGCCCTTTCCCCAATGGGCCCAGCCCTTCCGGGACGGGCTGAACTACATGGCGCAGATCTGGCACGCCACGTTTCTGGCCATTCTGCTGGGCGCGCTCTTCCTCACCCTGCTGGGTGCCGTGCCGAAAACGTGGCTTGCAGCCACCGGCTTTCGGGGCCACGTGATGGGGGCCACCCTTGCTGCCCCGCTGCCCTTTTGCGCGTGCTGCTCAGCTCCGCTGGGCACCGCCCTCTACCGGCGCGGCGCGTCCCTGGGGGCGGCTCTCGCGTTTATCGTCTCGGCCCCTATGCTCAACGTGACCACCGTGCTGCTGGCCGTGCTTCTGCTGCCGTGGGACTTCGCGGCGCTGCGCATCTTCGGCGGCGTGGTGGTTGGTGTTTTCGTCACCTACTCCGTCTCCACCCTCGCGGGCCTCTGGAGGGACCCGGAGCTTGCCACTCCCAGGGCCCGCAACCCGCTGGTCCGGTTGCTCTCCGCCGTCGTGGGGCCCTACAGCCGGCTGTTCAACCCGGAGCGCTTCCTGCCGGCATGCGCGGCAGACTCGCCGACGCGCCTTCTTTCGGCGTGGCTGGCCACCGCCTGGGCGCTGGCCCGGGTGATTGTGCCGGTCGTCCTTGTCGGCGCGGTTGCCACCGTGGCCATTGTGTCGGCCTTTCCCGCTCCGGACAACAACCTGCTGGGAGTGGTGGTGGCGGCTTTCTTTGGGACCCTCCTCATGGTCCCCACTTGGGCGGAGGTCGCCGTAGCCGGTCCGCTTATCAAGGAAGGCCTGACGGGGCCGGCGGCCGCGCTGCTGCTGACCCTTCCCGCCGTCAGCGTGCCATGCCTGGCGGTGATAGCCGGAGCTGTGCCCCAGCTCCGCGTGGTCTGGATGCTGGGCCTGGCGGTGTTTGCGACCGGGGTGCTGGCTGGCGTCGTTTTCCTGGCGATCTAAGCTGGGATTCCCCATTTCACCACACGATGGAGGCATGCTTGGTCTCCACCGCCGTTCAGGCGCACGACAGGCCCCTTGCCTCGGCCTGTCAAGCACCTTTTGCAACCCCGTAACGAGACGCGGGCGGGCGCTAGCGGAGAGCGGGACCGGCGGCCCTCCGCGGTGGCCCCACCGGCGCGGGGGCGCCCGCCGTGACGCCCCCGCCGATGAGCCGGTGCACGTAGACGGCCCGCAGGTCTCGCAGTCGCCCGCGAGCCCGGGCGGCCGCCGCGCGCGCCCGTTCGTCGTCGTCCGGCAGAAGCAGCCCCACGACGCTCCCGCTGTGCGCGGCGCAGACGCCCAGGGCGCCCGTCTCGCGGGCGAAGGCCAGGCCGGGCCCCAGGTGAGGCAGCGGCGCCACCTCGGCGTGGGCCAGGACGCTCTCCGTCGCGCCTTGGGCCACCAGCGTCGCATCGCCGGTGCGGACGCCCTCGCGGATCATCTCGAGGGCGCGCCGCCAGCGAGGCTCCTGCGGCGCCAGCATCGCCCGGCGGTCCACGGCGTTGAAGGCCAGGGTGTCCACCGCCTCGCCCAGGTCCAGCACCACCACCCACATCGGGGGAGGCGGCCCCAGCGGCTCCATCGTCGAGCCGTCCCGATGGTCCATGAGCGCGATGCCGGGGAGCATCAGGCCGTCGCTGGGCTCGACCTCCAGCGCAATGCGAGCGATGTTTTCGGGGGCGAGGCGCGCACCCAGGGCCGCAGCCGTGGCGACGATAGCCGAGGCCACGTCGGCCGTGCTGCTGGCCATGCCCTTGCCGCGGGGCACTGGGCTATCCAGGCGGAGCAGAACGTCCACGTCGTCCCGGCCCAGGGCTGCCAGCGTCCGCTCGACGGCGCGCCGGGCCTTGGGGCAGTCCGCCGGAGCATGGACGGCGCCGCGTCCTGGCCGCGCCTCGACCGTCGCCTCGACGATGCGGTCGATGGGGCAGGTGATGTGGAAGTGGCGCCCGCCGAGGGTGCCCTGGGCCAGCTCGCCGCAGGTGGCCGGCGCCCGGGCCGACGCCGTGCGGACGGCGCCCATCGTCCTCGACCCCGTCGTCATGGCGCCCGCCCCTGCAACAGGTCGTCGAAGGGCCGCGCCCCGGCGCCCTTGAGCTCGAGCGCCAAGCCCGCGACCAGCAGGTAGACCTTATCGGCGCGGCGGGCGAAGAGCTGGTTGACGCGCCCCAGGGCGTCGCGGTAGGCCCGGCCCAGCTCGGTGGGCGGCACCACGCCCAGGCCCACCTCGTTCGAGACGACGATCCATCGGGCCCGTCCGCGCTCGTAGATGCCGAGGAGCCGCTTGGCCGCACCGGCCGGGTCATCGCCAGACTCGCCTGGGGGCGGCTGCCGCAGCATACGATTGCTGACCCAGAGCGTCAGGCAGTCGATGAGGATGGTGTCGTAGCCCTGCGCCCGCGCGGCCAGCGCCCCGGCCAGATCGACGGGCTCCTCCAGCGTCTCCCACTGCGGCGGGCGCCGCGCCCGGTGTCCCTGGATGCGCCGGGCCATCTCGGAGTCGCGGGCCTCGGCCGTGGCGACGAAGAGCACCTGTTTGCCCGAGGCGCCCAGCCCCTCGGCGAAGGCGCTCTTGCCGGCGCGAGCGCCGCCCAGCACCAGGACCAACTCCCGGCTCACACCCGCCGCCTCTCCACGCCAGCGATCTCGAAGACCAGGTCCATGTCCAGATGCCGGCGCACCAGATGAGCCAGCCGGTCCAGCTCCTTGTCGGCATCGATGGACGGCGCGCCCTTGGGGAGCCGGACGCCCTTCCACGACGCGAGCTGGGCCAGGATACCCCGGCGCAGCCCCTCGTTGTGGAACAGGCCGTGGACGTACGTCCCGAGGGTGCGGCCCTCGGCGTCCATGGCCCCTTCCGCGTAGTCCACACGCTGCCCAGACCGATCCAGCAGGCGGAACGGGGCCGTGCCGCCTTCGCCCTCCGTCCGGCCCATGTGGATCTCGTAGCCCGTCGCCTCCGCCCCCGCGCACCCGGCCAGCATCCCCTGGGCGCGCGCGACCTGAGCCCTTACCTGGTGCGTCTCCTTGTGCGCCTCGAACCGCGTCGTCACCGGCAGCAGGCCCAGGCCCTCGGCCTCTCCCGCGGACGACTCGACGCCACCGGGGTCCAAGAGACGCCGCCCGAGCATCTGATAGCCGCCGCAGATGCCAATGACTCCTGCCCCCGCATGCCGCCGGGCCACGATGGCCTCCGCCAGGCCGCGCTCCCGGAGCCACGCCAGGTCGGCGATGGTGCTCTTGGAGCCCGGCAGGACGACGAGATCGGGTGCGCCCAGATCGGCGGCGCTGGCCACATAGCGCAGGCGCACGCCGGGCTCGCGGCGCAGCGGGTCGAAGTCGTCGAAGTTGGCGATGCGCGGCAGGCGGACGACGGCCACGTCCAGCACCCAACGCTCCCCGTCACCCGGCCATCGTTCCTTGTTCCCTGTTCCTTCCAGGCCCACCGAGTCCTCCTCGGGGAGCGCGATATCGGTGACGTAGGGCAGCACGCCCAGGACGGGGATGCCGGTGAGTCGGCGCAGCTCCTCGAGGCCGGGGGTCAGCAGGGACAGGTCGCCGCGGAACTTGTTGACGACGAAGCCGCGGACCAGGGCCGCCTCCTCGGGGTCGAGGAGCGCCATGGTGCCGACGAGGGAGGCGAAGAGGCCGCCGCGGTCGATATCGCCCACAAGGAGCACGGGCGCCCGGGCGTGGCGTGCCACGCGCATGTTGACGATCTCGTGGGCCTTGAGATTGATCTCGGCCGGGCTGCCCGCGCCCTCGATGACGACCATGTCGAACTCCTGCCGCAGGCGGTCCAGAGCGCCGGCGACGACGGGCCAGAGCCGGGGCGTCATGGCGTAGTAGTCGCGGGCCGTGGCGGAGCCTGTGGGCCGGCCCAGCACCACGACCTGGGAGCGGTGGTCGGCCTCGGGCTTGAGGAGCACCGGGTTCATCTCGACGCGCGGCAGCACGCGGGCCGCCTCGGCCTGGACCGCCTGGGCCCGCCCGATCTCGCCGCCATCGGGCGTGACGAAGGAGTTGTTGGACATGTTCTGGGCCTTGAACGGGGCGACGCTCAGGCCCTCGTGAACAAAGATGCGGCAGAGGGCCGCCGCCAGCACCGACTTCCCAGCGTGGGACATGGTGCCCTGGACCATGATGACGCGCCCCAGCGGCCTAGCGCCCATCGCCCCGTTCCAGGTGCGTCGTGCCGTTCCAAAGATCAAGGGTGGCCCCGCGGGCGTGGACCGAGATGACGGAGAGGCTGGCCGGGTCCAGCCGCAGCCGCCACGAGGCGCTGACCGGCAGGCCCAGGAGCGCCACGGCCAGCGCCCGCAGCGACCCGCTGTGGGCCACGATCAGGACGTCCTGGTCGAGCCCGTGGGCCGCGGCGATCTGGTCCCCAGCCACCTTCGCCCGCTCCGTCACCTGGGCCGCCGTCTCGCCGCCCGGCGCGGCCACGTCGTCCGTCATGCGCGTCAGCCGGGCCCAGCCATCGGGGAAGCGCGCCTGCACCTCGGCGTAGGTGAGCCCGTCCCACTCGCCGTGGTTCGCCTCCCGCAGCTCGGTCATCGTGTGAAGCGCGAGGCCGCGGCCGTCAAGGATCGTCTGGGCCGTCTCGACGGCGCGGGCGAGGTCGCTGGCGTAGGCGGCGGCGAAGGAGATGGGACGCAGCCGGGCCGCCACCAGCCGGGCCTGGCGCCGCCCATCCTCGCCCAGGGGCGTGTCCGTCTGGCCCTGGACGCGCCCCTCGGCGTTCCACACCGTGCGTCCGTGGCGCACCAGATACCACCTAGCCATGGGCCCGGGCCTCGCTCAGCGCGGCGACCAGCCTCCGGCACTCGCCTATCCGCCGCACGCCGATTCGGATATGCCGCGGCAGGCCGAAGGAGGCGCAGTCGCGCACGGCGACGCCGGCCCGCAGCAATCGCAGGCGCAGCGCGGCCGCGTCGCCCACCTCGACCAGAAGGAAGTTCGCCTCCGAGTCCAGCGGATCGAGGCTCAGGCGCCGCAGCTCACGCACGAGGTAGGCCTTGCTCCGCTCGACCGTCTGGCGGGCCCGCGCTACGTGCCCCTCGCAGCGGAGGGCGAAGAGCCCTCCCGCCTGGGCGAGGGCGCTCACGCTCCACGCCGGCTGCATCGCTCGCACCTGCTCAACGACGGGCGCCGCCGCCAGGAGATAGCCCACGCGCAGGCCCGCCAGGCCGTAGTCCTTGGTCATGGAGCGCACCAGGACGACATTCTCTCGGTCCAGCAGCGGTCGTGGGCCGGTGGGGCGCCGGGCGAAGGCGCGGTAGGCCTCGTCGACGACGAGCAGCCCCGATCTCTGGGGGAAGGCGTCGGCCAGGCGCGCCAGGTCGTCCTCGGTCAGAGCGACACCGGTGGGATTGTTCGGGACGGCGACGAAGACGAGCGCCGGCTGTGCGCGCTCGATGGCGCGGAGGGCCTCGGACAGGTCCCAGCGGAAGCCGTCCTCCGCTCGCGCCCAGACGAGCGAGACGCCCCCGCCGGCGAGGCGCGCCGCCGCCTCGTACTCGCCGAAGGCCGGCGCCAGGATGGCCACGCCATCGCCGCTCCGGACGAACGCTCTCGCCAGCAGGTGGAGCAGCTCCGTGGAGCCGTTGCCGCAGAGCACCCGCTCCGGCGCGACGCCCGTGCGACCGGCGAGCGCCTCGGTGAGCTCGAGGCAGGCGCGGTCCGGGTAGGCGGCCAGATCTATCGTGCGCAGCGCCCGCCACAGGCCCGCCGGCGATCAGTAAGGCGGTCGAGGTGTTGGTCAGGGTCAACGCACGTCGCCTTTCTGGGCGATCTCGCGCCCGAAGTTTGTCAGCTCTTGA
>CAZKTO010000012.1:23814-51985 GCA_964555685.1 uncultured Dehalococcoidia bacterium
CTATCGTGCGCAGCGCCCGCCACAGGCCCGGCGGCGGCCCCAGCGGGTTCACGCTGGCGCTGAAGTCCAGCACCGACCGCGGGTCGAGCCCCAGCGCGCGAAGCTCGCCGGGGTCGAGCCCGCCGTGCCGTTGATAGGTCCCGTTGTTCATAGGCTCACCCGCTCACCACCGGCCGGTCTCCCAGCGTACTGGGGCCGCCACGCCCGCGCAAGGAATCGTTTGCCAGTCATCCTCACCCCGCCAATGCGTCCCGGGCCGCGACCAGGCCGACGGCCAGGGCGACGCCCAGCGCGGCCACCCCATAGCAGACCCGCACGGCCGTGAGAATGTCCTGGGGCTCCGGCGGGCGGAATCCCGCGCCCAGCCGGTAGTGATCGCGCTTCTCCAGCTCCGTGCCCAGGAGCCCCGCCATGGCCGCCATGGGCCAGCCGGCGTTGGGGCTCTCGGTCTTCGCATGGCCGGCCCGCATCGTACGCCAGCCCCGGCCCGCGGGCAGCCGCAGCGCCGCCCCGGAGGCCAGCGTCAGTGCCCCCGTAACCCGGCTGGGAATCAGGTTCATGATGTCGTCCAGCCGCGCCGAGGCCTTGCCCAGGTGTTCGTACCGGCCGTGGTAGCCGACCATGCTGTCCAGCGTGTTCACGGCCCGGTAGGCGAAGGCGCCAGCCAAGCCGAAGGCGGCGAAGGCCAGCCACGGCCCGACGATGCTATCGGAGCCGTTCTCGGACACCGACTCGATGGCGGCCGCGGCGATGAGGGGCGGGGCGAGCCCTGCCGTGGGCCGGCCCACCACAGAGCGGAGCGCGGCCCGCGCCCCTTCGATACGCCCCTCGGCAAGGGGGCGGGCCACCGCTAGCGCCGCCTGCGCCAGCCCTCGAACGGAGAAGGTCGTCTTGAGGAGCACGGCGCCCCCGAGCACGTAGGCCGCCTCGCCCCCCTCGCGCAGCCCGAAGGCGGCCCAGCCCGCCGCGCTGGCGGACAGGAGTGGCACCAGCACAGCGATGCCCGAGCCCGCCGCAAGCTGGCGCCATCGGCCTGACCTCGGGGCGCGCCGCTCCAGCGCCTTCGTGGCCCGCCCCATCCACACGACAGGATGGAGGGCCGCCGGGGGCTCCGGAAGCAGCAGATCCAGGGCCACAGCCGCCGCCAGCATCCACACGTCGAGGCGCCAGTCCCCAGGCCAGAGCCAGTCGCCGAACACGGTCACGCCCCCTCATAGAAGGGCTGGCCAAAGAGACCGGAGGCCTCGTTCGCCAGGGCCACGGCCAGGAGCAGCGCCGCCACCGACGCCAGCTCGTTGATAGCGCCGTAGCCGTCGCCCGTGAGCCCGCCCAGGAGCCCCGCCATCCACCGGCCCGCGAGCCACGCGACGACCGTCGCCAGCCCCAGGAGCGCCAGGCCGGCCGTCCCGGCCAGCCCCAGGCTCGCCGCCAGCGCCGTGACGAAGCCCGCCGCCACCTGCCAGCGGCTCCGGCCCCGCTGGAAGGCGGTGCCCATGCCCTCGGTCCGGGCGTAGGGGAAGCGCTCCATCGACGCCAGCATCGCCCAGCGCGAGAGGCAGGGGAAGAGCACCAGCGCCTCCAGCCGCACGTGCCCCGGTAGCGACGCCAGCGCCGCCCATTGCATCAGGACGAGCGCCACGGCGCCGATGACGCCGAAGGCCCCGGCGTGGGGGTCCCGCAGAATCTCCAAACGCCGCTCGCGTGTGGCCCCGCCTTGGAGAGCATCGCAGCAGTCCACGAAGCCCTCCAGGTGGAGGGCGCGTGTGGCGGCGAGGAGAGCGGCCACCAGCAGCGCCGCCACGAGCCCGTCAGGAAACACCTGGCGCAGGCCCACATCGAGGGCTGCCAGACCACCGCCCAGCAGCAGGCCAACGGCCGGGAACCAGGCCCGCGCGGGCGCGAACGCACCGGGGGCCTGCTTCGGCCCAACGGGCAGCACGGTGAGAAAGCTGAGGGCCAGGCGCAGGGCGGTCATGGCGCGGCGCCGGGCCGGTTGGAGACGGCCGCCTCCGCGAAGGTGGCCATCTCGCGGAGGCATGCGGCCGCTGCCTCGATGAGGCCCATGGCCAGCACGGCGCCGGTCCCCTCTCCCAGGCGCATGTCCAGATCGAGGAGGGGCCGGAGCCGCAGGCGCCGCAGGGCCACGCCGTGCCCGCGCTCCGCCGACCGGTGCGACGCGATGAGGTAGTCCCGCGCGCGGGGTGCGATGGCGCAGGCGAGGAGGGCCGCTGCGCCCGTGATGAAGCCGTCCAGGACGATGGCCCGCCGGGCCAGGGCCCCGCCCAGCGCCACGCCCGCCAGCACGCCGATCTCGAACCCGCCGACCGCGGCCAGCACACCGATGGTGTCGCCGGGATCGGGCCGGTTCACCTCCAGCGCGCGGCGGACGACGGCGGCCTTGGCGCGCAGCTCGTCGTCCGTTCGGCCGGTGCCCCGGCCCGTTGTCTCCTCGGGCGGCCGACCCGTCATGGCGCTGACGATGGCGCTGGAAGAGGTCGTGTTGCCGATGCCCATGTCGCCCATGCCGATGAGGCCGGCGCCGGCCGCGGCAGCCTCCTGCGCCAGCGCCACGCCCTCGAGGATGCAGCGCTCCGCCTGCTCGCGGGTCATCGCCGGGCCCTGGCTGATGTCGCGCGTGCCTGAGCCGATGCGCAGCGAGCGGAGCTCCGGATGCGGCGGCAACTCGGCGGCCACGCCTGCGTCCACGATGACAAGCCGGATGCCGGCCTGCCGGGCCATGACGCTGATGGCGGCGCCCCCGGCGAGAAAGTTGCATACCATTTGGGTAGTTACCGCCTGTGGGTAGGCGGTCACGCCCTGGGCCACGACCCCGTGATCGCCCGCGGCCACGATGACGGTCTTCCCGCGCGGGTGCGGCCGCTCCGTGCCGAAGATGCCCGCCAGCCGGACCGAGAGCTCCTCCAGCAGGCCCAGGCTGCCCGGCGGCTTGGTGAGCTGCGCCTGGCGCTCGCGGGCCCGCTGCATGGCGGCGGCGTCGGCTGGGCGGATGGCGGAGATGACCTCCGCCAGGGCCGCCGCGCTCACGGCGGTCCCGGCCACCACGAATCCGCGCACGGCTGCCCTCCTAGAACTCGATGCCCGGCTGGGCCTTGATGCCCTGGTCGCGGTATGGGTGCTTGACCAGGCGCATTTCCGTCACCAGGTCGGCGTAGTCGATCAGCTCCGGGGGGGCATGGCGCCCGGTGATGATGACGTGGCGCATCGGCGGGCGCCGCTTGAGCGTTTCGATCACCTCCGCCACGGGCACCCAGCCGTAGTGCATGGCGTAGGTGAACTCGTCCAGCACGACGACCTGGTCGTCGCCGTGGAGGATCGCGTCCTTGCAGCGGCCCCACTGCTCGATGGCCAGGGCCTTGGTGCGGTCCATGTCCTTGGAGAGCCACGTGAAGCCATCGCCCAGGGCCTCCATGGGGATGCCCATCCGCTTCGCGGCCCGCTGCTCGCCGAACTGGGCGCCGGTGTGCTTGATGAACTGGCAGACCCGGACCTTGTAGCCGCGCCCCCACGCGCGCATGGCGACGCCCAGGGCGGCCGTCGTCTTCCCCTTGCCCTCGCCGGTGTTGACGATGACGAGCCCCTTGTTCGTGCGAGGTCCCTTGACCGGCTGGTGTGCCCGTTTAGAAGGGTCCTTGGTCGCCTCGTCCATCGTCATCCATCCTTCGCCCCGACCTGTCGGGGCTCCATCCCTTCGGCCAGCCTGAGCAGCGCGGCCACGGCCTCCTCGGGGTCGGCGCAGCGGGCCACGGGGCGCAGGCTATCGAACAGGCGCTGGGCGGCGCCGCCGGCGAAGTCGCGCCGGGCGAACGGGCCGCTCTCGATACTGACGAAGCGCGAGACCTCGGCCAGGGCCTGGAGGTTGCGCAGGTTGTTCGAGCCGAAGGGCGTCTCGCACAGCACCACCACGGCGGCCTCGCGGACGAGGGCCAGGTGCGCCGCATGCGCTGCGTCGTCGATGCCACCGAACGCCGGCACCGGCACATACGCCACGCCCAGAATATCCGCTGCGCGACGGTCCGTGTCCCCCGCGCCCAGCACGCCCGCCGTCACGGTGAAGCCGGCCCGCTGGAGCTCGTACATGAGGCGCGCGCCGCTCCCGCCGCCGCAGACGACGTGGACACGCAGCCCGGGCGTGCGCGGGGCCGCGGGCCGCGCCTGGTCCAGCAGGCTCAGGGTCAGGGCGCCCGTCAGCGGGTCCGTGTAGACGACGGCCCGCACGCCGAAGGCCGCCTCGATAGTGACGGGCGTGAGCACCTCGACGGGCGTCCCTTCGGCCAGCACGCGGCCCCGGCTGAGCAGCACCAGGCGATGGCAGTAGCGGGCGGCCAGCGGCAGATCGTGGATGGCGGCGATAGCCGTCATGCCCTCGCCTGCGAGGCCGCGCACGAGGTCGAGGGCCTTGAGCTGGTGCTGGACGTCCAGATTCGCCGTCGGCTCGTCCAGGAGCAGCACCCGTCCGCCCGAGGCCGACTGGGCCAGCGCCCGCGCTAGGAAGATGCGCTGCCGCTCGCCGCCCGAAAGGCTCGTCACGAGGCGGTCGGCGAAGGGCTCCGTCTCAGTGGCGCGCATGGCGTCCATGGCGATGCGCCGGTCGGAGGCGCTCTCCACCTCGAACCGGCCCATGTGCGGGTAGCGGCCCATGACCACCACTTCGAGCCCCGTGAACCCGAACGTGTAGGGCGCCAGCTGCGGCACCATCGCCAGGACGCGCGCCACCTCCCGCGGGGGCATGGCGGCCAGGTCGCGCCCCTCGAGGGAGACGGCCCCCTCCCGCTGCCGCAGCAGCCCGCCGATAATCCTCAGGAGGGTCGACTTGCCGGCGCCGTTGGGCCCGATGAGCCCGATGAGCTCGCCTCGCCGTGCTCGCAGGCCTACGCCGTCCAGCAACCGCGCACCGTCGATCTGGTACACCAACTCGCGGGCGGCGACGGCCAGGGGCCCATCCGGCCCCGCGGCTGCTTCCTGGACGACGGGACAGGGCTTGGCCCCGACCTGTCGGGGCACGCCTGCCACGACGGGACAGGGCTTGTTTACTGGGGTCTGCTGAATGGCGGGAACTCCTTGCCGGCGAAGTCGGCGGGGTAGAGGAGCTTCGCCAGCTCCTCGGCGCCGCGCAGGTTCCAGAACGAGAGCGTGGTCATGTAGCGCGCCGGCAGCAGGTAGACGCGCCCGCTCTTGATGGCCGGCACCTCCGCCAGAGCCGCGTGGCCCACGAGGAACCGCCGGTACGGCTCGGCGCCGTCCTGCGGCTGGTTGATGATGATCACCTCGGGGCGCATGGCGACGATCCCCTCGATATCGATGACCGGATTGCGCTCGAGCCCGGCCTCGGCCGCCACGTTGAGCCCGCCTGCGGCCTCGATGATGGCCCCCTCGGTCGAGCCCTTGCCCGCTGTGTAGAGCTTGTCGGCGAACCGGGCGGTGGACATGACCCGGGGGCGCGACGCCGCCAGCTTCGCCCCCACGATCTTCTGGAGCGCCTCGTGCCTCGCCCGCACCTCGCGCGCGAAGGCGATCGCCCGCTGCTCCTCGCCGTAGATATACCCCATGAGCAGGATGTCGTTGACGCGGCCCTCCGGGTCGTTATTGAGCTGCGTCTGGACCACCGTCAGGCCCACGCGGGTCAGCGCCTCGATGAAGTCCTTCTGGGAGAAGGCGCTGGCGATCACGATGTCTGGCCGCGTGGCGATGACGGCCTCGGGCTCGCGCGGCAGCGTCGGGAGGCTGGCCGCCAGATCGGCCACGTTGGACTGCTCGGCCACCTTGGTAAAGGCGCCCACGGCCACGACCCGGGACGCCGGGACAAGGGCGTAGGTTACCTCGTCGTGGCCAAGGGAGACGGTGACGATGCGCTCCGGCTTGGCGCGGATGGTCACGCGGCCGTTGAGGCCCTCGATCTCCCGGGGCCAGCCCGCGTTGTCGGGGTTCACGATGCCGGGGACGCCCGCCAGCGGGTTCCGGACAGACGTGGGCGCGGGCGTCGCGCCCGGCGACGGCGTGGGCGGCTCGGACGTGCCGCCGCACGCGGCGGCCGCCAGCGTCACGATAGCCAGGGTGGCGAAGAGGATGGAGATGCGGGCCGGCATAGGGATCGGGACTCCTTGGCTGCGGCGGCGGGCGATCAGAACGCCTCGGCCTGACGTTTGTTGCGGAGGAGCAGGAAGATGAAGAACGGCGCGCCGACGAACGCGGTGATGACGCCCACGCGGAGCTCGGCGGGCTCGATGACGGTGCGGGCAATCGTATCGGCCACGACGACGAAGAGGGCGCCGCCCAGGGCGCTGGCGGGGACCAGGACGCGATGGTCCGGGCCCGCCAGCAGCCTGATGACGTGGGGCACGACCAGCCCCACGAAGGCGATGGTGCCGCTGAACGCCACGGCCGCGCCCGTCACCATCGCCGCCGCGCCGATGAGCAGCGGCCGGACGATGGCCACTCGCACGCCCAGGGCCCGGGCGTCCTCGTCGCCCAGCATGAGCAGGTTGAGGTCCCGCGAGAGGAGCAGGATGACGCCGGCGCCGCCGAGGACGAGGGGCGCGGCCAGGCGCGCGTGCTCCCACGTGCGCCCGTCGAGCCCGCCGGCCAGCCAGAAGAGGATCTCTCGAATCGAGTAGTTATCGGACTCGATGACGAGGACGGCGGAGACGAGGGCGCCCAGGAACGAGCTGACGGCGACGCCCGCCAGAAGCAGGGTGGCCATGGAGAAGCGCCCGCCGATGGCGGCGATGCCGTACACAAGGAACGCCGCGCCCAGCGCGCCCAGGAATGCGAAGAAGGGCAGCGCCAGGTAGAAGGCCGAGCTGACCCCGGCGGCGATGACGATGACCGCCGCCGCTGCGCCGCCCGCCGAGACGCCGATGATCCCTGGGTCGGCCATGGGGTTGCGGAAGAGGCCCTGCATCGTCGCGCCGGCGACGCCCAGGGCCATGCCCACTAGCGCCCCCACGGCGATCCTCGGCAGGCGCAGCCGCTCGATGACCAGCTCGTCGGTGCGGGCGTAGTCCCCGGCATCGATCCCCACGTCGTCGAGGACAATGGCCGCAACGTCGCCCACGGAGATATTGACGGGCCCCAGGGTCAGGGATGCCAGGCCGGCGGCGAGCAGCAGGAGCGTCAGTAGGCCAACGCTGGCGGCCAGGCGCGTCCGGACGCCGGCCCGGCGGTAGGCCCCCAGCGTTGGGGCGACGGCCACCCGCATGAAAAGACCTCCTGGCTGCTCCGCCGGAGGTCTTTCGTCCAGGGCACCTGGTGGGAGTCTTTCAGGACCGGCCAGGTGGAAGGACCCTCTCTAAGCGGAGAGCGGTCGCTTCACCGTTCAGGCAGGTCTCCTGGCTCTCGGGTGTGAAGGCTGCCGGGCCCTTCCCGTCCTTCCGATACCGGAAGGACAGTGGGCCCCGGCTAGGGGGACCCGATTACAGTGGCGCCACCGCGGCGGCTTCGCACCGCCTTCCCTATTCTCCCCGATGAGGATCGGGGCACCTGAACGGGCAGCGCTCGTATCGCGAGGGGTACTATACGCCGGGCGCGGAGGAGGTGTCAAACGCGCAGGGCCGACCGCCATGCAGAGTCCTTCAAAGGTTCGGGGCCTGCGGCGAGCAGCGATAACCGAAAGGTCGCCAGCCGGTGCTACCGGCCGGCAGCGCTCGCCCGCGGGTGCTACCCGCCCAGCCTAGCCCCACTGGATCGCCATGATCTCCGTATACTCGTCCAGGCCGTACATCCCACCCTCGCGGCCGATGCCGCTCTCCTTGAACCCGCCGAAGGGCGTGTGGCGCGGCGGCCCGCCCATGTTGATCGTCACCGTGCCCGCGCGGAGGCGCTTCGCCATCTCCATCGCCTTCGGGACGTTGCCCGTCAGGATCGTCGCGCCTAGGCCGTAGCGCGTGTCGTTGGCGATGCGCAGCGCCTCCTCCTCGTCCTTGTACGGGATGACGGAGAGCACGGGCCCGAAGATCTCCTCCTGGGCGATGCGCATCTCGTTGCGGACGTTGGCGAAGATCGTCGGCTGGAGGAAGAAGCCGCGCTCCAGGCCGGGCGGGCGTCCGCCGCCCGCGGCCAGCTCGGCCCCCTGCTCCTTGCCCGAGGCGATGTACTCCTCGACCTTCAGGCGCCGCTCCTCGCGGATCAAGGGCCCCAGGAGCACCTGCGGGTCCGCCGGGTTGCCGATCTTCACCGTCTTGACGAAGCCGGCCATCTTCGCGACGAGGGCGTCGTGGCTCTTCTTGGGGACGAGCACGCGCGTGTTCATGACGCACCCCTGGCCCGCGTGGAAGTAGGTGGGACTCGCGACGCCCGGCGCCACCATGTCGAAGTTGATGTCGTCCAGCAAGATGTTGGGGCTCTTGCCGCCCAGCTCCAGGTGCACGCGCTTGAGCGTCCGCGAGGCCGCCTCCATGATCTTCTTGCCCGTGGCCACGCTGCCCGTGAAGCTCACCTTGTCGATGAGGGCGCTCTCGGTGAGCTCCTGGCTGATCTCCGGGCCCTCGCCGCAGACGACGTTGAAGACGCCCGCGGGCAGGTCCGTCTCCTGGACGATCTGCGCCAGGAGGAGGTTGATGATGGGGGCATAGGGCGAGGGCTTCACGACCATGGTGCAGCCCGTGGCCAGCGCCGGGCCCACCTTCTGGATGGTCACGAAGAGGGGGAAGTTCCACGTGGGGATGAGGCCGCAGACGCCCACCGGCGCGTGATAGACCATGTGGTTCACGAGGCGCGCGGGCCCCACGGGCAGGTGCATCACGTCCGAGGGCAGCATCCGCTCGAACTCGTACTTCACCGCCCGGTCCGCGTAGTCGTACATGTATTCGATGGGGTTCTCGAGGTTCACCGAGTGGGTGGCGTACTCGGCGCCCGCCTCCTCGACGAGGACCTTTCGGATCTCCTCCTTGCGCTTGGCCATGCCGTCGGCGATCTGGCGGATGATACGCGAGCGGTCGTGGGGGCGCATGCGCGACCAGGGCCCCTCGTCGAAGGCGCGCCGGGCAGCCTGGATGGCCCGCCGCATGTCGTCGCGGCTGCTGTTCGCCACGTGGCCCACGGTCTCCTCCGTCGCCGGATTGATGACGCCGTAGGCCTTGCCGCTGGATGCGGCTACCCAGGAACCATCGATGTAGTTCTTGTACGTTGGCGCCTTTGTTGCGGTCGTCATGACGTGCCTCCTGGTCTATGACTTTGGAGAATCCGTTCTACTGGGCTGTGGTGAGTATCCGTTTCGGCGCCGGCAGGTTCCGCACCTGTGTTCGGGTTGCGGCAGCGGTTGCTCGCCCCGACCTGTCGGGGCTACCCCTGCATCCAGACGCCCGCGTCCACCGAGAGCGTCTGGCCCGTCATCATGGCGCTGTCCTCGCAGGCGAGGAAGGTGGCCGCCCCCGTCAGGTCCCACGGCTCCAGCGTCTTGCCCAGCGCCGAGTGGGCCGTCAGGTGCTCGACGATGGCGGGCGGAACGACCTTCTTCGTCGCCTCGGACATGGTGACGCCCGGCGCGATGGCGTTGACGCGGATGTTGTGGGGGCCGCCGGTCCGGGCCATCATCTTGGTCAGGTAGACCACGCCCGATTTCGCCAGCCCGTAGGCGTAGTTGCCGAAGTTCTGGGCAGCGGGCATCCCGGGCATCGGCAGCGGGTAGGCGGCCGTCGACGAGATGTTGATGATGGAGCCGCCGCCCTGCTCCTTCATGTACGGGAAGACGGCGCGCCCGCAGATGAGGATGCCCAGCAGGTTCACGTCCAGCATCTTCTTCAGGTACGCGATGGACGAGTCCGTCCGGTCCATGTCGTAGTAGATGGCGGCGTTGTTCACCAGGATGTCGATCCGGCCGAAGCGCTCCTTCACGCGCTTGGCCATGGCCTGGGTGCTCTCCTCGCTGGAGACGTCGGCCTTGATGGCGAGAGCCTGGCCGCCCTTCTCGGCGATCTCCGCCTCGACCTGCTTGGCCTGCTCCTCGCGCAGGTCCACGATGGCGACGGCGGCGCCCTCCTGCGCGAAGCGCAGCGAGTAGGCCCGCCCGATGCCCTGGGCGCCCCCGGTGACGATGGCGACCTTCCCCTTGAGTCGCATAGTTACCTCCGCGCTGCCTTTTGCCAAACGCCCATCCTTCGACAGCTCAGTGCGAACGAATAGGCCCTCGCTTCCCCGAGAAAAAATCTGCGCTAATCTGCGTACTCTGCGGATAGTCCTAGCCGTTCATCCAGACGCCCGCGTCCACCACCAGCGTCTGGCCCGTCATCATGGCGCTGTCCTCGCAGGCGAGGAAGGTGGCCGCCCCCGTCAGGTCCCACGGCTCCAGCGTCTTGCCCAGCGCCGAGTGGGCCGTCAGGTGCTCGACGATGGCGGGCGGAACGACCTTCTTCGTCGCCTCGGACATGGTGACGCCCGGCGCGATGGCGTTGACGCGGATGTTGTGGGGGCCGCCGGTCCGGGCCATCATCTTGGTCAGGTAGACCACGCCCGATTTCGCCAGCCCGTAGGCGTAGTTGCCGAAGTTCTGGGCAGCGGGCATCCCGGGCATCGGCAGCGGGTAGGCGGCCGTCGACGAGATGTTGATGATGGAGCCGCCGCCCTGCTCCTTCATGTACGGGAAGACGGCGCGCCCGCAGATGAGGATGCCCAGCAGGTTCACGTCCAGCATCTTCTTCAGGTACGCGATGGACGAGTCCGTCCGGTCCATGTCGTAGTAGATGGCGGCGTTGTTCACCAGGATGTCGATCCGGCCGAAGCGCTCCTTCACGCGCTTGGCCATGGCCTGGGTGCTCTCCTCGCTGGAGACGTCGGCCTTGATGGCGAGAGCCTGGCCGCCCTTCTCGGCGATCTCCGCCTCGACCTGCTTGGCCTGCTCCTCGCGCAGGTCGACGATGGCGACGGCGGCGCCCTCCTGGGCGAACCGCAGGCTGTAGGCCCGGCCGATGCCCTGGGCTCCCCCGGTGACGACGGCGACCTTCCCCTTCAGACGCATGGCATGCCTCCTCGAAGCGTGAAGCGTATCGAACGATGCAACGTGACCCTGGGCGCGCCGCGCCTACCCGACCCTTGGCCGCGCCGCCCGCCGCAACGGTAATGAGGGGCCCAGGAAAAGTCAAGCAACGCACCAGGGCGGCCCACAAAAGCGAAGGCCACCGAACGTTCGGTGGCCTTCGACCGATTCCGAAGCGCCTGGCGTTGGTGGTCTCGCCGGAATCGGCTGATGAGTTTGGGGTTGCTTGGGCCGCTTTAGCGGCTTACCAGCGGCGGCTTGACCCGCCGCCCCCGCCGCCCCGGCTGTCGGCGCTCTTGGGACGGGCCTCGTTCACGGTCACGCTCCGCCCCTTGATCTCTTTGCCATTGACTGCCCGGATCGCGGCCTGGGCCTCCTCGGACTTCGGCATCTCGACGAACCCGAAGCCTCGCGGGCGGCCCGTCTCGCGGTCCATGATCGACTTGGCGGACGTTACCTCACCGAAGGGGCTGAAGGCAGCCTTCAGGTCTTCGTCCGTCACTTCGTACGAAAGGTTTCCTACGTAGATGTTCATGCGGCGCTCCTTATAGTGCGCAAGATTCTCCTCACCTTCGGCAAGCGTCGCATGCGTCTTGACCACCAACTAAAAACGCGAGAGGCGAAACGTCATTGCATCGTGGTCGGAGTGATACCTAGTATACCACAGGGCCAAAAAGACAAGCGCAGAGCTTTCCGGCGCGACTCGATAAGGCCCTGGTCCTGCCCTCTGTACTCGGGTAACCGAGGCTCAGAGGCTGTGGATTTCCCCCTCGTAGGGGCAACCCCCCGTGGTTGCCCCAGATGGGCGGGCACCCTTCGGCTTCGCTCAGGGCAAGCTCCGGCCCGCCCCTACGCACGATTTGTTCACAGCCCCTCAGCTCAGCGCGGGGAGCGCGAGGACACGCTGGGCACGCCCAGGGCGAGCGAGCCTATGGCGCCGGCCGGAAATACGGCAGCGTGATCTCGTCCGACATGCGCCGGAACTCGACCTCCACCCGCATACCCACGCGCACGTCGTCCGGCTTGCAGCCCACGACGTTCGTCATCATCTGGTAGCCCTCGTCCACGTCCACGATGGCCACCACGTACGGGACCTCGAAGGCGGGCGTCTGCGGGCGCCAGATCACGGTGTAGCTATAGACCTTGCCCCTGCCGGAGCCCCTGGCCCACTCGAGATCGGGCGAGAGGCAGTGCATGCAGGCGTACTGGGGGATGAAGGTGGCCTTCCCACAGGCGCGGCACTTCTGGTACAAGAGCTCGCCCCGGCGGCAGCCCTCCCAGTAGGGGCGCGAGATGCGGGTCGGGCGCGGCAGCGGGACGGGCGGTTTCGTGGTCACGGCCGGTCCCTTCCCAGCAGCAGGACCCAGGTGAAGAGGGCCCCCGCGCCGCCGTTGGAGCACAGGGCCACCCGCGCGTTCTCCACCTGCCGGTTCCCGCACGTGCCCCGGAGCTGCCGGACGCTCTCGACGACCCGCTGGATGAACTGGACCGTCGCGCCGCCGTGGCTGAAGGACATGATGCCGCCATCGGTGCAGATGGGATAGCGGCCGCCGAAGTCGATGGTCCCGTTCATGATGAAGTCGCCGCCCTCGCCCTCGCCGCAGAAGCCGTAGGCCTCGAACTGCCGGATGATCTCGAAGGAGAAGGGATCGTAGAAGTTGCAGACGTCCACGTCCTTGGGGCCGATGCCGGCCATGGCGAAGCTCTTCTTCGCGGCGCCGCGGCCCACCCAGCCGGTGAGGTCGAAGGCGGGCGGCACGTGGTAGCCCGGGCCAAAGGACTCGCGGGCGCCGCCCAGCACGTAGACCGGCCGCTGCCTCATGTCCTTGGCCCGCTCGGCGGTGGTGACGATGATGGCGGAGCCGCCCTCGGAGGTCATGGCGCATTCCAGCAGGTGAAAGGGATCGGCCACCATCCGCGAGTCCAGGATGTCCTTGGGCGTGAAGGGGCCGCGGTTGTAGTAGACGGCGTCTGGATTGATGTGGCCGTGGTTGCGGATGGTGGCGGCGACGGTGGCGAGCTGCTCGGGCTTGGTGCCGTAGCGGTGCATGTGCCGCCGGGCGATGAGGGCGAACTCGGCCGCGGTAAAGAGCCCCCAGCAGGCCACGAACTCGTTGTTGGGCCGGGTCCAGGGCGCCGTCGAGGCCCGCTCCGTGTAGATCCCCGCCGAGCCGTTGGCGATGAGGACCGTGTGGCACTCGCCGGCGGCGATGGCCTCGGCCGCCTCCAGCACGGCGCCGATCCCCGCCCCGGCGGTGCTGCCCAGCCAGGCCCCCTTGATCCCCATGAGGTAGGCCAGGTGGCCGGGCGTCGTCATCCCGTCGGCGGAGGCCGTGGAGGCTGAGACGCCGTCGACGTCGGAGGGCTTCAGGCCCGCGTCCTGCAAGACGCCCCGGATGGCGTCCAGTGTGATGGTCTCGGAGGTGTGGTCGTCCAGACGGCGGGCCTGCCTGGTGTTGTAGGCGCCGGCGATGGCGGCGCTATGGAGCGGGTTCTTCGGCATGGGTCACCCCCCTCTCAAGGCGGCGCGATACAGGCTAGCACAGACGGTCTCCCGACGGCGACGGGCCGGAGGTGAGGGCCGCGTCAGTGGCTCGGATGTGCCCCGCGCCAACACGTTACAAGTGAATGCATAAGTTCCTAAACGACCTGGCGCTCTGGCCCTCTCCCTCCTGTCCCTCTCCTGAATGGAGAGGGACGATACCCCCTTCCTCTTTAGGGAAGAGCCTGCCCTGAGTCTTCCGAAGGGGGGCCAGGGGGTTAGGTCCGAGGCCCCCCGGCACCCTGGTTTCGATCTCAATGCTCGGCTCTGTAGTTCTGCGGGTTTCTCAGGACACATCCTCCCGGGCCACGGGCGTGGATGGGCGCGCCGTGCCTGTCGCCGCGGCGGCCGGAGCGGAGCGGCCCGCCCCTGCGGGCCGCGGTCCCCTCGCCAGCGAGCAGAGGGCGGCGACGGCCATGGCCCCCGCCGAGACGTAGTAGGTGTAGTGCATCCCATTGATGAACCCGCGCACGAGCAGGGGGTCCGGCGTCCGCGTAGGGTCGCGCAGGGCGCCCAGGTCCGGCTCCACCCCCAGGTTCGTGATGGCCAGGGTGACCACCAGGCTCGCCACGACCACGCCCGTCACCTGCCCAACGTTCCGGACCAGCGTCAGGAAAGACGCGACGACGCTATACCGCTCGGGCTCTACCGACCCCAGTATGGAGCTATTGTTGGCCGGCTGGAACATCCCCATGCCCAGGCCCGAGAGCATCATGGGCAGGATCACCTCCCAGACGCGCGAGCTCTCGTCCAGGCGCGTGAGGGCCAGGAACCCTCCGCCCACGCAGAGCATGCCGAGGGTCCCCGGCACCCGGGCGCCGATCCGGTCCGAGAGCCGCCCGAAGAGCGGCCCGGCTACCGCCATCATCGCCATGTTGGGTATGGTGATCACCCCAGCCACCCGCGCGGAGAACCCGAGCGTTCCTTGCAGATAGAAGGGCATGATGATGGTGTTGGCCACGAGGCCGGTGAAGGCCAGAAAGCCGGCCATGCTCCCCAGGGCGAAGAGCCGCCGCTGGAACAGTCGCAGGTCGATCATGGGGCTGGGAGAGGCCAGCTCGATGGCGACGAAGGCCGAGAGGCTCGCCGCCGCCGCCGCCGCCATCGCGAGCGTGGAGGGCGCCGTCCAGCCATCCGAGTGGCCCCGGCTCAGGACCAGGAGGAGGCAGACGAGGCCCGCCGCCGAGGTGGCCATGCCCGGCCAATCGAGGCGGCCGCCGCTCCGGGCAGCGCTGGCGATGCGCCGCTCGTCCAGGACGGCGGCGCTCAGCGCGGCGGCCGCGGTGCCCAGACACACGGGCAGCAGGAAGGCTGACCGCCAGCCGAAGAGATCGATCAGGAGGCCGCCGAAGGAGGGGCCCGAGATGGCGCCCAGGGCCACGACCGTCGAGTTGAAGCCCAGGACCTTGCCCCGCTCCGACTGGGGGAAGACAGAGACCGAGATGGCCATGCCGTTGCCCTGGATCGCCGCGGCGCCCACGGCCTGCACCCCCCGCGCGATCAGCAGCCACGTCATGCTCTGCGCCGAGGCCGAAAGGGCCGCCCCCGCCACGAAAAAGACGAACCCGGCGATGTAGACGCGCTTGCGGCCCAAGAGGTCCGCCGCCCGGCCAAGCGGCAGCATCAGCGCCACGATCACGAGGAGATAGGCCGAGACGACCCACTGGACCGTTGGCAGGCTGGACCGGAAGTGGCCGCTGATGGTGGGCAGCGCGATATTGACGACGCCGTAGTCCACCACCGAGAGGTAGACGCCGACGGATGTCGTGGCGAAGACCAGCCACCGGTAGCGGTCGCTGGCCGGGCCCCGTCCAGGCGTCGCGCGCATCGTCCGGGGACGCCGCTCAGAGTCCGAGCCGCTGGGCGACCCGCTCGCGATGCAGGCTGGCGCTGCCGAAGAGTGCCTCACCCATCTTGGCCCGCCGCGAGTAGAGGGGCATGGCGTGCTCCTCGGAGAAGCCGATGGCGCCGTGGACCTGGTGTCCGTGGGCCATCACCTCCCGCACCGACTCGCTGACGGCGGCCTTGGCCACCGAGACCTCTAGCTCCGCGGGCAGGCCCTGGCTCAGCAGCCACGCCGCCTCGTAGGTGATGAACCGGGCCCCATCGGCCTCGACGGCCATGTCGGCGCAGCGATGGCGGACGGCCTGGAAGGTCGCGATGGGCCGGCCGAACTGGACCCGGTTCTTGGCGTACTCGACGGTGAACTCCAGGGCTCGCTGGGCCGCGCCCGCCAGGTACGCGCACGTGGCGACGGCGCCGCGCTGGACCGCCCGCTCCAGCAGGCCCCAGCCGGCGTCCCGCCCGCCGATGCGCATGGACTCTGGGACGGGCGTCCCCCGGAAGGTCACGTGACAGTGGTGGTCGCCCGCCGTCGTCGAGAGGTGCTGGACCTCCACGCCGGGCGATCTCCGGTCGGCCAGGAGATAGACCGGCTGGTCGGTATAGAGGTCCTTGGCCACCGTCAGGATCAGGTCCGCCACGTGGGCGTAGGGGACGAAGTGCTTGGCGCCGTCGAGGACGTAGCCCGTGCCGGTCGTCTTGGCCGTAACCCAGAGCTCCTGGCGCTCCCAGCCGATGTTGGGCCGGTCGGGCTCCAGGTAGGCCATGGTGGCGATGAGCTCGCCACGGGCCATGCGTGGGAGCACGGCCCGCCGCTGCTCCTCGGTGCCGCCGTCCAGCACCGTCAGGCCGGCCATGGCGATGGTCGGGATGTAGGGCGCTGGCGCCAGCACGCGCCCCATCTGCTCGGCCACGATGGCGAGCTCGAGGAGGCCCAGGCCGGCGCCGCCGTACCGCTCGGGGAAGGCGATCCCCAGCCAGCCCAGCTCGGCCATCTTGCGCCACAGCTCCACGGGGTAGCCCTGGCGGTCCTCCTCCATGGCCCGTACGAGGTCCAGCGAGACCTCCCGCTGGAAGAGCTCGCGGGCCCGGTCCTGGAGCATGCGCTCCTGCTCGTTGAAGGTGACGTCCATGACGGGCCCCTTAGCGCGGCAGCCCCAGGCCGCGAACGGCGACCTGGTCCTTCTGGACCTCCAGCGTCCCCGCGGCGATGGTGGCCGAGACGGACTTGCGCCACTCCTGCTCGAGAATGCCCCGCTCCGGCGCGCCGTCCTCCTCCGCCCCCAGGCGTCCGTAGAGGCCCAGGACCTCCATGGCCAGGTTCCCCGACCGCTGCGTCATGAGGATGTTGTGGATGCGTGTGAGGGAGGACTCGCCGGGGCCGGGGACGCCGCCCGTGGCCACCACGGACGCCAGGCGATAGTTCAGGGCGCGGGCCACCCGGTAGCGGACGTAGACGTCGGCGATCCGCTGTCGCACCACCGGGTCCTTGGCCAAGGTCTGGCGCGCGTGCGGGGTGCGCTGCGCGTAGGCGATGACCTGGTCCAGCACCGTCTTGGCCGCCTCGTACCGGGGCTGGCCGATGCGCTCGAAGTTGAGGGCCGCCGTCACCACGCGCCAGCCATCGTCCCGCTCGCCGAGCATGGAGGACCGGGGGACCCGGACGGTATCGAAAAAGACCTCGTTGATGTCGCCCCAGCCGGCCATGCTCTTGATGGGCCGGACGGTGATGCCGGGCGTCTTCATGTCCACGAGGAAGACGGAGATCCCCTTGTGCTTGGGCGCCTCGGGGTTCGTGCGGGTCAGGAGGAAGCAGAACTCGGCCCGGTCGGCGTAGCTCGTCCATATCTTCTGGCCGTTGATGACGAAGTCGTCCCCGTCCTGGACGGCCCGGCACTGGAGGGAGGCGAGGTCAGAGCCGGCGTTGGGCTCGCTGAAGCCCTGGCACCAGATGACGTCGCCCTTGCTCATGCGGCCCAGGTGGTAGCGTTTCTGCTCCGGAGTGCCGAAGAGCATGACGCTGGGGCCGATCCAGTTCAGGTTCATGTACTGGGGCCCCCGGGGTTCGCCGTAGCGGGCCATGGCCTCCTTGAAGATGACCTGGGTCCAGACGGGCGCGTCGGCGCCGCCGTACTCCTTGGGCCACGCCATGGTCAGCCAGCCCCGCTGGCCGATCTTCTGGCAGAACTCCTTGGTGTAGGTCCAGCCCCGGTCCCCGCTCTCGAACATCCCCTTCCACCAGGACGGGATCTCCTCCGTGAGGAAATCGTGGACCTCCTTGCGAAAGGCCTCGTCCTCTTTCGTCCATGCGAAGTCCATGCGCGCTCCCTCCGCGACTCCTGACGATGGGCGCATTATAGCGTGGCCGGCGTGGGTGAGCGCCCCGCAGGCCGTCACGGAATATGCGGCGCGTACTCGGTCCCGATGTGCCCCTCGCGCTCCAGGCGCTGGTAAGCAGCCTCCGAGACGCCTAGTAGCTCGCGATAGACCTGCTCGTTGTGCTCGCCCAGGAGCACCGACGGATGCCGGATGCCGTTGGGCGTGCGGGACGCCCGCCACATGATGCCAGGGTAGGAGTAGGTCCCCACCTCCCGCTGTGTCACCGTCTGGAAGAAGCGGCGGGCGGCGAGGTGCGGGTCGCGGTAGGCGTCGGCGTCGTCGATGACGGCGCCGGCGGTGACGCCCGCCCGCTGGAGGAGCTCCATCGCCTCGTAGTGCCCGTGCCGGCGCGTCCACTCGGCGATGACGGCGTCCAGCGCATCATGGTGGCGCCAGCGGGCCAGCACGGTGCGGAAGCGGGGGTCGCGCAGGAGGCCGGGCCGGCCGATGGCCCGGGCGAAGCGGGCCCACTCAGCCTCGTCGCGGACGGAGATGGCGATCCACCGGTCATCGCCCTGGCAGGGGTAGCAGCCTTGGGGCGCGCGGTACGGGTCCCGGTTGCCCAGCGTATCGTGGACGCGGCCGTTCATGGTGTAGTCCATGAACGCCTCGCCCAGGTTCGGGACCATGTTCTCGACCAGCGAGAGCTCGATGAAGGCGCCCTGGCCGGTCAGGCGCCGGCGATGCAGCGCGGCGACCACGGCGAAGGCCGCCACCATCCCGCCCGAGGCGTCGGCCACGAAGACCTCGTCCCGCGTCGAGGGGTCCATGTCTGGGTAGCCCCGGACCCACGTGTGCCCGGACAGGGCCTCCACGTGGCTCCCAAAGGAGCGGTAGTCCTTGTACTCGCCCTCCAGGCCGTAGGCGGGCATGCGGATGTGGATGATGTCCGGCCGGATGGAGCGGGCCCACTCGCAGGTGACGCCCAGCTTCTCGGTAGTGGAGGCGACGTTGTTGTCGACGATGACGTCGGATACGCGCACAAGGCTGGCCAGGACCTCCATGCCCTCGGGGCGCCGCAGGTCCACGGTGAAGCTGCGCTTGTTGCGCGAGTGGTTTTGGAAGAGGGCGGCCCGGTTCCAGGGATGGGGTCCGGCCTCGTCGTTGGGGTAGGTCGTCCGCCAGCCGCGTAGCGCCTTGACCATCTGCGGCGTGGGGCGCGCCACCTGGCCCCGGCTACTGGTGGCGAAGTGCTGGGTGGACTCGACCTTGATCACGTCGGCGCCCCAATCGCCCAGGAACATGGTGGCGAAGGGGCCGACCCAGACGATGGTCAGGTCCACGACGCGCACGCCCTCGAGGGGCAGGGGGACGCCCGCCCACGGGGGCGGAGGCACTGGCGCGGCCACGATTAGATGACCCCCGCGGCCCGGAGCCGGCGCAGGTCCTCCGCCGAGTAGCCCAGCTCGCCGCGCAGGATCTCGCCGTTGTGCTGGCCCAGCGTAGGCGCGGCGCGCCGAGGCTCCGGCGGGCGTGCGTCGGCGCGGAACGGCCGCCCTGGGTATTCGAAGGCGCCCGCATCGGGGTGGGCGATGGTCTCCCAGTAGCCTCGGGAGCGGAAGTAGGGCTCGCGGACGGTGTCGCCTGGGGTATAGACGGGGCCCGAGAGGAGCCGGTGCGCCTGGGCCTCGCGCCAGCACTCCTGCATCGTCCGCTCGAGGAACCAGGGCAGGATGTAGGGCTCCAGCTCCTCGTGGGCCTCGGGCCTGGCGCGCGCCTCGACGGTGGCGAAGCGCGGGTCCTCCATGAGCTCGGGGTGGCCGTACATCTTCATCGCCACGGGGAACCAGCGCTCCTGCGTCGAGACGCTGAAGTAGCCATCCTTGCAGGGGCGGACGCCGCCGCCGAGCCAGCCGGGCCGCCGGTTGCGGTCGTTCACCTGGCCGTTGAATTGGTAGGCGATGAGCATGGTGGTCCGGCGGTCCTGGGTCGCCGCCTGGCTCTCCATGATGGAGAGGTCGATGCGCTCACCGTGGCCGCGCCGCTGGACGCCGAAGAGGGCGATGAGGGTGGCCAGGGCCGCTGCCTGCCCCGCCTGCGTCTGGACGACGCTGCCGCCCATCCTGATGGGCTCGCGGCCGGGGTAGCCCGTGGCGAACATGGCCCCGCCCGTCGCGTACTCGGTGATCTCGCTGGCCCGGTAGTCGCGATAGGGGCCGTCCTGGCCGAAGTTGGAGAGGGAGGTGAAGACAAGGCGCGGGCGGGACTGGGCCAGGGCCTCGTAGCTGATCCCCAAGCGCTCCATCGTGCCGGGCCGGAAGCCCTCGACGACGGCGTCGGCGGTGGCGGCGAGCTCGCGGAGGATGGCGCGGCCCGTCGCGCTCTTGAGATTCAGGGTGAGGCTGCGCTTGCTCGTGTTCAGGTGAAGAAAGAGGCCGCTCCGCTCGGGGTGGGGACGGTCGGCGAGGAAGGGGCCCAGGCGCCGGGCCGGGTCGCCGCCCCAGGGCCGCTCGATCTTGATGACGTCGGCCCCGTAGTCGGCCAGGAGCTTGGTCCCGTAGGGCCCGGCGATGTGGTGCGTGAGGTCCAGGACCCGCACGCCGGCGAGGAGGGAGGTCATGGGGCGGTGGGGCCAGCGAGAGCCTACAGGACTTCTTTGAGAAACGCCCGCAGGGCGGCGGCGAAGGCCTTGGGCTGGTCGCCCTGGACCGTGTGGCCGGCGCCCGCGATCGTGATGGCCCGCCCCTTGGGGAGCGTGGCGGCCAGCTTGTCGGCGTCGGCGCGGGTGAGGACGTTGCTCTCGCCCCCGTGGACGACCAGCGCCGGGCACGGGATGCGCGGCACCCACTCCCACAGCTTGGCGTAGGTGGCGAGCACCTTTTCCGCCTGCGCCTTCCGGTCCTGGGCATCCCGCATTCCCGCCCCGGCGTAGCGCCAGGTCCAGGTCCCGTCATCCTGGCGCTTCAGCGCGTGCATGAGGCTATAGCGCAGGTGGGCCAGGGGCCGCCTGGGGTTGAACTGATGGGCGTGCTCCAGGGCCTCGTCGAGGGAGGCGAAGGTCCGCTTCTCCTGGAGAAACTTGCCCGTCTCCTCGAAGCCGGTCCGCTGGATGGTGGGCCCCACGTCCACGATGGTGATGGCCAGGAGGCGCTGCGGGTAGCGGCTGGAGTAGGCGAGGGTGTTGAGGCCGCCCATGGACATGCCGACGAGCACCAGCTTTTCGAGCCCCAGCGCCTCGATGGCCCCGCGGACGTCCTCCCGCTGGGAGAAGGGCATGGGGTCGTTGTTCTCCTTCGGCGCCTCGCTCTCGCCGTGGCCCCTCTGGTCCAGGGCGATGCAGCGGTACTGGCTCCGGAGCTGCAGGCAGACGAGGTCCCAGGTGTGGGCCGTCTGGTTGCCGCCGTGCAGGAAGAGAATGGGCGTCCCTGTTCCGCCCCAGTCCAGGTAGTGGAGGCGCAGGCCGTTGGCCCGGATGTAGCCGTCTCTGGGCTCGGAGGTGTCCTTGAGCTTCAGGCCGAACTCCTTGGCGGCGGCCAGGAGCGCGGCGTGGGCCTCGGTAGTGGCGGTGGTCATGGTTGCGTCTCCGCCCGCCTAGGCGGGCCCGCCCCGACGAGTCGGGGAGCCGGCGTTGTGTGGCATGGCGGAGCGCCGATGCCGTGCCGAAGGTATAGCCGGCCCTCGTGCTTGTCAAGGGACGGGCTTGGGGGCGGGGCGGTGTATCATGGCGCAAGCGCGGGCTCTCGGGCCCCGCAAGGAGCGCCACGATGCATATCACCCTGGACTGGCTGGGCGTCTCGACCTACCGCCTCAAGATCGATGACCTGGTCATCTTTCTGGACGCGTACCTGGACCGGGTGCCCGCCGCGCCCAACGTCGGCCTCAGCGTCTCTGGGGTGGACCGCGCCCACTTCATCCTCGTCGGCCACTCGCATTTCGACCATCTGTGGGGGGCCGAGCGCATCGCCCGCAACACCGGCGCCATCGTCATCGGGTCCTACGAGACGGCGCGCGCCATGAGCCAGGAGGAGGTGCCGGAGCCGCAGATCATGGCCGTGGCCGGTGGCGAGCGGGTCCGCCTCTCCGACCGCGTGACGGTCCGGGTCTTCCCCAGCCAGCACTCCTGCATCTGGGCCAAGAACGCGAGCCTCGCCGACGAGGTCTGCCTTGGGGACCAGGGCTTGACGCTCCAGGAGCGCCACGCCAGCATGGAGAAGCGATCGTTCCGGCGGCGGCCCGACGACCGGCCCGGCGCCGCCGAGATGCAGGCCCACCTGCGCGAGTCCGACCAGCACGTCCGCGGTGACGGCGGGGCCTTGGCGTATCTTATCGAGACGCCCGAGGGCTCGATCCTGTGGAAGGACACCTCAGGCCACTGGACGGGCATCCTGCGAGACCTGCGCCCCGACCTGGCGCTGCTGGCCGCCGCCGGCCGAGGCAACGTCGACGGCGAGCCTATCCAGGGGACGCTGGCCCAGTTCCTGGCCCGGGAGGTGGACCTCCTGCGGCCTCGGCAGGTGGCCCTCTGCCATCATGATAACTGGATGCCTCCCCTCACCCGGGGGACGGACATCAAGCCCATCCAGGCGGAGGTGGCGCGACACTTCCCCGGCGTGGAGCTCCTGGATATGGGCTACCTGGAGGACCGGCCGGTCCTGCGCCGGGGCTAGGGCGCCCGCTCCTGGGTGGACTGAGGCCGTCAAGCGCCCAGCATCCGCTCCAGGCGGGTCACGAGCTCGCCGGCGGCCTGGGCGTCGGGCGCGTAGGGCGCGGCCTCGAGATAGCCGCGCAGGTCGGCCAGGGCTTGATGGTGCTGTCCCATGCGAGTGTAGACCAGGCCTCGGTCGCGCAGGTCGTGGGCCTCCGGAGGCTCCAGGCGCAGGAGCCATTCGATCATGCCCAGCGCCCGGCGATGGTCCTCCCGCCGCATGTAAACCCCCTTGAGATTGCGCACCATCCGAGCGATGTAGTCGCGGTTGCCGATGGGCGCCAGGTAGAGCGGGTCCCACGGCGTCTCCTCGCCCAGCGCCTGCCGCAGCCGCTCGGCGCACTCCTCCCGGGAGAGGAGGATGCCGCCGTGGAAGGGGTCGATGTAGAGCCCCTCCGCCTCCCGATGCCCCACGAGGAAGTGGCCCGGCATGCCGATCCCGGCCAGGGGGATGCCGGACCGCCGCCCCACCTCGATATAGACCAGCGCGAGGGTGATAGGGATGCCCAGGCGGCGGCTCAGGACGTCGTTGAGATAGCTGTTGCGCGGGTCGTAGTAGTCCTCCCGGTTCCCGCGAAAGCCCATCTCGTCGAACAGGAACTCGCTCAGGCGGTTGGCGCAGGCCAAGGGGTCGCGGTCGCCGTCGAGCCGGGAGCGCGCGGCGGAGGCCAGGCTGTCGAGCAGGCCCAGCTCCCGGTCGATATCCAGGCTGGGGTACTCCATGGCGGCCAGGAGCAGCGCCGCCCGGGCGAGGTCGATCTCGCCTTCGGGCAGGCGGGCGGCCCGCAAGAACAGCTCCCGGGCGGTGGCGTCGGTCATGGCGATGAGGCTACCAGCCTAGCACACGGGTCCCGACGGGTCGGGGCGCCGCGATGACAGGGGCCGGCCGGATTTGCTATAGTGGGCCGTGGACATGCCCTGGACTCCTGATTCTATCGTGCGCTTGTAGCTCAATAGGACAGAGCGCAGCCCTGCGAAGGCTGAGGTTGTGGGTTCGATTCCCGCCAAGCGCACCATCCCCCAGGCGGCATCGCGTCCGCTCATCGCACGGCGCGCCGCCCAGAGTCTAAGGAGCGCCATGAAGCAGTTCCCGCAGTACCGCGTCATCGATGCCGATGGGCACGTCATGGAGACGCACCCCAAGGCCCTCGCGTGGCGCGACGCTATGGACGCCGGGTACCGCGACCGCGGCCCGCGGCACATCCCCTTCCCCACGGGCGGCGGGCGGACGTTCCTCGAAGGCAAGATCTGGCCGGAGCCCCTGCCCGGCGCCGACCTCCGCGTACCCGCGGACATGGACAACTTCGGGACCCACGTCCAGCGCGCCGGCATGTACGACCCCCACGTCCGCATCAAGGACATGGACACCGACGGTATCGACGTGGCGGTGCTCTTTGGCGGCGTGCTGGCTCTCGCGGCCTCGGGCCTCGATGACGGCGGCCTGGCCCTCTCCATGTGCCGCGCCTACAACGACTGGCTCGCGGGCTACTGCTCCGCCTGCCCGGACCGCCTGAAGGGGATGTGCGCCCTGCCTCTCCAGGACCCGGAGGGCGCGGCCGCCGAGCTGCGCCGGGGCGTGACCGAGCTGGGCCTCGTCGGCGCCCACTTTCCGACCAACGTCCACGGGTGCGACCTGGACAGCCGCGCCCTGGACCCCGTCTACGCCGTGGCCCAGGACCTGGATATCCCCGTCTGCGTCCACGGCGGCTACACCATGCCTGGCATCGCCAATATGTGCGAGCCGCGCTCGCCCAACCAGTTCTACCTGAACCTCCTGGGCTTCCCCTTCGAGCTGATGACGGCCCTCGCCAAGATCGTCTGCGGGGGCGTCCTGGACCGCTACCCGCGCCTCCGGGTGGGCATCATGGAGGGCAACGCGGGCTGGCTGCCGTTCTGGGTGGACCGGATGGACGACCAGCACGGCAAGTTCGGCCGGCAGGTCCCGTGCAAGATGAGGCCCGGCGACTACGTGCGCGCCGGGCGCATCAAGATCTCCTGCGACTACGAGGAGCAGACGATCCATCACGTCGTCGATACCTTTGGGCCCGACTACGTGATGTACGCCTCCGACTACTGGCACGCCGACGCCAAGTTCCCCGGCACCGTGGAGGCCATCGTGCGGCGGACGGAGCTCTCGGACGAGGCCAAGCGGAAGATCCTGGGGACAAATGCGGCGGCGTTCTTCAAGCTCTAGGAGAGGAGCAGCGGGACGAGGCAGGGGCGCGATGGCGGCGAAGACGGGCAGGTTCCTGAAGAGCGAGGCCGAGGGCGGCCGGACCATCGGCTCGATGGACGAGCTGGTGCGGGCCGTGCTCCAGCACTTCGGCTACGACGGGATGCGGGAGTCGCCCTTCCCGTCCCAGGAGCCGCCGCCCCAGGCCGCGCGCAAGTGGTTCGACGAGCACCTGAAGCTCCGGGTCAAGGGGCCCAACCGCTTCGAGTGGACGTGCCCTGGGTGCCAGACGCGCCTGAACGTGGAGACGAACTATCTCCACACCTGTCTCATGTTCGACTACGAGTACTGGCAGTTCTGCCCCGCTTGCAGCGCGGCGCTGGGCGACGATCCGGGCGCTTAGCTCAACGGTTAGAGCACTTCCCTTACAAGGAAGGGGTTGGAGGTTCGATTCCTCCAGCGCCCACCAGCGAAGGATAGCCCCATGCCCAAACGCTACTGGCTCTTCAAGTCCGAGCCCACCGCCTACTCCTACGACGACCTGGTGAAGGACGGCGTCGCCTGCTGGGACGGGGTGCGGAACTACCAGGCGCGCAACACCCTTCGCGACGAGATCAAGCGGGGCGACGGCGTGCTCTTCTATCACTCCAACTGCCAGCCCACAGCCGTCATCGGCGCCGCCGTCGTCGTGCGGGAGGGACGCCCGGACCACACGGCGTGGGACCCCAAGTCGGCCCACCCAGACCCCAAGAGCACGCCCGACAGTCCCATCTGGTACATGGTGGACATCGAGGCCGGGGAGCGGTTCGCCCACCCCGTCACCATGGACGAGATGCGCGGCAACCCCAGGCTCGCCGAGATGATGCTACTGCGGCGCGGGATGCGCCTCTCCGTCCAGCCCGTGACGAAGGACGAGTTCGAGGCCGTCTGCGCCATGGGCCGGGCGAAGCCGCGAAAGCGTTAGCTCACAGCCAACGCCGCTCATCCTTCCGGCGGGCGGCGCTACGGCTTGCGGCCGGTGAGGCCAAGCAACTTGTCCTGGGGGCTCGCGTTGGCGGGCACGGCGACCGCAGGCCCGAAGGCCCCGGCCTTCCGTGCGCCATCGGCATGGGGCGCGACCATGCCGTAGGACGCCTCGGCCAGCTTCGCGTCCAGCGTGGCGGCCTGGCCCGTCGCCTTGGCCAGGTCCCACCCGTGGATGAGCGTGTCCGAGAATATCATCCCCACCATCTGGGCTCCGGTCATGTCGCCCATGGGCCCCTTGCCCTTCTTCTCCAGGGCGCCGGGCGCCTTGATGACCTTGAGGGCCGCGTTCGTAGCCGCGTCATAGGCCTCGAGCACGCTCTTGGCCGGGGCGGCGGCCGGCTTGCTGCCGGTCATGAAGCTGGTCAGGTAGCCGTTGGCCTGGACCATGTGCTCCACGAGCTGCTGGACGTTCCACTTGTCGCAGGGGGTCTGCTTGGCCACCTGCTCCGTCTTGACGCCCGCGACGACCTTGCGGGTGGCTTTCACGGCGGCCTCGTAGAGTTCGATGGGGTTGGGCGTGGCTTTCTGGGTCATGGCGCTCCTCCTATGTTCGGTGCGTCCTCGCCTCCGAGGACGCAGGGAATCGTAGTCCAGATCTCCGCGCATGGCAAGCGCCTGGTCGTAGAGGCACGGCACGCTGTGGCCCTACGACGTCTCTGGGCCAGACGCCTCCAGCCCGAGCTGGCGCTGGAGCGTGGCGGCGTCCGTGGCCGGGAGCTGGCAGGCGTAGTTCTCGCACACGTAGGCCGCCGGACGCCCGTTGACGAGCCCCCGGCCCTGGAGCAGGGGCAGGCCGCCGGCGGGCCCGCTGGCCGGGTCCCAGCCCGCGACGACCTTGTTGGGGAGGTAGGCGCCGAAGACGACGCCGGCGAGGGATGCCATCGCCGGGTCCGACCGCGAGCCCACGAGGGCGACCTCGACGGGCTTGGAGAGGTAGAAGTCCAGAGCGCCCAGCCAGTGGGCGAAGCCGCTGGGGTGGTTGCCCATGAGCGGCGCCACCGACCGCAGCGAGGCCACTGCCGGCCGCGAGAGCTCGGAGTCGCCGGTGAGGACGGCCAGGCGCAGGAGCACGTCGGCCGCGACGGAGCCGCCGCAGGGCATGGCGTTGTCGAAGACGTCGTGCGGGCGGACGACGAGCCGCTCGTGGTCCTTGCCGGTGTCGTAGAAGGAGCCCGCGCCATCGTCCCAGAAGAGGTCGAGCATGGCGGCGGCCAGGGCCCGGGCCTCGTCGAGCCAGCGCCGGTCCGAAGTGGCGGCGTGGAGCGCGACGAGGCCATCGATGAGCATGGCGTAGTCCTCGAGGTAGCCCAGGAGCTTGGCCTGGCCCCCCTTCCAGGTGCGGAGGAGCCGCCCGTCCCGGCGCAGGTTCGCTAACAGGAAGTCTGCATTGGCGACGGCCGCCCGGAGGTAGCCCGGGCGCTCGAAGGCCGCGGCCGCCTCCGAGAGGGTGCGGAGCATGAGGCCGTTCCACGCCGTCAGCACCTTCTCGTCGCGGCCGGGGTGGCTCCGCCGCTCGCGGGCCTGGTAGAGCGTCCGGCGTCCCCGCTCGATGATGTCCTGCAGGCGCTCCCGGGTCACGCCCAGGCTCTGGGCCGCGGCTGGCGCCTCGGTGGGCACGTTCAGGATGCTGCGCCCCTCGAAGTTGCCGCCGTCGGTCACGTCGAAGTAGGCGCAGAGGAGGCGGCCCTCCTCCTCGCCCAGGTGTTCGGCCACCTCCGCCGGCGTCCAGAGGAAGAACTTCCCCTCCTCGCCCTCGCTATCGGCGTCCTGGGTCGAGTAGAACCCGCCGGCGGGGTCGGTCATCTCGCGGAGCACGTAGTCGCACGTCTCCTCGGCGATGCGGCGATAGAAGGGGTTGCGGGTGATCTGGAAGGCGTGGAGGCAGGCCTGGGCGAGGAGGGCGTTGTCGTAGAGCATCTTCTCGAAGTGAGGCACGAGCCAGTGGGCGTCGGTGGAGTAGCGGTGGAAGCCGCCGCCGATCTGGTCGTAGATGCCGCCGCGGGCCATCTGCGTGAGCGTGTGCTCGACCATCTGGAGCACCCGGGCGTCGGGCTGGCGCCGGTACGAGCGCATGAGGAATTCGAGGGCCATGGGCTGGGGGAACTTGGGCGCGGAGCCGAAGCCGCCGTGGTCCCAGTCGAAGGCGGCGGCCAGGCGCTGGACCGCCTGGGAGAGGAGCGCCGAGGTCATGAGCTCCCCGCCCGGGTGGCGGGTCTGGCCCTGGATGTGGCCGACGATCTGGCTGGCCGCTTGGAGCACGTCGCCCCGGCGCGAGTGATAGGCGTCGGCGACGCTCTTGAGGACGTCCACGAAGGAGGGCATCCCCTGCCGGGCCACCTTGGGGAAGTAGGTGCCGCCGTAGAAGGGCCGGCCGTCGGGCGTCAGGAAGACGGTCATGGGCCAGCCGCCGTGGCCGGTGAGGGCCTGGACCGCCTGCATGTAGACGCTATCGAGATCGGGGCGCTCCTCCCGGTCGACCTTGATGCTGACGAAGAGGGCGTTCATCACCTCGGCCGTCTCAGCGTCCTCGAAGCTCTCGTGCTCCATCACATGGCACCAGTGGCAGGCCGAGTAGCC